>NYYS01000047.1 GCA_002685855.1 Candidatus Woesearchaeota archaeon
GAAAACAGATCGGCCTTCAATACCTCAGCTGGGAACCCATGAGCGTCAAACGCGAATACGGAGAAACCATCGCCGAAACAGAACGCATACAAAAACTCCTCCAGGGAAGCGCAATCCCCATCCTCATCTGCCTCGACGTCAGCCACGGAGACCTTTCCTCTCAAAACCCTGACGACCACGACTATGCAAAATGGGTAGAAAAGTTCGCAGCAATCTCCCCACTTATCCACCTCAAACAGGTCATGGCAGGAACATCCGCCCATCTTCCCTTCACAACAGAGAACAACATGAAAGGAAAGATCAGACCCGAAACACTCCTACCTATGCTCGAAAAATACGGAGCCAAAAACGCACTCCTCCTTCTTGAACTCGCATTCAGAGAACGAGAACCAACAGAAAGCCTTATCCTACAACAACTCCAGGAATCCGCAGACTACTGGAAAAGAGGAATGAACAACCATGGAATCAACCTATGAACTCTCAATAGTCGTACCGGCATACAACGAAGCAAAAAGCCTGCCTTCACTTATCGAACGATACAGCAAAGCAAAAGCAAACATCCCGTTCCAACTCGTCATCGTAGACAACGGATCACGCGACGAAACAGCAGACTATCTCAAAAAAGAAACAAAAAAGAAACAGAACGGCTTCATAAAAATAGTAACTGTAAAAAAAAACATCGGCTACGGCTACGGCATCCACCAGGGACTCAAAGCATGCGACGGAAGACTCATCGGATGGAGTCACGCAGACCTCCAATGCAGCCCCGAAGACGTCTTCAAAGGATACAACCTCTTCAGAAAGATTAACAAACGAAAAACACTCATAAAAGGAAACAGAAAAGGAAGAGACTGGAAACCACTCGTCCTCACCTACGGGCTTTCAACCTACGCCTCCCTAATCCTCCTCCATATTTTCGACGACATCAACGGACAACCCAAGATATTCCCAAGAGAACTCCTCCAAACAATGAAACGACCCCCCCTCGGATTCAGCTACGATCTCTACATCCAATACAAAGCACTCCAAAAAGGATACAAAGTGAGAAGCTTCACCGTCGTCTTTGAACAACGCATGCACGGCATCTCAAAATGGGCACATTCGATCTACTCAAAACTCTCAACCATACGAAGCTTCTTTGCAGACGTACTAAGAATGCGCATAGGAAAAATACGATGATCATCATAAACCACAGAGTAAACACTATAGAAAAACTCAACGCCACACCAAAAGAGTGCGGAGTAGAGATAGACATCCGCCCCTACGGAAACAGATTGATCCTCCACCACGACCCCTTTCAGGACGGCGTAGACTTCGAAGAATGGCTCAAACACTACAACCATTCATTACTCGTCGCAGAAACAAAATCAGAAGGCATCGAAGAAAAAATCCTCGAACTCATCCAAAAACACAACATCCAAAACTTCTTCCTCCTCAGCGTCACACCACCCTTCATGGTAAAATATATGAACAAAGGCCTCACAAAGATGGCCGGCCGCTTCTCAGAATGGGAAGACATCCAAACCTGTCTCAACCTCAAAGGAAAAGCAGACTGGATCTTCATCGACAACTTCACAAAACTCCCAACAGACAACAACGCATTCCAAAAACTCAGAGAACACTTCAAGATCTGCATCGTATCACCCGAACTCCTAAAACGAGACGAAGTAGAACACACAAAACAACTCCTACAAGAACATCCAGTAGATGCAGTTCTCACAGACCATATAGAGAGGTGGCTACCATGAAAATACTAATCCCCATGGGCGGAAAAGGCGTACGCTTCAACAGATACCTTCCCCTAAAACCCTTACTAGAACTCGACGGAAAACCGATGATCGAACACGTCGTCGACTACTTCCCGCGAGACAGCGAATTCATATTCGTCTGTCACGAACAACACCTCGAAACAACCGATGTAAAAAAGATCCTAAATCGCATCGCACCAAACTGCACAATCGTAACCATAAATGACACCTACATGAAAGGACCTGCATACGGAAGCCAGGTTGCCTTCGACAAAATAGCAGACGACGAAGAGGTCATTGTCAACTACTGCGACTTCATCCAGGAATGGGACTTCGAAGACTTCCAGAAAAAGATCAAAGAAAAACAACCCGACGGAGCAATCATCAGCTTCAAAGGATTCCACCCCGCATCACTCGGCGACACCTACTACTGCTACATGCAAGTCGACCAAAACAACTACATCACTGCCATAAGAGAAAAACAAAGCTTCCAGGAAGACCGCATGGCAGACTATGCATCCACCGGCACCTACTACTTCAAAACAGGAGCCCAATTCAAAAAATACGTAAAAGAACTCATCGCAGACGACGCAAACGCAGTCAAAGGAGAATTCTACATGTCTCTCCCCTTTATCTTCATGCTTCGTGACAACCTAAAAGTCCTCAACTACGAACTCCCAAAATTCATCTGCCTCGGAACACCCCGTGATTATGAACTCTACAAGTTCTGGTCAGAATTCTTCCTCAAACACTCACCCAACTTTATCACCTTTGATGAACGAAACCTCAACGTCACAAACATCTTTCCCCTTGCAGGAGGAGAACGCGACTTTAAACCTGTAGGATTTAATAACCTTAATTTCATGCTCCCCGTCATGAACAAACCCCTTATTCATTATTCGTTCCACTCAAACCCAAAAGGCGTACGCAACATCTTCATCGGACTCGAAGAACACAAAGAAGAATTTCTAAAAATACCCCTCTTCCACCAACCAAACGCAGAACTCCACTTCCTCAAAGAAAAAAAGAACGGAAACGCAGAAACAATCCTTCAAACAAAATCCCTCATCAATCCCGAAAGCCCGGTCTGCGTCTCAGGAGCAACCTACATCCTCGACTACAACGAACGAAAGATCGCACATCTCATGGAACACCTCGAAATAGATATAATCCTATTTTCGTTCAGCCACCACGAATGCGTCCTAAGAGATCCAAACGCCTACGCCTATGCAAAGATAAAAAACAACATCGAAGTCACAGAGATCATCGAAAAACAACCCATCTCAGACAACCCCTACAACGACCAAGCACTCACAGGAACAGCAATCTTCAGACGATCAGCAGACCTCTTTGAAGCCATCGAAGAAGAAAAGAAAAAACACCCCGACAAAAAACTCTACTACCTATCTTGCTTAAATAACATCATCCCCAAAAGAAAGGTTGTCATCTTCGAAGTCGACAAGATCGTACCCATCCGCACCCTAACAAACTACAAAGAGTTCGTCTACTGGCAGGACTACTTTGACAAACGAGCATATCATCCCTATCAGAAGATGCTGCAATAAAATGGCAAACCTTATCCCTATGGCAGGAATCGGAAGCAGATTCACAGACGGAGGCCACCTCTTGCCCAAAGCCCTTATTCCAGTCTCAGGAATTCCTATGATTGCAAAGGTAATCAGAGAGATGCCTCCTTCTGACAAATGGATCTTTATAGTAAGAAAAGAACACGTTGACGACTACCAGATCGACAAAATCATAAAAAAAGAAAAACCAGAAGCGATAATCATCCTCATAGACTACACAACAGAAGGACAGGCTTGCACCTGCATGCTCGCAGAATCCCATCTCGATCCGGAAGAGGAACTCTTTATTGCCGCATGTGATAATAGTAGCCTAATTAACGAAGACAACTATAACAAACTCAAAGAAGACCCGGAAATTGACGCAATTATCTGGACATTTACAAAACGTATCATGCTCAAAGAAAATCCTCATTCCTATGGTTGGGTAAAACTGGCTGAAGACAATCTTACTATAAAAGACATTTCTGTAAAAAAACCCATATCAGATGATCCGTACAAAGATCATGCTGTAGTGGCTAGTTTTTATTTTAAAAATTCAAAAGACTTTTTTACAGCAGCAAAACTCATGATCGAAGAAAATTATAGAATAAACAACGAATTCTATGTTGACGCAATCCCCTTATTTCTCACCAAAATCAATAAACGCTCAGTAATTTTTGATGTAGACCTCTTTCTCCTTTGGGGAGCACCCAAGGAACTCTATATCTATCAAGAGAAAGAATACTATTTCCGAAACAACATCCAACAACCCAGCATGTCTGACGAAGACAAAAGACTCTACAACGTCTGGCAACGCTATTTTAAACAAACCAGAACAAGCTAATCTTCCTTACAACTATTCCTTTAAACCATCTAACACATTCATTTTCTACTTCGCAAAAATATCTTTCGCTTCTTCAGGACGAATAATCTTTACCTGTTCATATTTTATTAATCTCAATAGGTGTTTGTCATAGGTAAGTATATATTCTGAGCTACTCTCAAGAGCACATTCAATTACCTTATTGTCATCTGGATCATCCTTAACAATATCAACCTTTATCTTTGTGGATATTATTGTTAATACTTGCATGAGCGTTTCAATTATCTTTTCAACTTCCTTTTTATGATATCTGAAATCTCTTTTTAACACTTCAGCAAACTCATCAAGTATCTCTTTTGTGCTAAAAATCTTGACATCATTCTCTATCAGTTTCTTCAAAAGTTTATGAGCAACACTATAATCCCACTGAGTAGCTGATATTAGAAAATTTGTATCTACAGTAATCCTCATTTTGCTCTTCTTGATTTGTGAATTAAACCAGGCACATCACTTTCCTTAATACCTTTTTTTGCTGCTCTTTTTGCACCTTCTCGTGCAAGCACTCTCAACTCCCTTATCAGCTCCTCTTTTGAAGGAGTTACTATTTTTTTCAGAACAACAGAGTCCTTACTTCCAACAACAGCAAAAACAGTACCTTCATCAGCATCCATATCTTCTCGGATATTCCTGGGTATAACAATCTGTCCTTTTGATGACATTTTAATAGTTTCCACAGTCATTGAAATCACCTCTTATAATTCTTATTTTCTTACTGTAAGAATATCTTATATTTAAATCTTTTGATTTTGTACGTTAATTCGTCTGAATATATCTATTACAAAAGATCGACATTCATTGGCTTCTTTTTCCCAACAGCCTTAAAAACCCCTATGAAATCCTATCAAGTATGCCTCTCTCAATTAAGCAGATCAAAGCAATAAACATCTTCTCACTTATCGTATTAATTCTATCATTTTTCTTCCTCTTCCCCTCACCAAAAGACCTCATCGGATTCCTCCTCTACTTCCTCTTCATCCTTATTGGAGGTTACGGCATCCTTATCTGCCTCCGCCACCCCATAAAAAACTCGATCATCCTTCTCCTCACAGCTCTCCTCGTAGGCATAACACTCAACAGCATCCTCTTCTTTATACTAAAATACCTCAACATACCTACCCTCTATTCGCTCATCATACTCCTGTTTTTAGGAGCACTCCTCCTCATCATAAAAAAAAGAACCTTAATCTCAACCATTAGATCAATTAAAATTTTGGAGGACCCCCTCTTTCCCTTCCTCGTCCTTATCATACTCGGTTCCTTCTTCCTCATCTCCGACTCTCTCTACACAACCAACACAGACATCCACATTCCTGATACTGTTCACCACCTCTACCAACTCCATATCTCACAAAACATCAACACCATGAACCCTGTCCCTGACCTCTCCTACCAGGAAAAAACCTTCAAATACCATTTTGGCGTTTCCATCATGCTCAACCAACTCACTCAGTTCGTTCCCAACGACCTCCACCTCACCTACATCAGCATGACTGCATTCCTCATCATCCTCTTCTTCCTCTTTCTCTTCGAACTCAGCAAAACCCTCAAGAAACGATCACAACGTCTCTTCTACATTCTTCTCATCGCATTCTCATCAGCAAGTATTGCAACAAGCGTCATCCTCATCACAAGCAGACTCCTTAATCTTTCCATCCCTTTCATCCCCACAGCAGAAAACATCTTCTTCCGCCTCACAAACATGACAACCTATGGATACGGGTTTCTCTTTCTTTTTGCACTCTACATCCTCTGGAACAAAAAAGAACGAAACTACCTCCTTGAAACAATCCTCCTCACCGGCCTTGCAATCACAAAAGCATCCTTCTTTGTCTCTGTCTTCCTCGGGTATGCACTCCTCCTCTTCATAGAACTCATCACAAAAAGAAACCTAAAATACACAATCCTCAAAAGCATGGCAGTCTGGCCCGGCGCCCTCTATATCTTCTTCTTTGTCCTCGGCACATCACCACACGACCTCTGGATCATCTTTCCCGGCGCCCTCAACATCCGATCACAAACACTTGCCCACGAATATCTCTATCTCAACGCAGCAATCTCCTTCCTCCTCGCAATCATCCTCTTCATCGGATGGGGATTCTACTATCTCCTTCCCAAACTCAGAGAAGCTGCACAAAAACTCAAAAGAAAAACACTCAATTTCAACAGCGGAAGCTGGCTCATCTTCTCAATCATCATCACCAGCCTCCTCTTCGGAATCTTTATCACCGACGCAGTCGAAGGAAACCAGGTACAATTCATTCTTCCTGGATATGCCTTCCTCCTGCTCCTCACATTCAACAAACTCATTCAACAACCAAAAAAAATTGTTCATGCCCTCCTCTTTCTCCTGCTCCTCTTCAACGCAGCAAGCCTCTTCACAACAAGCTTTGTCTACCCCACTGTACAAACACTCGATGCACAAGAAACACCATCATTAAACAACCCCTTTGCAAACCTAAAACAACTAGCAATAAGAGATGCCATCGCACTAACACACACAGACCGCATCACAACCTATGTGCACCCTGCCTGCTCCTATTCAAACAACTTCATCAACGCATTACGTTTCCTTTCAACCCAATCAAAAGGAACATTCATCCACAGCCGCTGGTACGAACCCTGCGAAAACGATCCAAGAACAACCTGGAGCACCTCAACAACCTTCA
>NYYS01000048.1 GCA_002685855.1 Candidatus Woesearchaeota archaeon
TCAATCACTATCACAGAATATATTATGAACTCCTCAGCACAATACTATAACAACTATACCATCAACGTCTCACGAGCAAACCACTACAACGCCACCCGTATGGTAAATATCTCAAGCTCCCAGGGATATGTGTTTACCTTAAATGAATCCTCAACCCCTGCCTTCCCCCAGATCCTCCCTGCAAATAACACCTTTTCTCAACAAGAATTCTCCGTCACCATCAATGTTACAGACAACGAAGCAGAAAACCTTACCTGCAACGTCACAATAAACACCTCAACATTCAATGGCGGAGTGAACTTCACAAACAACTCCGCCGCAACCATAAGTACAAACTACACAACAGGCTATGGAGGAGAAGGTATCTACAACTGGACCATAACCTGTCAGGACTCCTACAAAAACACAAACACCTCAAGTTATAGAAACATCACTGTAGACTCAACAAGCCCCTGGACAAACATCACCTACCCCTCCAACGGATCTTCACTTTCATCAACAGACCTTAACGTTACCTTTAACTGGAGCATCAACGACACCTATATGAACAACTGCTCGTTCACACTAAACGGAGGAGCAAACATATCTGTAAACTGTTCAAAAGGATGGGATAATGTCACAACATTAAAAGGGCTGGCAAACAATATCACAATCTATGCTAATGACTCAGCAGGAAACGCAAACCAGACAAGTGTTACGTTTACCATGAACTCTGTACCAGGGAACCTCTCCATAACAAGTCCTCTTAACAAAACATCTGTACTCTACAACAATCTAACATTTGTCTGGGAAGCAGTGAATGATTCGGATAATGACAGTCTCAACTACACCATGCAGATCGCCTCAAACGATGACTTTTCTACAATAGTTCATACCAAGGTCACAAACGAGACATCCTATTCAAACCAAAGCCTTCCCAACGGAACCCACTACGTACGCCTCAAGGCATACGATGGCTATGAAAACGGAAGCTGGAACGGTGGACACCAAGTTGATATCGTCCAAGCAAGAATGTCGTTCCAGGGTCCTGCAAACCGAAGCGTAGTGCTCCCAGGGGTATCTGTCACCTTTAAAGTCCAGGAAGATAATCGCTCGGATTGGATTACTGCAGTCAACCTTACAATAACGAACGATGGATTAAACAGTACCTATCAGATGAGTCAGAGTGGAAACTGGACCTATGCCTATACTGTCCCCGTCTTACTCGCTCCAAAAGAATTAACAGTCTATGCACACGCCTATAACGGTACAGACCTTTTACAATCTATTAATGATACCTTGACATTGAGTGTCACAAGAACTGTCGGAGGAGCAGTTGGCGCACCTAACATCTCCTTTTTCTGTCCCCACTACAGCTATCTTGCCGTAAATAGCTCGGTTAATGTATCTTTGAAGGCAGAACTCGACACCTTAGTATTATATTTTGGAGTAAATATAACTGACCCAGACAATGTAACCTATAATCTTACGGTTAATACAACGACAACAGACAACCTTAACTACACTCGGAACTTTACCTTCACCGCAAACGTTACAGGAAACTACACCCTTACTGCTTACACTGTTGATGTAAATAACCTGACTGATAACCTCTCGGTCCGTTTTGAGGCCTTGGCAAATACAGACATCAATGTCACAACAACCGCAACAAACATGACCTTGCAGGATCGTTGTAGCGGAAGATTAATAAGCTCAGGAGCTGCTATCAACACACCCATTCCTATAGGTACCTATGATCTTTCTGTTACAACAGCAAAACCAACGATCTTGTTTGGAAATGCATCTATCCTTGGAAATGTAACCCAGATCTTTGACTATATCGACTATGCTGAGACAGTAACCCCTCCAACAAGTCGAAGAGCAATAGAAACATTCATCCTCACACCAAATATGACCTTTGACAACGCAAGCATAACCTTCAACTATTCTGACTATAACACAACAATTACCGATGAAGATAATGTCGAGTTCTGGAAATGTGACAGCCTATCAAGTTGTACCTGGAGCGAGCTCACAGCAACACTTAACACAACAAGTAATGTAATACGCGTAAATGGCCTTACAAGCTTCTCTGTCTTCATGATTGCAGAATCAACAGCGTCAACAACAACTACCACAACAACAACTATCACAACTACCACATCTACACGAGGATCAGGAGGACTGGTAAAGATAAGCACAAATGAAGCAATAGAAGTCACCCTTCCAAGCTTCCTTGAAATGCAAGTAAATGAAGAGCTCACTATTCCTGTCCTGATTAAGAATATTGGAGAATCGACCCTATCAACAATTAGTATCGCTGTAAGTGTCAACGGATCCAATGTAAGCGTATCCTCTGATAAGACAGAGTTTGAATCTCTAGAAGCAGGAGAAAGCGGAACGTTTAATCTAAAGATAAATTCAGGAGATGCTGAAGAAACAGTAGAAGTATTCACAAAGGTTAACTCAGCGAACCCTGTAACTTCAGACTCAGCAAAACTTGTTGTGAGAGTGGTGAAAGAACGCCTCGAAGTCTACGAAGATGAAGTCATAGAAAAACTAGAATTTGTTGAAAAATTCTTCACCCAGTATCCTAACTGCAACGAATTTAACAGTATTGTTCAGGAAGCACGAGACGCAATAAACAAAGAAGATTATGCAAAAGCAAACAGCCTGCTTGATGCTGCTCTGGATGCCTGCAAACAAGTAAATGAAATTAAAGAAGAAATAACCCTTGAAAAAATCGTAAAAAGCGGGATAAACACCATCTTAATCATCGTCATCTTTGTCCTTGTCACCTTCGGCCTCTATCATGTCTATGATGAAAACAAACACTATGGGCGAGGGAAAAAAGGCAAGAAAAAACCAAGGAAAAAAGCAAAGAAAGTATCTAAAAAAATTACAAAACCTAAAACACCCCTTGAATAATATTTCTTATTCTTAAACTAGATCCTACCTTTTGAGCACACAAAACGCATGCTCATGCCTACATTGCTGTGTAGAAGGTGTTGTTTTCAAACATTCCTTCAGGAACGTGAGAAGTAGGATTCTTATACTGGTACCACCGTATCAGGGTGAGAAGATGTTGGTTGGATGTAAGTTGTTTCATTGAAACCGAGCCCCCTCTTTTTTGGAGAGTGTATCTTTTCTTCTATATAAACTTTTGGGATTTCAGAGCTTTAACCTCTTTTTTCCCTGATATACCTCATAGGCAAACTCAGCATCCTTTCCTCCCAGAGTGATCGAGGCAAGAGCATTTGCAAATCGAATAGCTTCCTTTTCCGGCTTCTGATGAAGATTTCTGCCCGTCGCATTCCCCTTTGCCCCACTAATTTTTACTTCAGTATAGGTATTCTTAAGAAACTGTTTTGGATTTGTGCTTGAACCACCAGACACAACAATCCCTGTTCGTCCTGCAGCAGTCACTGCCTCTTTAAACGCAATCTCTGGCTTGCCAATCCGCGTCTTAGGAAAGTTAAGCTTCACAAAATCACTGCCCAGACAGGCAGCAACACCTGCTGCCCCTGCAATAATATGAGGATCCTTCTCATTCTTCACAGCCTTTCCCCGTGGATAGATCCAGAGCACAGAAAGAAGACCGTTCTGGTGAGCCTGATAGATCATCTGCGCTGCTTCATGCAGCATCACTGCCTCAAACTCAGAACCAAGATAGAGAGTATACCCCACAGCCAGAATATTTAGTTTCCGATCCTTTTTCATCCGGACAACCTGGTCCACAGACCACATCGCAGTGCTGATAGGTTCCTGTTGGGCAGTCTTTACAAGATTTGTCTTGGAATTCAGCTTCACCAAAAAGGGAATCTTCGGATACGATGGACCATACCTAGAAATCAGGCCAAGCTGGGACGCAAAACAGCTGATCGTGGCCTGAGACGCCACCCGAAAAAGATGCTCGGGATCATTATCATCCGTAGCAATCGGGCCATACTCTGTATTCCCAAAAAAATCCTTATTCAGATGCTCAATCTTCTGATCACCCGCCATCAACATCACATGACCTGTACGATGCGTAAACCGAAGATAATTTTTAACATATTCTTTCTGCATTCTCCTTGGAACATCCAAAGGAACAATGACATCTTTGGCCTTTAGCTTTTTCATCACACACCTCTCCTCTCTTCCTAGACATGGTTATTTAAAAAGCTTGCTTTTTGTGACGAAAGGAAGAAGAGCTCAATAGATTTTCTCATCCAAGCTTTTCATAAATATTACAATTTTTCTGAAAGATCAACGGAAAAACCATGAACACCCTCTTAAAGAACCGTTTCCTACATAAAAAGAAGAAAGAATGAGTAATAGATACTATCTAGATACCTGTATTTGGAGAGATTACTATGAAAACAGAGAAGACAGATTTAGACCTCTCGGTCAATGGGCCTTTGAATTTTTTCGTATGGTTAAAGAAACAGAAAGTAGGGTTCTCACCTCTGATCTAATAGTTGATGAGCTTTCCAAAGCATATAACCAAACTGAGATCTTAAAAATATTTAAAATTCTGAGTGATGAAGCACTCTTAGAAAATGTTAAAACCCAAAAGAAACAGGTAGATGAGGCAGCACGATTGAAAAGAGAAAGGAAATCACCTTTTGGAGACCTGCTCCATGCTATACTAGCAAGAGATAATGGAGCAATTCTTATAACTCGAGACAAACACTTTGTAGAATTTGAGGATATTGTCTCTATAAGAAAACCCGAGGATTTAATCTAACCTAATGCCAAATTTTTCAGCATACTTTTTGGTGACATCTTCTCTAATCTCTTTTAACTTTCTATCATTCACACAAACCTTTGCTGCTCCTTTATGTTTAGCTAATGTTTCCATAAAAAGGGTTGTTTCAATTCTGTGGAGCTTCTCCCTGACAGCTTCTCTAATAAACTCTGTTCTGTTGTTGAAGTGGAGAGGTTGGAGAAGAGCATCAACCTCTTTTAGGATTTCTCCTTGAAGCTTAAATGAAACAATCTCCATCATAATACGTGTGTAATACAATGTAGTATTTAAATCTTTTCTTTTTTACATAAAGATTGCCTTGATATGCCGTTCTATTAACACAAAAAGACTTCCTCGAAAAATCGCGAGAAACATCTATCTACCAAAAAGTATATTAAGATTCAACACATCCTTCTATCACGAGGCGATTAATTGGATACAAATTACCCCCAAAATAACTCTTGGACTTCTTTTTCTAGTTAGTAATAGTGCACTGCTCAACAAGGTTTTTCACTGGGGATCAGACTATCAAATCCCCGCTTCTCAGTACCGAGGTAGAGGAATCAGGCTAACTCACCGTGCTCATGACTCGGAGATTGCAGGTTCAAATCCTGTCCTCGGTATCCCTATCCTAAAAAGGTAGTTGTCCCATCCCAGGAGGCTGTGTCCTGCCACGGCCTCCGGCCGTGGGTGGCCAAAAAGAATAAATGTTTGATTAGTTTCAATATGGTAAATAAATCAACCCTTCCAGCTACACACAACCTTTTTATATCTCCTGAGAATTGACAAGATCAGAAAAAAAATGCTCGACATGAAATTTATCCGGGAAGAGAAAGATCTTGTAAAGAAAGACCTCGAAAAACGACAGGAAAAGGACAAACTCCTTCTCCTAAAAAACCTCCTAAAAAAAGATGAAGAATGGAGAAAACTCAAGAAAGAGGTAGACGAGCTCCGCCACAGACGAAATCAAATCAGTCAACAGATCAACAAACTAAAGAAAGAGGGCAAAAAAGCTGAAAAAGAACTAAAAGAAGCAAAAGCAATCCCCAAAAAGATCATAGACACTGAATCCAAAACAGACCTTCTCAGAAAAGAGATGCACGACATCCAGATGCGCCTGCCAAACATCATGCATGAATCAGTCCCCTATGGCAAAGACGACACAGAAAACAAAGTAGTCAGAACATGGGGAAAGATAAAAAAACCTGCATTTGAACTCAAACCACACGGAGAACTCATGGAAGAACTCGGAGTCGCAGAGTTCGACCGGGCAGCAAAGATCTCAGGAAAAGGATTCTACTACCTCCTGGGGGATCTGGTTCTATTAGACCAGGCACTCCTTCAGTTTGCCATCAGTAAACTCGTAAAAAAAGGCTACACCCCGGTACAACCACCTTACATGATGCGCACCGAAGCCTACGAAGGCGTCATCGACCTCGCAGACTTTGAAACCATGATGTACAAGATCCAGGACCAAGACCTCCACCTCATCGCCACGAGCGAACACCCCATGGGAGCCATCTTCATGAACGAGGTCCTTGAACCAAAAAAACTCCCCATCAAACTTGGAGGAATCAGCCCCTGCTTCAGAAAAGAGATCGGAAGCCACGGCGTAGACGAAAAAGGAATCTTTCGCGTTCACCAGTTCAACAAGATAGAGATGTTCATCTTCTGCAAGCCTGAAGACAGCTGGAAACACCACGAAGAACTCATCGCCAATGCAGAAGAGATCTTCCAAGAACTCGAACTCCCCTACCGCATCGTCAACATCTGCACCGGAGACCTAGGAATCGTAGCAGCAAAAAAATACGATCTCGAACTCTGGATGCCCCGCGAAGAAAAATACAAAGAGGCAGTAAGCTGCAGCAACTGCACAGCCTACCAGGCAACACGACTCAACATCCGCTACCGCACAGGAGAAGGAAACAAGTTTGTACATACACTTAATTCCACCCTTGTAACCGACACCCGCCCCCTACGAGCAATTTTCGAACACCACCAGAACAAAGACGGCAGCGTCAACATCCCAAAAGCATTGCACCCTTACATGTACGGAAAGAAAAAGATCACACTACAAAGGAAATGGTAAGATGAAAAAAACACTCTTGCAAACTTCGGCCTTCCTTATACTTTTCTTCCTCGTTGGCTGTTTAACACAACAAAGCATTCCAGAAGAGAAAGGATGCGAAAACTGGTTCTACAGCTTCGGAGAACAGAACAGCTACACAACCACCTACAACGTACTTCCCGAAGGAGAACAACGCTTCACAGGAACCTTTCTAACGAATACTTGCATGGGTGGAACAGGAAAACGCTGCCTTCCCTACACCCTTGATGGCATCCCTATCTTCACCGGACCCCAAGACCACTCCCAGTTTGAAGGAAAAAAGGTAGAGATCATGGGAAAACGACGAAGAGCAGATGTTGAAGGAACAGAGATGATAGAGATCTGGCCCATCATGCTTCGCTGCGCTCCAGAAGAATAACCTTTTCATCCCGTAACCTTTTTAAACAACCCTTTCTAAGACAATGTATGGTCTCCATACCAGGATGGGCATACATAATCATAGGCGTAGGAATAAGCTGGTACAGCTGGTTTGTAAACAAAGCCACCTACGGTAGCGGAGGAAATCCTGTTATGAAGGTGTTCTTCTGGCTGGGCGTCCTCTTCATCTTTATCGGTGTTGCAAAGATCGCAGCAGCCCGCTTCCTCAGAAAAACAGACCCTGGAGAAAGCGCCCTCTCAAACACTCTCGCTCCCAGGCAACCCATCAGACAACAAAGCGTGGTACTCTGCCCCTATTGCAAGGGAAAAACCTATGGACACGGAAACTTCTGCCATCGGTGTGGGGGTAGGCTCAGATAAGCCACCAAAAGATTAATAAATCATTCTTTTTAAAAAGAAGCTGTGGAAACCTTAGAATGTATCAGAACCCGAAGGAGCATCCGAAGCTTCAAAGACCAACCCATAGAATTCTACAAGATCGGACTCCTCCTGGACGCAGCAAATCACGCACCCTCCTCAGGCAATGTGCAAAACTGGCGCTACATACTCATCACAAGTAAGGACAGCATGCACCAAATATCTGCCCTAGCAGCAGGACAGGAATGCATCGCAAACGCAGCCATACTCCTTATCGCCTGTAGCGATGATGAAGATGTAGAGATGCACTATGGCCTTCGAGGAAAGAGGCTCTACACCGTCCAAAACGTCGCAGCATCAATCCAGAACATCCTCTTAGCAGCCCACGACCTTGACCTTGGAGCTGTCTGGGTAGGCGCCTTTGACGAAGAAAAACTCTCAGCCATGCTCGGCGTCCCGCCTATTGGACGCATCCACGCACTTCTTGCAATCGGCTACCCCAACGAAGAACCCATACGCAAATATATGAAACCCCTAGAGATGCTCACCTTCTTCCGAAGCTACGGCAACAGAATAGATGATATCCACATCGTATTGCGAGATTATTCTGTCGAATGGCAGAAACAGGCAACAAAACTCAAAGACGTAGCAACAAAAGGGCTCGGAACAGGAAAAGGGTTTCTAAAGAAATCGTTAGACCTCTTTAAAGAAAAGCTTAAAGAACGAAAGAATAAAGGTAAATAACCCCCTCTGAAACATTTTCAGAAAAAAGATAGATAGCTTTTTAACACCATCCAATTTCTCTAGCAGATGGATCCCGATAGTCTTCTCTTCCCCCACAAAGAGGTACGAGCCGTCCAGAAAGAGCTCCTTGCAGCTATACAAAAAGGAATAGATGCCAAAAGAAACCTCGTCATCCACGCCCCCACCGGCCTAGGAAAGACTGCCTCATCCCTCCCAGTAGCCCTAAAAAAAGCACTCGAAGAGGATCTTGTTGTATTCTTCCTCACCTCCCGACACACACAACACCAGATAGCACTCGACACCCTCCAACTCATCAAAGAAAAGTTCAACCTTCATTTTGGCGTTGTCTCACTCATCGGAAAAAAAGGCCTCTGCCTCCAACCCGGAGTACAATCCCTAACTGCAAAAAACTTTCATGAATTCTGCAGAGCAATGCGCGAAGACAAAAAATGCGAGTATTATGAACGCATGAAAACAAAAGAAACCGCCAGCCCTGAAGCAGAACTCGCACTCCATGATCTCGAACAAGGAACAATGGGTTCTACACGGGTCATAGAAGTAGCAGAACAACGACAACTCTGCCCCTACGAACTTAGCCTGCTCCTCGCAAAACGCGCAAAAGTCATCGTAGGAGATTATCTCTATCTGTTCTCACCAACAATACGCACATCACTCCTTGCAAAACTCGGAAGACAACTCGACCAATGCATCGTCATTGTAGACGAAGCACACAACCTTCCAACACGAATCAAAGACGTTTCATCAGAATTCCTCACAAGCTTCATGCTCACACGTTCAAAACAAGAAGCAGAAAAATATATCTCAGAAGAACTCCAGCAACAGATCGAACAAATAGAAACAACACTTTCAAACCTCGCACAAACCCTTAACAAAGACAACGAACGCTACATCACAAAAGAAGACCTCATCTCAACACTCCCCTTTGACATAGACACATTCATCGAAACCTGCGAAACAGCAGGAGACTCCATACGAGAAGAACAACGACAATCCTTCATCGGAAGCCTCGCACTCTTTTTCGCAGCCTGGCTCGGAGAAGACAAAGGATACACACGCATCCTCGCCAAAAAACAAGGGAGCAAAGGCGACTACCTCAGCCTCAGCTATCGCTCACTAGATCCTTCAATAGTCGGAGCAGAGGTCTTCACCAACTGCTACTCATCTGTATTAATGTCTGGCACACTCACTCCCACAACCATGTACCAGGAACTCCTCGGAGTAGACGGCCAATGCCAGGAATTCGAAAGCCCCTTCCCTCAAGACAACAAACTCAGCTTAGTCATCCCCAAAACCACAACAAAATATTCCAAACGAACTCCAGAAATGTATCGCAGCATTGCAAACACAATAAACGAACTCGCAGAAGACATAAAAGGAAACATCGCAGTCTTCTTCCCCAGCTATGCAGTCATGGGAGAGATCTACACCATCTGTTCAACATTACTCAAGAAAACGATCTTTCTCGAACAACGCAACATGACAAAAACAGAAAAAGAAGAATTCCTAGAACGATTCAAACAGTACAACAAAGAAGGAGCAGTCCTCTTCGGAGCAATAACTGGCAGCTTCGGAGAAGGAATCGACCTCCCCGGAGACCTTCTCCACGGCGTCATCATCGTAGGACTCCCCCTCCAAAAACCCGACCTCGAAACAGAAGCCTTAATCAAATACTACGATGAAAAATTCGGCAAAGGAAACGAATACGGCTACACCTACCCCAGCTTCCAACGCACCCTACAAGGAGCAGGAAGATGCATCCGATCAGAAACAGACCGCGGTGTAGTAATCTTCTTAGACGAACGCTACAGTTGGCCCAACTACTACCGCTGCTTCCCCAACGAATACAACATCCGCACCACATTGCTGTATAGGAAGATGATCCAGGAGTTCTTTAAAACTACAGAATAATCCCTTCTGGAACCGAAATCCTTTTATATGATTCTCTCTAAAAACAGGCTATAACTCGTGTGTGAGGTGTGTGGATTATGGAAAAAAATGATTTATTGTTGGTCTCAATTGTGGGAATTGTTGCTGTTGTAGCAGTGGTGATGCTATTCTGGGGATCTGGTGCAACTGTTGTTGATTCTGGAGGTGAGGCACAGAATATTGCTGGTCAAGCTTTTAAAGGATCTTTGAAGGATAAACCTATTTCAATTTTTATGCAAGGAGATAACAAATGGGTATTTAATCCTGAAGAAATGCCAAATACTCCTGAAATGTTGGGGGGGAATTGGGGTCCTTGTGATGCAGATTTAAAAGGTGTGTGTGTCGGTCAATGTTGTGGGGAAGGTCATAACCTTGTAGAATGTCAAAATAACGGTCAAGGTGGCACTATTTGTACTTGTGGTTATGCTCGTTGTGCTGGTAATCTTGTCGAAAAAGACCCCGGTCAATAGAATCTTATCTTTGTTTTTGGTTGACCTTTAAGATATAACGACCTCAAGGTTTTTAGAATGGGTTAATTTCAATAAATAGGGTGTGTTGAGGTGGAGTTTTGAAGAAATCTCCGTCTGTGTCACAAAATTAAAAAAACTTTAGTGAGGTGCGGATCATGGAAAAAACAAATTTGAGTTTGATCTCGATTGTGGCTGTTGTAGCTGTTGTGGCCTTAGTGGCTCTTTATTTGGGATCTGGAAAAGGTTTCAAAACTAATGCGGTCGAATCAGGTCTTGATGAAGATGAATCACAAAATTTAGCAGGGCAAGCATATAAAAAATTTTTAGACAAGGACGAAATAGCCTTTATTACTATTGATGCAGATGGAGGATCAAAAATGTATTCTTACGAAGAATATGGAAACCTTCCCGATCCAAAAGGGGGGAGTTGGGGTTCTTGTGACGATTGGTCCAAATGTAGTGACGACTGTTGTGCATTATCAAAAGTACCTATCAAATGCATGACAAATGGTAACGACTATATTTGTACTTGTCTTTCGGGTAATTGTAAGCCCCTTCCTGGACTCCCTGCCCATATAGGATAGAATCCCTCGAAGGTTACACGATATAAGTAACTCGGCCACTGTACGGTTTTTCCCTTTCTTTTTTTCTTCCTTCTTCTCCAATCAAAACCCCCCACCAATATACAAAAACCTATACAAAACGAAATATTTATATACTAGTTCCTATAAAGTAAGATATGGTGGTGCCATGGTCATCCTATTCGATCAGTATAATCTTCCCGAAAACATATTTGAAGTGGTCTTTGCGACCAAACAGCAGGTAATTGTTGGGAAACTCCTCATAGAGGAGATGAAGCTCAAAGATGGAGAGATGGGGAAGACAGAGATGAGCATGTTTGCAACAGCCCTTCACGAAGGAAAACTCTTCGAAGAAGAAGACTCCCGGGTTAAAATCAAGAAAAAAAAGAGTATCAGCTACAACAAACGACAATTTTACGACAGAATCCTCACACCCATGAAAACCATGGGGCTGATCGACTACGACCTGTACAAAAAAACCTACAAGCTCAGCGAAAAATTCAATAAAAACATGATGAAAATCGGCCTCCAATGGCTCCAAGAGCTAAGACGGCCCCCACAAATATTCAAAACGAGGTGAAAACACAAACAATCAAACTCAAAAAAGCTCCCATTGCTTGTTTTCTACCCTCCCCAAACCCCCTAAGCATGGGAGCTTTCCTTTTTTCTCTTTAATTCTCATAAACTATATAAACCGCCAGACACCAGAACCCCTATGGGAACAACCACTCAGCTTCTCGAAACACGCATAGCCTTTGTCCAACCCCTTACTAACACCCTTACCAAACTCCTCACAACAGATCTCATCTCAACCGAAGTTCGCCTCCACCTCCCAAAAAAAGAAAACCCCAAAAACTACATTGTCGAAGCCTGGTCAAACATAAAAGATGAAAAAAGAAAGAGCTTCCACAGCCACACACTCAAATTTCACAAAGAAGAAAACTCCTTCCTCGCTTTCAGAGGACACATCCGCTGCACCAACCCCGGAAGAGCCAGAATCTTCTACCGCTACAGAAAAAAAGACCAAAAACACTGGACATGGCTCGAAGAACAGAACAAACGCACATACGCAGAAGTAGACATCCAGCCCTCCTGGATCACAAATGCCATCGTCTACAACGCATTCGTACGCTTCTTTGGAGCAAAAAAGGTAGAACACGGAAAAATAATCCGACCCGGAACCGCAGGAACCTTCGACCACCTCAAAAAACATCTTAAAACTCTCAAAAAAATGGGCATCAACGTCCTCTACCTGAATCCCATCCACCAGATCGGAGAACTCTACCGCAACACCAACCCTCACGACCTGCTGCCAAGCTACCTCCAACCCGGCTGTCCCTACAGCATCAAAGACTACAAAAGTATCGACCCTGAACTCGCCTTCGACACAGACTATGAAAAATCTCACCTTTCCGACCCCTTCAAAGAGTTCAAACAACTTGTCAAAGAGGCACACAAACTCAAAATAAGAGTCATCATGGACCTCGTCTTTAACCACGCCGCCCATGATGCCGTATTCCAAAGACTCCACCCTGAATGGTTCCTCTACAAAGAGAACATAACAAGCTTAGATGATCCCTACATCTACCCCGAAGAGCTCAAACAAGGAAAACCATGGGGAGACCCCAAACACACCTTCGCACCCTACGACCATGGCTACTGGTGGGAAGACACAGCACAACTCAATTGGGAATACCGCATTCCTGAAGCACCAAACAACCCCCCTCCTAACCCCACACTTAAAGAGATGTGGACCTACTTCAAAAGCATACCAAAATACTGGGTCCAGCACCTCGGCATCGACGGCTTCCGCTGCGATGTCGCCTACCGCATCCCCCCCGAATTCTGGAAAGAATGTATCGAAGAAACCCGCATCGTTGCAAAAGAATCCTACCCCGAAAACGGATCGTTCGACGACACTGTCGTATTCATTGCAGAAAGCTATGCAGACGACCTCGACGAACTCCAAAAAGCAGGATTCGTAGCCGCCTACTCAGACTACTCAAACAAACTCTACTCCCCCCTCACCCTCAAAGGATACCTTGACTACATCTACAACATCTCAGGAACATTCTTCCCCAAAGGAAGCAAATGGTTCCTCTTCCCCGAATGCCATGACTTCCACCGCACCCCCCAAAAGATCGCAGCCCACCACAACGAATCAGAAGAAGCAGACTGCAACGCTAACAAAAGTAGATACACCCTTACCGCAACCCTGCCCGGCATCCCAATGATCTTCAACGGATTTGAAAAAATCGAATGGCACCCCGTCAACCTCTTCAGCTACAGTAGCATCGACTGGGAATCAGACAAAGACCTCACAATCCACATCACAAAGATAAACAAAATCAGAAACAAACTCATCGCTCTCCAACAAGGAAACTATCAATACCTTGAAACAAACCAGGGCCACAACGAACACACAAATGTTTTTGCCTATCTGCGCAGCTACCAAAATCAGCACGTACTTGTCGCAGTTAACATGAACATCACAGAACACACAAACGCAATTATCTACCTTCCAGAATGGCTCATACAAAAAAAATTCACACTTAAAGACCACATCACAGGAAAAACATACAAACGAACAGAAACAGAACTCTATATAGAATTAGAACCCGGAGATGCACACATCTTTGAACTTCAATAATAAATAGTATTACTAGTACTATCTCCTATCTGTTAAAACTATAACAATACCGCCGAATATGTTATCATTCTAACTATCACGACTAATCAGTTAAAAGAAAATTAGAAAAACTCATCGACATGAGAATAATTATAAGGAAAGGTGGTACGCACTCTATTCATCTAAAAGAGTTCAATAGGTAAACTATTGTCTCACTAGTTTTTATTAAAAACTTAACAGACAGAACCATGTCCTTGCTCTTTCCCAACCTTACTACAATGTCCTATGCAACAAAAGCAAACAGAGAAGCAGAGTTAGAAACTCGAAAACGTTTTCAGGAATTTTTAGATCCAGAAAAACCCGACATAAAGATCACTTCATTTGCAGGAACAATGAAAGATGATTGGGAAAAAATCACTGGTGCAGCAGCAACACTTACAAAACCACCTATTGATCCTCACAAAGAACTTGTTGATCTCAGTTATGAATTTGGAGGACGCTATGCCCCTCCCCTTCAACTTGACCTCCCTCTTATGATTGCAGGAATGAGTGCAGGAGCATTATCAGACAATGCAAAACTTGCAATACACAAAGCATTAAACATTCTCGCAACAGAACACAACATAAAACTCCTTTACAACACAGGGGAGGGAGGAGTCCTCAAACATGAAATAGAAGACCGCAACTATTTCCTTATGGCGCAAGTTGCTTCGGGCCGTTTTGCGGTTTCTCTTGAAACACTTCTTCAGGCAGATGCGATAGAGATAAAAATATCTCAGGGAGCAAAACCCGGAATGGGTGGACTGCTTCTAGGAGAAAAAGTAAATGAATCAATAGCAGAACGAAGAAGAATACCCTTAGGAGTTCCAGCCTATTCCCCTGCAAGAAATATGGATATTATCGGTCCGGAAGATGTTTTTTCATCCATACAACAGTACAGAATCATAACAGGAGGAAAAACACCAATCGGAATAAAAATCGCAGCAACAAACGTCTATTATGATGCAATCATAGCGTCACGAATGGCCGACTTTATCACTGTCGATGGAATGCCTGCAACAACCGGTGCAAGACCTGAGTTTGCATCCTTTCTTGGAATACCAACAATACCTGCGATAGTTGAAGCATCAAAAGGAATAGACACAATGGTTTCTGATCTATACACCGAACTCAGAAAAAACCCCTCCTTGTTCACAGGTAGATGACATCCAAAGAACTCAAAACACACGCTACTCAAACATCTCTGCTTTCAACTGTGTCTTAGCAGGAACATCCTCCTTCGCAGTCTTCCCAACAATATTCCAATACTCCTTCGGAGCCATACCACCCTTCTCAGGACGCAACGCAGCAATCATCGTAGCCTGAATCTGTTCTCCCTTCCTGATATTCACCATACTAAACAGACTTCTCCGCATCACAAGCTTATTCTTCAGCTCAATCTCACTCGGTGTAATATCTGCATGCCCCAAAATCATCTCCTTAACAGCAGCATCCATCTCAGAAACCTTCTGCTTACAACGATCAGTATCAGAAACAAGCTCAACAAACTCCTTAAACGACTCGGGCTCATGACTTGCCTTATGATCCGGACCCTCAGCATTTCGATCATAGGTTAAATGAGTCTCATACACAGGACAGGAATAGGCTGCCTCACAAAGTGCATACGCTTTCATACTTAACGTATGATCAGACAACCCAATCACAAGATCAGGAAACTCCTTCTCCAACGTCTCAATCTTCCGCAAATTTGCATCTTCCTCCTTAGAAGGATACTCTGCATGACAGGCAAACAACACAATCTGATTATTCCCTGCCTTCTTCATACAATCAACCGCCTCCCTCACCTCCTCCAACGAAGCCATACCAATAGACATCAAAACAGGCTTCCCCTTTCGAGCAACATGATCCAGCAACGGTAAATTAGAAACATCACACGAAGCAATCTTATACGCAGCAACCCCTACCTCCTCCAACAGATCTGCACTCACCGGATCATACGGAGTAGAAATAAACAGAATTCCTTTTTCATCACAATACTCCTTCAACAGATGGTGCTCCTGCTCACTTAACTGTTCATCATCTCTCAGCCGAGCATACCAACTCTGCTCCTCCGGCGTATGCGCCTGATAGCCCGGCTTATCAATAGAAGGCAAACACAAATATCTTGGAATAAAACTCTGGAACTTCACCGCATGCGCCTTGGCAGCCACAGCAGCATCGATCAACCGCTTCGCAATCTCCATATCTCTGTGATGGTTGACTCCTACCTCTGCTATGATGAAGGGTGTTCCATTGCCAATACAATATTCACCAATCTTAAATGATCCTACCATGAGATCAGGGATGAAACATTTCTTTAAAAGGTTTTGGAAATCTACTCTTTCTCGCCCATACTCCCCAAATAGTGGCAGACAGACTTCATCCACCGCTCAGCCATTACAATATCCCACTTCTCATTCGGGCCATGATGACCATCATTAGCTAAAGAATGTGACATCAACACCTGGGGAGCATCTGGGAACACCTTCTGAAACAGGCCGACAGAACCAATACTTCCACCAATCCCTGCATAAACAGGACGTTTTCCATGTGCATGCTCAATTGCAGCAGCAGCCTTCTCAAACACAGGATGGCTCGTATCGATCGTAACCGCCTCAGCGACCTCATCAGGATCATACACAACCCTAATCTCAGGATGATACTTCTGAAGCTTTTCCTGAAGCTTATCTGCCATGTCTGTAGGATCCTGCCCGTTCACATACCTCATCGTAATATCCATACAAGCAGCACCCGGAATCGCGCTTCCAATATTCACTGGCCGTGTTCCATGACACTCCAAAGTGGGTCGCATCCACATCCGAGCTAATGCAGAAAATGATTGATTTGTAAAAGACTCTCCAACACCTCCTTCATCGAGCTCCTTCTTTAAATCAAACTTCTCAGAAGTTGCTATCAAACTATTCTTTAACTCACCCTCAAGACGAGGAGTACCATCACTAAACCCATACACCATAATCTCTCCAGTCAAAGGATTCTTGCACGTAGCATAGGCAGCATTAATCACCTCTTCAGGATTCACTGCTACTCCCCCCCACAATCCAGAATGTAGACTCTTTTTATGAAGTTCTAATTCTATCCTTGCAGTAATGATTCCCCGAAGCGTTGTCGTCAACGTTGGTGTATCCCCAAAGAACTTTGTATCCCCCACAAGAATAGAGGAAGGATTCTTAAGATATCCCTCTTGCTGTGCATGTTCCACAAGTTTATCAAAACCCGGCGAACCACTCTCCTCACCTGTCTCGCACAAGAACTCAATATTCACAGGAAGACGATCATGCTCCAGAAGATACTTTATACCATGCATTGCAACAACAAAAGGACCCTTATCATCAGAGACACCTCTTCCAACAATGCGATCCTTAACAACCTGCATGTCAAACGGATCCTTCATCCCATACTCTTCTAAATGCCACTTTTCAGGCGGAGCAGGCATCACATCCAGATGCGCATACAACAATACGGTGGGCAGGGATGGATCAACCTTAATCCTTCCAACAATCCCCGGACGATGGCTATCATTCTTCAATACATAGGAAGTAGCTCTCTCTCCAAAAATACTTTGTACCAAAGCAGCAGCAGTATCTACAACATCCTCAAGACCCTTATCGCGCTTTGCAACCTTCTCAGCATCATTTTCATCATCACAACTCGTAACACTTTTTACACCAATAATATCCTTAATATGTCCAATAATCTCATCTCTCTTAGAAGAAAAATATTCATCAACATCTTCCTGTACCATGATACCACCTCATTAGTGTATAAAGAGGCAAATGGAAGGATATTATAAAACTGTCTTTTTCATATTTAAAACAAGCTCTCTTACCTATCAACAAATCAAGCTGAAAACCCTATTTCTCTTCCAGAATCTCCCATAACTTTTTTAAATGCGGCATCTTCTCTTCTCTTTACGGCGGATGTAGTATAACGGCTAGTATGCAGGTCTGTGGAACCTGAGGAGGGAGTTCGATTAACCGATACCAAGGTATCTGTTCGAAAGTCTCCCCTTCCGCCCCATTTTTTACTTCCTTTGTCTCCCTTGATTGTGATCTTGATATCAGGGACACCGACCCATCTGAAACAGATAGTATTGATAAATTTTAAGGGATTCTATGATTTATTTTCGATATGGTTAATAAATTCTGACTCTTCTTTCTAAAGCAATATATCTGAAAAGGATGATAAGCCCATTCCGCAATCAAATGGACTTAGAGAATATAAATTTCCTAAAAACTTGGACGTGGAAATCAAGAAAGTGGCTTAATAGTTAACAAAACCAAGAAATATAATCCTGTTATTTGATTCATTAAATGTTCCTGCTATCCGTTCGCCATTTGGACTATGCCAAACAATTTTTACTGGTTTCAAATCATCAAGCTGTTTCTCTTCAATAGCTAGATCTTCAATAATATATTTTTTATGTTTTTTAACTAACCTATCTAAATCTTCTAAGAGAGGTGTATCTTGTCTACGCATATAGAAGATTCCGTTTTTTCCCCCACTAGAAAATCCTCTAAACCCATATTTTAATGTAACTTCATATGCTTTCCTAACATGGTTTTCATCCCTTTTGTATAGATGTCTTTTTTCATCCCTTTTGTATTTTTCCATAAGTTCATCAGAAAATGTAAAAAAGATGTCTTGCTGGGTAATCTGGTTTATTGTTCTGGAGACAGGAACTGGGCGTTCATTTTCTAAGTATTCATCAATTGCATCCTCGAAAGAGCTTCCATTAGAATTCCTATGCGTATCAGGGGTAAAATAGTGATATTTTTTTTTCATTTCATAAAAGGGAGTGCTTAAACCGTTTTAAATGTTACTATTCTGTAGTGCTCGTTTAAATTCTATTGTTTCAATATAGTAAATAATTCATTCAAACACCCCCCACCCACAAACAAACCTTTATAAACCCCCCATCACTCCCTCTAAAAAAAGCCCGAGTGAAGAGCGCAGAGGGCCTCATAGAGCTCTTTCTCTGGCATATAAGGTGAACAAGAAGAATGGCAGAATTCAGACATATTGTACGCGTCGGAAACACAGACCTCGATGGAAACAAGCCCCTTCTCATGGCACTCTGTAAAATAAAAGGAGTATCTTTAATGTTTGCTAACGCGGTCTGCTACGCAGCCCGGGTTCCAAAACAAGCCAAAACCGGCGAGCTCCCTGATACAGAGATCAAAAAGCTTGAGACCGTATTTCATAATCCAGAACAGGCAGGAATCCCAAAATGGCTCTACAACAGAAGAAAAGACTATGAAACAGGAGAAGACGTCCACCTCACAAGTTCTGACCTTGACTTCACAAAACAAAACGACATAAAACGATTACAACGGATTAAATCATATAGAGGACTCCGACTACAATGGCGACTTCCTGTCCGCGGCCAACGCACAAAATCAAACTTCAGAAAAAACAAAGGAAAAGGCCAGGTAAAAACCAAAAAGAAAACAACTGTGAGAAAGTAAGATGGGAGACCCAAGAAAAACCAGGAAAAAGTATGAAACCCCCAAGCACCCTTGGAACAAGGCAAGAATAGATTCAGAAAAAGCCCTTGTAAAAGAGTACGGATTCCGCAGAAAAAAAGAAATCTACAAAATGGGCAGTCTTTTGAAAGCCTACAAAGACCGAGCAAAAGATCTCATTCCCAAACAAAGCGTACAAGCAGACCTTCTCAGAAACCAACTTCGATCAAAACTCATAACACTCGGACTCATATCAGAAGAATCCCAAATATCAGAAATCTTAGGTATTGAAATAGAAGAACTCATGAATCGAAGACTCGACTCCATCTTAGTAAAAAAAGGACTTGCACGATCACCCTTACAAGCACGACAATTCATCACACACGGACACGTCCTAGTTTCAGAAAAACCCATTACAAGTCCCTGCTATCTCGTATCAACAGAACAAGAATCTCAAGTAATCTTTCGCGCACGATCATCTCTTTACAGCATGGATCATCCAGAACGAATGCAGCCAGAAGAGATCGCAAAAAGAATAGAAGAAAAAGAGAACGAAGAGAAACAAGCAGCATCTTCAGAAAAAGATCAGAAAAAATCCTCTTATCCTAAGAAAAGATATCAGAAAAAAACAACTCATCCTAAGAAAGCAGAAACAAAAGAGATCAAATCAAAAGAAGTTGTAGCCCAAGAAGAAATTCCTGTAACCGTAGAAGAGATCAAAGCAAAACAGGAAGAAGCAGAACAGCATAAAACCCACACAGTAGAAACAGAAGTAAAAGAAGAACTCGAAAAAGAAACAGAAAAAGGAATAAAGGAAGAGATCGAAAAAGAAGAAGGAAAACGAGTAAACACCCCACCTGAAAAAGAAAATCCTAAAGAGGTGAACGAAGATGCTGCGTAAAGACGAACCACAACGATGGGGAATCTGCCATATCTATGCCTCATACAATAATACTATTATCCACATCACAGATATCACAGGCACAGAAACAATCGCAAGAACATCAGGCGGACAAGTAGTAAAACAACACCGCCTGGAAAGCAGCCCAAACGCAGCAATGAATGCCGCAAAAAAAGCCGGTGAAATCGCACGCGACAAAGGAGTCAACGCATTCCATGTAAAGATCAAAGCACCCGGCGGACAAAACGGTCCAAACAATCCGGGACCAGGAGCACAAGCAGCAGTACGCGCACTCTCAAGAATGGGATTCAAAATTGGAATAATTGAAGATGTCACACCTCTTCCCCACGACGGATGTAGAAAAAAAGGTGGACGAAGGGGAAGGAGGGTATAAATGAAACTTGAACTACTCAACAAAAAAGGCGAAGAACTCAACGTCCTTGTAAAAGGAGCAAACCCCATGTATATGAACACCCTACGACGTGCAATGATCTCAGAAGTTCCTGTTATGGCAATTGAAAAGCTCGAGATCAGAAAAAACTCTTCTGCACTCTATGATGAAATTGTCGGACACAGACTTGGCCTTCTCTCCCTCAAAACAGATCTTAAAACCTATTCAGAAAAAACAACGTGTAAATGCAAAGGAGCAGGATGTGCATCCTGCGAACTCGTCATGACACTTCAAGCAAAAGGTCCCTGCATAATCTATGCCTCAGATATTAAAAGCAAAGATCCCAAAGTAGTCCCAACCTACCCAAAAACACCCATTGTCAAACTCCTGGAAAACCAGGAAGTAGAGATAGAGATGACCGCAGTCCTTGGACGCGGCAAGGAACACACAAAATGGAGTCCCTGCCTTTCCTACTATCGCCTCTTCCCAAAGATAAGTGCCAAAGATGCACCCAACAGAGACGCAATAGTAGAAAGCTGCCCCGTAGACATCTTTGAACTCAAATCAGGAAAACTCACAGTCAATGACAAAAAAATTAAGGAATGCATCCTCTGCAATGCCTGCACAGAAACTTCAGACACAGTAAAAGTTGAAACAAAGGATGAATACCTCCTCACAATCGAAAGCTTCGGACAACTATCCCCTAAAGATATACTTGAAAACGCAATCGAACAGCTCAACCAACAATTTGACGAAGTAGGAAAACTGGTAAAAGCTGCATAAAACAAAAAATGAAGAAAAATAAATATGTTGCGGAAATTGTAGGTCTTAGTTTTGGTGATGGGAGCCTTACCTTTAGAAAGAACGGATCATTGAGGTATCAACTTAGGGGTCATGTCGAAGAAAAAGTTTTTTATGACAAACATATTATTCCGCTTTTTGAGAAAAATATTGGGAAGGTAAATATCACGCATTATACTGGGAAGAAACCATATTATGGGATTTGTTCTGAAAATCAATACCTCTGTTTAGGTCTTAAATCTCTTGGAATACCTGTAGGTCCAAAGAAGGATCTAAAAATTCCTGCGTGGATTAAATCTGATGAATCTTTTCTAAAAATGTTTCTTAGAGGTTTATTCGATACTGATGGAAGTTTGTTTTGTGGTAAAGATTATAACTATTCTGAAAAGAAACACATTAAATTAAGAATGAGTCTAGCAAGCACTTCTTACAACCTGATTAAGGAAGTCAGTCTTTCTCTAAAGAGACTAGGCATACATAATTTAATAATTAAACCTTACAAACAGAAGAAGAAAAACTGGAAAGATCTAAACAAAATTCAAATTGATGGCCCTAATGTTCAAGATTTTTTAAATAATATTTCCTTGAAAAACTTCAAACATCTTTCAAAATATAAAATTTGGAAACATTTCGGTTTTTGTCCTCCACATACAAGTCTTAAACAAAGAGAAAGGATTTTAAGATCTTCAAAATATTCCTGTTCGAAATTTCCATTTATTTGTTTTGATACTGCGAGGGTGGCAGAGCCTGGTCAAAAAATTAGAGGTGAAAATCTTCTTTTTTTGACTAAATGCGCAAGTCCAATGTATTTGGAGCGTAAGGTTGAGGGCCTTGTCCCTTAGTGGGTGCGCGTGTTCGAATCACGTCCCTCGCATCATACTACTATGAAAAAAATTCACAAAAACAA
>NYYS01000049.1 GCA_002685855.1 Candidatus Woesearchaeota archaeon
CCCCTGAAAAATTTTTCTATCTACCCCAAAAAACAGCCTGATCTGCGGACTAAACTCCGCAGTTCTCTTTTTTTACAGTAGAGATATTGGATATACCGCTTATGTTAAGAGGGGAGCGAGTGGAGGAGGCAGCCTTCATGGTTGGAACGGGGGAGTAACATTTATTGAAGAGTTTGGTTCGGATGAAGAAGATGCATTCAAGAACTATGTGGAGAGAATGTCGGGAGAAGGAGATGTTGGACGATGGATGCGCAGGTTACAACCTTGCTTTCTTGCACAGTTTTATGATAAAAGAATCTTATTTACTCATGCAGATGTTCCTATAGATGCAGGTAGTCATTCGAAGATCAGGGAGTTCACAAGAGAGTTTGCAAAACATATGTCTACGGATACGGCTGTATTTGGGGGAACACAAATAAAGTATGGAGACCGACAGTTGATACGCGGGGACACTATTTTTTGGGAACGGCGTTTTGAAGAGTTAGGTCAGAACGAGGTTGATGGTTTAGTCGAAGAATTGGGGGTGGATTATTTAGTTGTGGGTCATACACCTCATGAAAGAATTACCTCCTTTTTTGGAAAGATCTTTGATATCGACGTTGGAATGACACCACGATATGGCGAAGGTGAACCTGCTGCAATCGTTTTTAATAGAGATGGAGTGCGCGGTTTCTATGCAGATGGTGGAGAGACTCGAATAGATGAGTAGGGGAGAAGGAGATTTAGGTTCTAATTTCATAATAATTTAAATATGATCACTGTTTTCTGTTGAATCCTGGAACGATTAATGGACCAATTGCGGATTGAAGGGCTTGAGGTTCAGCGGTATGCGCCTGATCCACAGCCCAGAGTAAAGACGCCGATGCGCATGTTGGAAACGTTAGATGTAAATTCTCCTCCTGTTGATAAAAAGGAGCTACGGGGAGGAGGACCACCTTTTCGAAAAAAAGGAATTGGAGTTAGTGGATCAGCCACACCTGAAGAACATGCTGTATTTTTTGCTTCAGTCGCATCCCCTTCACCATCAAAACCAAGAGATGTTGAGATTCTTGAAGGTATTCTTACAGAAGCGTATGATGCAGAGGTTGAGATCACACACATTGAAGATCTTCCTTTGTCCAGGAAACCGGTTCGTCAGGTCTACTTTGTGATGAACGATCTGCAGAGTCAGGTATGGGTGTTCAAAGCAGATCCTGTGCAGACCTTATTCAGGGTATGCCTTTTTCACAACATCTGATCCTTCAAATGCTTTGCGTACAGGTTGAAGGAGGATGTTTACCTCTTTTGCTAGGCATGCTTTGAGGTCCATGGGGTGGAGCTTTTTTTCGGCAAAGTCTTTTTCCAGGGCTTCATAGGAGTCATAGGTAAGGTTACCGCCAAACTTTTCCGGGCGTTCGATGGTTATTGTTTCTTTTTTGAGGGGAAAGAGGACGTGTTTGAAGAATACTAATACGCCGTTCTCTTCTACTACTCCTTCTTCGCAGAAGGCTTTTTTTGCTTTTTTTAGTACTTCTTCTTCTGATTCAAGGATTCCTATTTTGGAGCTTGCATCGGATGCTGACATCTTTCCTCCGGATAGTCCAGGTAGTAAGGGTGTGAAGACTGAAAGCAGGGTTCTTCCTTTGAGTTTGGGAAGAAGTTCTCTTCCTAGCATGTAGATTCCTCTTTGGTCGACGCCTCCGTAGCTGACATCTGCATTGAGGTAGATAGGATCCAGGATCTGCATGAGTGGATAGACAAAACCGCCGAGTTTGGGGTCCTCTTTGAAGCGGACTACCTCTGATGCTGCTCGTTTGCTTCTGTTTACTGTGACTTCACCACAGAGATGGAGGGTGTCGAGCTGGTATTCCTTTTTGAGTTGGAAGGTTGAGCCTTGGACAAAGGTGATGTTTGTTGTATCAACACCTACTGCTTTGAGCATGGCCATTGTTGCCTTTTTGTAGTATTCTGTTCTGTGTTGGAGGAGGTTCCAGGGGCATTTCATGTCGTCGAGAAATGCGTGGAGGTCTGCGATGAGGAAGGTGAACTTGAATCCTGCTTCTATGAAATCCTTGACCTTCATGAGGGGAAAGAAATGGCCAATGTGAAGCTGTCCTGTTGGTGCATAGCCTATGTAGGCGACGGGATGCTCTTTTTCCTTAATAAGCTGGAGGAGTTCGTCTTCCTGGACGACTTCGAGGGTGTTTCTTTTTATGAGTTCGAGTTTCTCTTCTGGTGTCATGGTTTGAGAAGGATGAGGGGGGATATATATGTGTTTCTGTTAGATACAGCGGTTAGAGGAATATAGAAAATTCTTTTTCGTCAACTTCAGCTAATTTTAAAATGCCTTTAAGTGTTCCGATTTTGAGTTCTGAATGGTTTGGTACTACTGTTCCCCTTTCTCCCAGTGGAGTTTCCTTTTTAAGTATACTATGACTTCCTTTTTGTCGCACATAATGAAACCCAAACCGATTACAAAGAACTTTTACACATTTTTTTCCAGAAATTTTCCTAAGCTTTGACACGTTCAGCAACCTCAAAGTTCTGTAAAACAGGCAGATCCAGAGCCTTCTGAGGAAATTCCTCCAAATAGAGTTCTGTTGCTTCTTTGAGGTTTGCTATGGCTTTTTCTAATGTAGAACCTTGAGATATTGTACCAAGCTCGGCACAGGTCGCTATAAACAAGTCATCTTCTTTTTGAATAACTGCTGTTAAGGTTGCCATAGTCATCTAGATTCACCTGAATTATTTAAATGTTGTGTGAACTAAAATATATGTCTTGTGCCAGGTTTTTCGAAGAATGTTCGAATAAATAGGAATTATTCCAGGAAGAGGCCTTTTCTTTCCCAGACAAGAACGTTCTTCTTCCATACCCTCTTAATGCGATGAAAAGGTATCTGGTGGCTGTGGCCTTGTTCGTCGTAGATTGTGAAGGAGAAGTCTGCTGTTTTTAGTTCTTCAAGTTCATCGAGGGGGAGTTTTATGATCCTGTTCTTCACTCTATCAAGATAGCCTATAGTGTACTCTTTCGGATTCTCTTTTTTATCCCAACGGATTTTGTTGAGGAGTTCACGGATGGTTTGCATGAGAGGAAGAATTTTGGAAGATTTTTAAGTGTTGTCATACTGTTGAGATCTCCTCTTGTTAAGCTCCGTCCCTATTTTTCTTTGAGTTCATTTGTCTTATAAAAAAAGTATGCGCATTCTCTTGCAGGACACAGTACATAATAGGAAAGTGCGCCATCTTCTCGTGCTTCCATCTCAATCGTTTCTCTGTCGATTCCTACTTTTAACTTGCTGTGCGTTTCAAAAAATGCTAGAGGATAGGCCGCTATGGAAAATGCGAGGAGATAGCATGCAATTTCACTCTTCTTTTTATGCCAAAATCGTTCAATACGATTATAGGGAAACCCCCATTCTGGATGGATGGGGCGTGCTTCTTCAGGGGCCATGTGTACTCTGTTGTCGGGGGTTGCCATAGGGTTGGGATTTCATTTGTAGATAAAAAGGTTCTGAATATTTTCCGAAATTAGGAGCCATACTTATAAATAGATGCAGAGATTTCCTTTCTCATGCTTTCTGTCACAAGCCTTAGCAGTTTTTTGTATTGTCCGAGAAAGTTGTTTCTTCAGAAGGTGTTAAAGCTTGAGGAGCCGCCTAGTCCTGCTCTTGTGTTGGGGAGTTTACGTCATGAGGTGCATGAGCGTATGGCAGAGGATGAAGAGGCGATTGTCTGTGGGATTTCTGAGTATTTGGAATATTCGGTGTTTCTAAAAAAGTTTACTGATCCTGCGTCTACTGCACTTCGGAATGGGGTGATTCGTCATAGTGGTGAGCTTCGTTTGTTTGATCTGGATCTGGCAGAGGTGTTTCGGAGGAGTTGGGGGTATCTTCTTCCGCAGATCGAGGATCGGGTGAAGCTCTTGCACAGGTTTTTGAAACGAGAAGAGGTGTATGGAGAGGAATTGTGGAAGTGTATTACGCCAAAGTTGTTGGTTGAGGAAAGAGTGAGTGATTCTGAGTTGGGGTTGCGGGGGATTGTTGATCGGATTGAGTTGTTTGATGAAGAATGGATTCCGATCGAGTTAAAGACGGGAAAGGCTCCACATCGGGGTGTGTGGCCAGGTCATGAGGCACAGATTGGTGCCTATCTTTTGTTGTTGAAGCTGGCGAAAAGGCCTGTGAGTACGGGATTTATTCATTATCTTGATAGTGATGTGAAGCGGGCGGTTACGTTGAGTCCTTTTCTGGTTGTGCATATTCGGAAGCTTATTGGGCAGGTGAAGAACGTTCTTTCTGATTCTCTACCGCCGCCACACCTTATGCAGAAGAAGAAGTGTGATGCGTGTAGTTTAAAGGAGCAGTGTTATAATGCTAAGTTTATTGAAGATAAGATAAGAAAAGTAAAAGGTTAGTCATAAAAGTGTACTGCAAATTTGGGGTCGTGAGGTATTGCGACAGGGTTGCTGTTTCCAGGGGAGAGTTGATCTCTAAGGTCGCCTTCAAAGAGTTTTGTTGTAACTGCTCCTGTTGCGAACCCATATCGGTATCTTCTTGCACTTTTTTCATCGAGGAATTCTTCGGCATAGGGAACAACTGATGGGAGAAGTATTGGTTCTCCTGAGGGGAGTTTTCCTTCATAGAATTCCAGAATAGATCTTCCCTGTTGGGGTCCTCGTGTGTATGCTGATGCAATAGTATGAAGAAGTCCGCCTTTTCCAACAAGGTCGAGGTTTGCATCATAGAGCGTTACTCTTGAGACAATACCTCTCTGGAGAGGGCAATGTCCATAGTTAATAAGATGTTCCAGATGACCTCCTTGTTCAAGATTTGTAATGGCGTCAAGGAGGATGCTTTTTATCTGTCCCCGAAATTCTTCAGAAAGTTCCCTATAAAGTGTTTGGAGAGGTTCTTCACCGTCACTGGCAACGCCTCCTGGTAGGCAGAGTCCAGGACTTACGGGATGTCCGTTGTCTTTCTCATGAAAGAGAATTCTCTGGCCTGTCCTGTTATTAGGTGTTCCTCTGATCAATAAAGCGACTGATTGATAGGTTGGATTCTGCCAATCTATCTCATCAGGGTTAATTCGAGAGGTCATATATGTGAGAATCAGGCGACCCTTTATAAACTTTACTACTTTTAAGTGAGAATTACACCTTCACAGTAAGCCGTTTGACGTGGTTAGAGACGGCCAAAATCTTTTTCCTGTTCTTTGTGCCTGCATCTACGATGGCGCCTTTTTTCCGTAGAGAGGTTACAAATGCCCTGACTTGGTGTTCTGTCATCTTGCATTTGGCTGCTAAGGCTTTGTAGGAGAGGGGTTTGGGAAGCAGGTAGAGGAGGAGCTCTCGTTCATTCTTCTTGAATTTGCGTTCAAAGCTCTTATAGTTTCGTTTTTTCTTTTCACTTTCAAGGTATTTATACTGGCTGACGTTGACACTATAGAGGCCGAGGATCTCTTTTGCCCCCCAATAGCTCACCATATAGGTTCTGTTGGTGATGAGCGGGTTGTTTTTTCCAAATTTGCGATGATGAAAATCGAAGATGTAATCCGTATATTCCAGAAGCCTTCTTGGGTTTCCGTCTGCACAGGCCACCAGGAGATTGAGGGTTTCTGAGTGGAGCTTATTGTAGATGTTCTTTCCTCTTGCATTAAGACGAATGCGAAGAATCTCTTTCATCTCTTCATCGTCAAGGGTGCGGGTCTGGATGACACGATTTCCCAGGCGCTCTTTGAAGCTGGCGGTTACATTCTTGAGTGAACGGGAGATTTGAGCAACGATAATCGACTTGATCTTTCGGTCGTAGCTACTTTCCCATTTTCCTCTGGCTTCGAGGATAAGATCAGGGTCTGTGTCCTGAAATTCGTCGATGATGAGAACAGGCTCTTTTGAAGGGAATTTTTTGAAGGTGATCATGTCAAAGAAGCTGCGTTTCTTTTTTAATTCTTCTTCAAGATTGAACCCTGGTGGAAGATCTTGGGCATCCAGATAGATGAATTTATGACCTGTCATCTCTTCTTGCATGCGTTTCAGAAGGGAACTCTTGCCGCTGCCAGTAAGACCATTAAGAAAGCAAACTTCTCCTTTATCGATATGATTTCTGAGTTGTTCTTCTTGTCCTTCCAAACCAATAAGTTCGGAGTTTGGTCGTACATCTAGGGGATTTTCTTGCCAACCAAATACCTTAAACCACACCATTTTCAGATAAAATAGGACGGAGTATAAAAATATTTCTTAGAAATAGCGTTCAAGGGCGGTTTTTTTAAGGATTTTTCTGTTTTTTATGAAGAAGTCAACTAAGCCAATATAGCTTATGACGATCGTGGTGATGAGAAACATCTGGATCAGGATGAATAGGATATCCATATAGTTAAGAGCTATGCCCATCTTACCAAGAAAGGACACAATAAAGACGAGAGATATGGTTATGGTCTGAAAGAGCATCTTAAGTTTTCCAGATTTTACTGCACGGACACTGATCTTATGTCGGGATACGTAGGAGCGTATTGCACTGGTTATAATGTCTCTTGCTAAGAGGATCATAACTAGCCAGAAGGGCAAGAGGCCTATAAGGGAGAGGACGATCAGTATTGAATGGACAAGAATTTTATCTACAAGCGGGTCGAGATAGATGCCTAAGGTAGATTCCTCGCCCCATTCACGAGCAATTTTGCCATCAAGCCAATCTGTGATGCTGGCGATGATAAAGAGAATTCCTGCAAAAAAGAGCGTTATGGGCTTGTCAAGAAGGACAAAAACCACGATGATAGGGACAAGAAAGAAGCGGAAAAATGTTAAGATATTGGGGGTTGTCCAGATCTTATGAGCCATATTGTTTATAATAGGCGTTCATTTAAGTAGTTGTTGGTTATTAGGCGGTTGAAGGGGTTAGAGCCAATGAGAAGCTAAAGGGAAGGTGGTCACTGAGATGAATAGGTTCAAGCTGGAAGTCTGTGATCCTGATTCCCTTTGAATAGATGAGGTAGTCGAGTTTTAGGTGAGGATTCCAAGTTGGAAAGGTAGGTTGGTTGTTGGTATGAATAGAGAGGTTGGTGTGGTCCAGGAAAGAATCGAGTTCCTGGGCTCCTTTGAAGAGATTAAGGTCGCCGACGATTATCTTCTTGTTTTCATCAGATTCGAGAAGTGTTTTGAACTCTTGTAATTGTTTATTTCTTGTTTTTTTAAGGAGAGAAAGATGGAGGACGTAGAGGGAAATTTGTTCTGCCCGATAGTCAAAGGTGGATTTTATTGCCATCTTTTTATGGCCGTTGCGAAAGTAGATTGGTGTTGGTTGGATGGCGAGATCTTTGGTGTGAAGGACTGCTGCCCCTAGCTTTCTGAATATAGGGAGACGTCGGATAAGCCTATTTCGATATTTGCTGAAAAAGGTTGAAGAATACTCTAGTTGTTGAGCAATATCTTTAAGGTGGTTTTTGCCTCTTGCCCGAAGAGAACCTGAATCGACTTCTACAAATGCGATGATGCTTGGCTGGATATCTTTAATTTCGTCCACAAGAGTGGTTGTCCAATCTTTCTTTACTGGCAGGAGCTGTTTTACTTGTGAAAAAAAGGATCTGCTGGGGTTTGTACCATGTGCAATATTGTAAAATAGGAGTTTCATGCTGTCTCTTCTTCTTTTTTCTTATATGCTCATTTAAATCTTTTTATTTTATTCACTGATTTTAACCCCACTTTCAAGTGGCAAAAAATCTTTATTGTGGGGGAAATGGGGGTTGAGAAATCCAAAACTTTA
>NYYS01000050.1 GCA_002685855.1 Candidatus Woesearchaeota archaeon
CTATATGGAAACTTAGACGATTGGACCTCCCTCGACTGAAGTCGAGGGTTCCTTCACTCGCTGGCGCGAGTGAGTCCAATCTGGTTGGCTAAAGGTTTTTGCTTCCAATACGCATGGTCCCCTTGGCTATTACGAATATAGTTCTCTACTACAGCTCCTGTTACTGCTCCCACACTTCGATAAAAGTATCCTCTGCTCCACAAGGCGTTATACCCCTTCAAACGAGGCATAAACTCCCTTATCTGATGACTACTTGCACCCTTCAAAATCTGCACACACTTACTCACACTCATCGTCGGAGGAATATGCACAAAAACATGCACATGATCCTCCATAACCCTAAGCTCAATAACCTTAATCCCCCACCGCTTCGCCGAATCCGAAATCCCCCTCCACAACACCCTACGCATACCAGACGTACGACCCAAAGGATAACGATACTTAGGAGTCCATGTCAAATGAAAACAATTCTGACCCACACTATGCTCATTCCGCACCAACTCTTTATTCACCATAACTCAACACCTCCAAAAGTTTTTTAAACGCGCAGAGCTACAGCTACCCAAAGTTTTGGACAATGAGTGCGCCAGCTCCGCTACGCACCCAATTCAGGGGCACCGCCCCTGAAAAATTTTTCTATCTACCCCAAAAAACAGCCTGATCTGCGGACTAAACTCCGCAGTTCTCTTTTTTTACAGTATAGAAGTTTATTATAAAGCGGTAAGTATATAAAGTTCGGTTGGAAATGTTTACTACTTTAGAATAGTGTTGGTGAATGGATGAAGAATCGAAGTGTCTATGGATTGAGTTTTTTGTTGATTGGTATTCTTCTTGGTAGTTTTACTGCTGAGCTTGCTCTTCCTAATCCTATAGGGTATTTGCTGAAGGAGCCTCAGGCGCCTCAGGATCATCTTGGAGAGGATCAGATTAGGATCTATAAGGATCGTGTTGTTCTTGAGATTCCTGATGCTAAATGGGCTCGTTTTAAGGCTACAGGGAGCATGGTTCCTACGTTGATGGAGGATAGTAATGCTATTGAGGTTGTTCCTGTTTGTCCTGAAGGGATCGAGGTAGGGGATATTGTGAGTTATAGGGTGAAGGGGGATACGATTATTCATCGGGTGGCGTGGAAGGATGTTGATGAGGAGGGAGCTTATTTTGTGTTTAAAGGGGATAATAATGCGTTGCCTGATCCGGATAGAATTCGATGTAGTCAGATTCAGCGGTTGGTTGTTGCGTTGGTATATTAGTTCTGAAAAACCACAAAAGCTTTATAGTCAGGGCTTTCCTATTTTTTATGATCTTAGATTCTAAAGAAGAAGTGCATCAAAGAAAGGCGGGAATGATTGCTGGAAAGGCACTGAAGTTTGCTGGGAAGATGATTAAGCCAGGCGTGAAGCTTTTGGATGTTTCTGAGGCTGCAGAGCAGAAGGTTATGGATTTGGGGGGAAGTCCTGGGTTTCCTGCTCAGACGAGCAGGAATGAGATTGCTGCTCATTATTGTCCGAAGTTTAATGATGACGCTGTCTACAAGGAAGGGGATTGTGTGAAGCTGGATGTGGGTGTTGAGGTGGAGGGTTTTATTGGAGATACTGCGTTGAGTGTTGATCTGGGTGGGTGGAAGGAGCTTGTTCAGGCATCGCGAGATGCGTTGAATGCGGCAATCAAGGAGGTGCGGCCGGGTGTGGTGACAAGCCAGATTGGGAGGAAGATTGAGGAGGCTATTCAGAGCCACGGGTTTGAGCCTGTAAGGAATCTTTCTGGGCATGGGTTGGGGAACTATGATGTTCATACAAAGCCTTCTATTCCTAACTATGATACTAAGAGTAAGATTGAGTTGGAGGAGAATCAGGCTATTGCGATTGAGCCGTTTGCGACTACAGGCGGTGGAAAGATTCATGAGTCAGGAGATGCTGAGGTGTTTATGCAAACAGGTATGCATCGAAGTAGGAGCGTTACTACAAGGAGGGTGTTGGGAAAGATTAATTCGTTTAATGGACTTCCGTTTGCTAAACGGTGGCTTGTGGGTATATTTGGAGAGGGAAGGGTCAATCTAGCGTTTCAGGAGATGTTGAGGGAGGGGAGTTTGCGTGGGTTTCCACCGCTTCCCGAGGTTGGAGGAGGGATCGTGTCTCAGGCAGAGCATTCTCTTATTGTTAAGGATAGGCCTGTAGTGACGACGAAGGTTGATGAGGAGTAGGTGAAAAAGTTTAAAAAGAGCTTCTTCTGTGTAGGGGTATGTTTACGATTCCGGATCGATTCAGGGAGATTCAGCGTTTTCAGGATATTCTTAAGGCAATTACTAGGAATGGGCTGGGGTATGTCCTTGAGAAGGTGGGTTGGAAGAAGGTTCACTTTGCTACGAAGCGAACGATAAAGCCTGTTGCTGTTCGGAAGACGTTGGAGGATGTGGGGGGTGCTGCGATTAAGCTGGGTCAGTTGTTGTCTGTTCGAATTGATTTATTACCGAGTGTGTATACGTTGGAGCTTCAGAGGTTGCAGGATTCGGTGAAGCCTGTTTCTTTGCGGGATGTTGAGGGGGTGTTTGTTTCTGCTTTTGGTAAGGGATCGAAAAAGATTTTTTCGAGTTTTCAGACAAAGCCGGTTGCGAGTGCGAGTATTGGACAGGTTCATATTGCTCGTGTTAAAAGAGGGAAAAAGGTTGCGGTAAAGGTGATGCGGCCGGAGATAAAGGATGTTGTGGAAACAGATATTGATATTGTTCTTCATTTTGCTGAGTTGCTTGAGAAGAGTTTTCATCCTAAACTGTTTCATCCGCTTCTGATTGCTAAAGAGTTTGAGGAGTATACAAAGAGAGAGCTTGATTATGTGAATGAGGCGAGGTGTATTGAGCTGTTTCGGAAGGAGAATAAGAATTCTCTTTTGACGATTCCAAAGGTGTATTGGGAGTTTACGAATGAACGGGTTTTGACAACCGAGTTTGTTGAGGGGAAGAAGCTTCTTGATTGGAAGAAACGGGCTTCGGTGAGTGATAAAAAGCGGGTTGCAAAGTTGTTGGTTAATACGGTTTTTGAGCAGATCTTTATTCAGGGACGGTTTCATGGTGATCCGCATCCGGGGAACATCCTTGTGACTAAGAAAGGGATTGCGCTTTTGGATTATGGGATTACAGGTGTTGTTGATCTTGAGATGAAAAAGGAGTTGGCACAGCTATTTGTGTATCTGATTGCAGGGAAAGCCGAAGCTGTTGCAGATAGTTTATTACGGATGCATATTGCTGATGAACAGATTGATAAGGAAGCGTTTGTGAAGGATCTTAAGGCGCATGTGGGGAAGTATTATTTGCTGGATCTTAAACATATTTCTCTTTCAAAGATGATTCTTGATTGTTTTTCGGTTGCGAGAAAGAATAGTATTGTTTTTCCAAAGGATTTTGTTGTTTTGGCAAAGACTTTTGTGACTACTGAAGGGGTTTGCAGGGATCTTTATCCTGGATTCAATATTGCGGATGAGGCGCGGCCGTTTGCAAAGCGATTATTGAAGGAGTATTTTAATCCTAAGAAGACTCTTGTGTCTCTATTTAGGGAATCAAAGGAGCTTACTAACTTTTTATTTAACATACCTGGTGAGGCAAATAGTTTTATGAAGGAGCTTAAGCATAAGGATGTTCTTCTTGTGCAGATTCATAAGGAAATTAATGAGTTGACTACTGAAGTTGAGCGATCGACTACGCAGGTCACTCAAACGATTTTGATTGCTTCATTGATTATTGGCTTGAGTCTTCTTTATGCTTTTAATAATGGATTTGTACTGGGGATTCCTGTTTTAAAATATTTTTCACTTTTTATCTTACTTGCGATTTCCTATTTTTTAATTCGGACGTTTATGAGGTGATAGAATGTCGAAACAAACATTAAGAAAGGCGTTTCTTCTTGGTTTAGGGGTTACTCTTTTAACCAAGGATGTGGTGGAAAAGGAGATTAAGAAATTTATGAGAGAGTATAAAATTACTGAGAAGGACGCCCGTATGATGTCAAGACGGATGTTGACAAAGGGGAAGAAATATCAGGCAGATTTGTTACGAACGATTAAGAAGACTGAGAGTGAGTTTAGGAAGGAATTGAAGAAGAGGGTTTAGAAACGGGTTTGCCAATTGATGTGAGACATCATCTCCCCTTCGAAGTAGAATACTTTTTTGCAGTGATTACAGGTGCCGGCAATATAGTGCTTCCAGCCGTGGAATTCCGATACAAAATTTTTGTCGTGCCTTTTTCTACAAAAAGGGCAGTTTTCTCTGCAATGGTGTTCTCTGAAATTGTGAATGGGGTTTCACCTCACTAAAGGTGATGAATTTCTTATAGGTCGTTTATATGTGTTTCGGAAAGAAGAGCGATGGTTGGTTTACGTGTCTTGATCGGCTAAGGACAGCAGATTGCACAAAATATTTAAAGTAGGTTGACTCAAGGGTTGGTATGGCTGGAAAGAAGACTACTTTGAAGAAGGGAAAGAAAAAAGCACCGAGCAAGTTGGGACAGGGAAAGAAGGCTCTTAATGTGTATGATGTGCCAAAGGAGATTGTTGAGAAGAAGGAGCAGTCCGAACGGTTTATTAAGAAAAACCCTATACTGAGTGTTGCGGTTGCTGCAGTTTCAGGCTATGTTTTAGGAAAAACAATTGGACGGTTGTTCAGGAGAAGAAAATGAGTTTTAGAGGTTTTTTTAAGGATGTTTCAAAGGTGTTTTTGGGTGATTCTATGAAAAGTGTTCTTGCAGGTGTAAAGGAGAAAGTTGAGGAGACGATCGAGGAAACACAGAAGAAGATAGAGATTGTTACGGCAAGGGTGATTAAGACGTTGGTTGTGTTTCTTATCTGTGCGTTGGGATTTATTTTTGCATTGGTAGGGCTGGCTACGTATCTTACTGAGACTGTTCCTCGTTTTGATCATGGGCTTGGCTATCTTGTTGTTGGAGGCGTATTGGTTCTGCTTGGTCTGGTTGTTAAAGTTTTACGATGATTCCGAACCGGTTTGCACGGATTAAAAGTTATATTGATGTGTTAGAAAAGAATATCAAGATTAAGAATAAACATGATGTGGAAAGGTTAAAGGGTTTGAAGGAGGCGTTTGACAAGAAGTATCTTGCAGCCCGGACTTTTTTGACGTTGAAAGTTGTGTTCTTTGTTCTTTTGTATGCTTCGGTTCTGGCTGCTTTTTTTGCAACTATTCCTTTTCTTACGAATCTTTCTACCTACTTGATTATGGTTTCGGGTGTTTTTGGGACAACTATTTCGTTTCTTGTTCTTGCTGTTCTTCATTTTAGTGAGGGAACAGTGTATAGTGATCTTATTTTATTAAGCAATCATATGATGATAATCTATGTGCATAATGATCATTTATCTCATCCCGATATTGAAGCATATATTCGTCAAATGGTTGAGAAGCATTAGTTCTTTTCTATATCTTTAAGAAATCGTTGGATAACGTTGGGGACGTGTTCTTTCTGGGTTCGAAGGATGCGTGCTGCTTCTGTTAAGGGGTCTCCGTTGAAGGTGTCTGTTGTTGTGAGTTTGAAGGGGATTTGTTTTTTCTTTTTTACGATCTGTTTCCAAAGGGTGAAGAGTTCGTTTGCTCTTCCAGGTATCTGGTTGGGGTTGCAGTCGAGGAGTTTAGCTGTTTGTTGGAGGGTGTTTCCTGTTTGTTCTTCTTCTTTTTTTGCTGCTTTTCCTGCTTTAAATTCGATGCGGACGATTCCGTCTTGTACTTTTGTGCTTTTTAGGAGTTTGATTTCTCCGACGTCTCCTGTGAGGTCGAGGTGGGTTCCTCCGCAGGCTTCTACATCGAAGTTTGTTATGTCGACGACGCGGATCTTGTTTCCGGGTACGACTCCTCCCTGGTAGAGGCGAAAGCCGTATTTTGATTCTGCTTGATTTCTGGGGAGGAGTGTTTTGTAGATTGTTCTGTTTTCGTGGACTATTTTGTTTGATAGTTGTTCTATCTTTTTCATTTCTTCATCGGTAAGGGCATCAAAGTGGGTGATGTCGATGCGGGATTTTTCTACTGTTTTTGCTGCTCCTGCCTGCCAGATGTGGTCGCCAAGAATTCTTTTGGCTGCACCGTTGATGATGTGTGTGGCTGTGTGGTGTTGTGCGAGCTGGATTCTTCTGTCTGCATCGATTTTTCCTTTTATGGTTTGGCCTTCTTTTGCTTTTAGGTTTTTGACTTTGTGTATGATGAGATTGGCTTGTTTAAAGACGTCTATGACGTCTGCATCTCCAAGTGTGCCAAGGTCGTGGAGTTGGCCTCCGCTTGTGGGGTAGAATGCTGTTCTGTCGAGGACGACAAATTCTTTTTTTACTATTTTGAGGATTTTTGCAGGGAATTCGAGGAGGTCGTGGTGTTGGTAGTAGAGTATTTTGGTTTCAGGTATGTTTTTGAGGGGGAGTTCTTCTTGTTTTTTTGTTGCTGTTTTTTGTTCTTTTTGTTCGTGAAGTTCTGCAAGGATGCTGTAAAAGTTTTCTGGTGGCGTAATTTTTTTGTTTTCTTTCTTTGCTTCTGCAACGACTTCTTCAGGTGTGACTCCGTGGCTATCGTAGAGTTGTACGAGTTTGTTTGAGGAGGAGGGTTTTTTTAGGAATTGTGTGATGAGTTGTTTGTTTCTTTTTTTTGCGTTTTTGTATTTTTGGTGTTCTATGTCGAGGATTTTTTGTACGTTGTTGAGGGATTCTTTGAGTTCTGGAAAGAGTTGTTTGATATAGTCTGCGTGCCAGGTTGTGAGATCTGCCATCTCTATTTTCCAGTTGTATTTGTCTATGAATCCCTGGGCTCTTCGATAGAGTGTTCTGAGGTTGTAGCCTCCTCCTACGTTGCTGGGAAGTTTTCCGTCTGTGAATGCGACGAGAAGGCTTCTTGAGTGTTCTGCGACGGAGTAGAGGGATGCGAGGGGAAGGATTGCTTCTTTTAATGTAGGTACATCTGTTTCTGTTTTTTTGGCTACCATCTTCCAGGTTGCATCGTGGTCTTCGATTTCGTCGATGTTGAGGTAGGATGCGTAGGGGAGGAAGCGTTTTATGAGGGGTTCGTCTACCTTTATTCCTGTGATTTTTTTGAGTTTTTTGCAGACTGTTGGGAAGGTGGTTTCGTAGCTTGTTGATGTGGCTTGGGTGAACCAGGCGTTTCGTTCGTGTCCCATTCCCATGTCGAGGATTTTAAGGTTGAGGGGTTTGTCTCCTTTGGGTGTTTGTTCGTAGAGCATGTAGACCTGGTTTCCGAGTTCTAATCCTCGTGAAAAGAATTCCATGCAGGGTCCGAAGTTTCCTCCTCCTGCCCAGGCATCTTCGTGGTAGGTTATTTCGTTGTTTGGAAGGCCAAGTCCTTTGTTGAGCCAGGAGTGTATGTCTTCAAAGTATTTTTCCTGGTCCCATTTTTCAGGTGGCATGAATGCGTGTTGTCCGATCATGACAAAGCCGGTGTAGTGGGCTCCTGTGATGCCGACGTTGTCGATGTCGTTGAATCTGAGTGAGAATTGGGGGACGACGAGGGGGTTTGCAGGGGGTTCTACTTCTCCTGATACAACGTAGGGTTGGAAGTCGTAGATGCTTGCTTGTACGAATTCTGTGTCTGCGCGCCATCGTGCTACGACGGGGTAGCGTTTTATGGGTGTGTAGCCTCTTTTTTCAAAGTGTTTTGCAAAGGCTTTCCATACTCCTATGTAGTCGAGTTTCTTTTTTGCAGGGTTTTTCTGAAAAAAACGGAATCCGCCGCTGCAGGCAGGGTCTCCACATTGCGGGGAGTTATTGGTTGTCCAGTAGTGGGTGCCGCAGCTACATTTTTTTCTTGAGAATCCTTCTTTTTTTAGGATTTTAACAGGATAGTATTTTTCGGGTTGTTTACTTGCGAGGAGTTTGAATCGTTTTTTTACCTCTTTGTCTGACACTACCATGAATGTGTGGGGGGTGTTATATTTATAAGCTTTACGTGGTTTGGGCATAATACATATATAGTTTGGAATCTTTGCCTTTGTATGGCTCAGACTACTCTGACCAATAAGGCTCCTGTCTATCCTCAGGGTGATGAGGAATCGATTCAGGCGTTTCAGAAGTTTCTTCTTGCATGGTATGAGAAGAATGAACGAGATCTTCCTTGGAGGAAGACGAGAAATCCGTATAAGATTCTTGTTGCTGAGACAATGCTTCAGCAGACGCAGATTGCTCGTGTTATTCCTAAGTATGAGCGTTTTCTTAGTGTGTTTCCTTTGTTACAGGATCTGGCAGAGGCTGAGACTACGTTGTTGTTAAAGGAGTGGCAGGGGTTGGGTTATAATAGAAGGTGTTTGGGTCTTCGTGTGATTGCGCAGCAAATTATTCGTGATTTTGGGGGGATTTTTCCTCGGAAGTATGACCGTCTTCTTGAGTTGAAGGGGATTGGTCCGTATACTGCTTCTGCTCTTTGTAGTTTTGCTTATAATCAGGATGTTGCGTGTCTGGATACTAATGTTCGACGAGTGTTAATTCATACGTTTACGTTACGGGAGAATTGTTCTCAGGGAGAGCTGCAGAGGTTGGCTGATCTATTAGTTCCGATTGGAAGGTCGAGGGTATGGAATAATGCGTTGATGGATTATGGGAGTTTGCAGCTGACTGCAAAGTTTACCGGGATTCAGAGTTTGGGAAAGCAGTCGAAGTTTGAGTTTTCAAAGAGGTGGTATAGGAGCAGGATTGTTCGGGAGGTGTTGAAGGTTGGGGAGATCTCTCTTGACGAGTTGAGTGTTGTTGTTGAAAGGAGTAAGGAGTATGTGCGTTCGCTTGTGAGTGAGTTGGTTCTTGAGGGTTTTTTGCGGTTGGAAGGGGAGCTTGTTGGGATAAAGGAGGATCGGTTTGTAGGTGGGAAGGAGGATTAATGTGATGGAGATTAGGGGAGAAGGGTTGAAGTAAGGGATAGAGTGTTTAGAAGGAACTGATTATTGTGTGGATGTGTTGGTTAATCAAAGTAGAGAGGGTCGTCTGATCGTATGATGAATTCGTTTTGTTTTTTTTGGTCTTCTTTTTTTGTTTCTTTTTTTAGTTGAAAGGCGTTGGGGTTGAGTTCGCAGAGTTTTGACCAGGAGACGGGTCCACAGGAGAGGCAGAGTCCGAAGACGCCCCATTTTCCTTCTTTGATCATGAGCCATTCTCCGCAGACGCATTTAAGGTCGGTTGCTTCTTGGTTTTTGTGTTGGGAGCAGACAGGGATCTGCTGGCTGTTTTTTGTGAGGGCTCTGCTCTGGCAGAAGGGGCAGGTGTCGACTCTGTAGCTTCCGTAGACTTTTTTTCTCATGGTTTTGCGGTTAGGGGGGTTATTTAAATAGGTTTTGTGTGTGGGGAAAAGCTTTTTATAGGGTGTGATTCAACCTAGGATATGGCACATCGTGATAGAGAGCAGAAGCGGGAGAAGAGAAACAGGTTTTGGATGAGTATTGTTCTTATCTTTTTTATGGTTATTGGGATATTTGGTGTGTTTCAGTCAGGAAGTGAGAAGGAAATTTCAGAGTACAAGGAGTACAAATTCGAGAAGATTAATGGCATTTATTATGTTGAGATAGACGGGTATCTGAGAGGATTTAATTTTTTTCCAACACGGCTCGTGAATATTAGTGTTGAGGGATATGTGAAAAATGTATTTGATAATGCGCAGATGGTTATTTATGCCTTTGATCCGAATTCAGGAACTCTGAGAAGTGTTGATCAGGTGCGGTATGATCTTTCGGTGAATCTTCCGAAGAGTTCGTATAGTGTTACTACAAAACAGGATCCGATTTACCAGCTTCCTGTTGGTGATTGTTTAAACTCGACCTATCCTATTCCGGTTATTCTTTTTGAGGAGTCTGAAGAGGTAGGGATTGTTGAGGATAATAGTTGTATCCGATTGAGGGGAAACAGTAGTGATTTTTATCTTCTAAGAGATCGGTTGTTGTATGAAGTTTTTGGTGTTATGAATGGTTGAAAAAGAGATATTAGATAAGGAAGATATTGATGTGGATTCTAAAAAGAAAGGGAAACGTTCTGTGAAGAAGAAAGTTCAAAAGAAAAAGTCGGGGAAGGTTGGGGATGTTCCTAATAAAAAAGGGATGAAAGGTGAGGAGGGAAGAAGAGGAGGCGGGGAAGAAGAAACTGCATCTCTAACAGAGGGGGAGAGGATAGATGGCGAGGAAGATTTTGGTGGGAAGAGTGATGATTCTGTTTCACAAGATGTGAAAGGGGAAGAATCTGATCGTTTTGATGAATCTGAGGAGGATTCTGTTTCTGCTACCTATCTTCTTATTGGTGTTGCTGGGTTAGTTGTTTTGTTTTTTGTTTTCTTTTTTGTGGGGAAAGCGATAATGCCTTCGCCTGCGGAGTCAGAGACTTCGTATAATGGTTTTAGTTTTGTTGAGCAGGCGCCTTTCTGGATGACACAGGTTCAGATAGGTAATCAAAGGAGTACGATTCCATTCTATTTTCACCCTAAGGATCTTGAAGAAATTAATTATGAGGCGGGTTCTGCTTTGAAAATATTGGAGCTCCCTCCCGAAGGGAGGGTGTTTATTACCCTTGATCCGGATGATGCTACTGCGAAGGTTGCGATTGCAGGGGTTGAGATAAGCAAGATTATAGGTACAAAGAATAATTTGTTAAATATTGAAACCCATTCTGCAACGACTGAATCCCGGGAGGATATTGCGGGTTATCCTGTGAAGACTTGTGCTGATGCGAATGATTTTACCGCTATTGTATATTTGAAGAAGGGAGACTGGACTCTTATTTCTACTGAGGGTAATTGTATTATTGTTGAGGCGCGTAATGATGAGGACTTGCTAAAAGCTGCAGATCGTTTAACGTATGGTCTTTTGGGGATTATGGAACCATGACTCATTATTTTGATGAGAAGCAGAAGAGTTTACTTCGTCCAAAAATAGTTAGTTATTCGCGTGATGGTGTTGAGTTTTCTTTTAAGACAGGATCTGGTGTGTTTGCAAAGGATAAGGTTGATAGGGGGACGGATGTTCTTCTTACTCATATGCGGCTTCCTGATTCAGGGAGAGTGCTTGACTTGGGTTGTGGGTATGGTGTTGTTGGGATTGTGGTTGCGAAGCGAGGCGGATATTCTGTGGTGTGTAGTGATGTGAATGAGCGGGCTGTGAAGTTGTGTAGATTGAATGGGAAGAGGAATGGTGTTGAGCTGGAAGTTGTGAAGAGTGATCTGTTTTCTGGTGTTGAAGGAGTGTTTGATTGTGTTCTGTTGAATCCTCCGTATGTTGCGGGGAGGAAGTTAGTGTTTCAGATGCTTGTCGAAAGTTTCGAACATCTTCATACAGGTGGCACGTTACAGGTTGTTGCGCGGCACCAGAAGGGAGGCAAGGCGATCCGGGATCGGATGGAGGAGATATTTGGGACTGTTGAGGATGTTGGAAGAGGGTCAGGGTTTCATTTGTATGTGAGTAAGAAGAAGGATTAGTTTGAGGGTGTGAACGGGAGTACGAGGCCTAATGTGTGAGGATTGTCTGTAGAAGGGGGCTTATATGATTATGGTTGTGGTTCTTGGTATGTGCCTTTGAGAATGCTTTGAAGAGCTTCTAAACGAAAAGGTTTAGGTATGTGAAGGATTGCATTGAGGTTTTTTGTATCTGTTCTTGCTTCTGTTATATGTGAGGTATATCCTGAGGAGATAACGAGGGTCATTCTTTGGATTTTGGTTGGGTTTGGTTCGGTACTATTCGATCGGGTTCGGTTTGTATTTGATTCGTTCGCTTCTTGCTCTAATGTTCGAATCTGACGTGCGATTGAAGCTCCTGAACCATAGGCAGGTATGGAGCTTGGAAAGTTTTGATCAAGCCATGCAAGACAATAGGTGTCTAAATCGTTTTTTTCGAGAAGTGCTTGTGCTTGATCTCCTGTTGTTGCGAGATCGGCTGTGTAGCCAAAGTCGTCGCAGGCCATTTTGATTAATGGACCTAATGCAGGATCATCTTCTACAAGTAATACTCTTCCTTCGAGGGGGGGTGCCATCTTTGTGGAGAATGCTTTTCTTTTATAAAGTTTACTGTTTTTGCGTCTTGGAGGTGGTGACAGAATAGAGGAGAGATTGAATGTTTGACAAAAGTTATTTAAAAGGTGAGATTTTGAACTGTTAGATGAGGAGGTATCTGATCCTGATCTGTTTATTGGTTATTGGGTGTGGTGTTGAGCAGGGTGTTCCAGAAGGTACGAGCATGGTTAATGAAGAAGTGGGTGTGAGTAGGGTTGTTCTTTCGACAGAGGATGGGATGGGAATTGTTGCAAGCCACTATGCTGCACCGTCTGAGGTTGGCATTATTCTACTCCATCAGTTGAATCTGGATCGGCATAGTTATGATGAGTTTGTGGGTTTGCTGAAGGAGTATAATACTATTTCTATTGATTTTCGGGGGCATGGTGAGAGTGATGGGGATTGGAAGGAGTTTAGTGATGATAATTTTATTGCGATGCAGAGGGATGTAGCAGCTGCAAAGAATGCTCTTCGAGAGTCGGGTAGTTCGAAGTTTGTTATTATTGGGGCTAGTATTGGGGCGAATAGTGCTATTAATTTTGGGGCTAAAGAGGATGATGTGATTGGAGTGGGTGCATTGAGCCCGGGTTTGGTGTATCGGGGAATTCGGAGTGAACACCTTGTTAGTGAGTATACAGGGAATCTTTTGATTGTGGTTTCAGATGAGGATCAGTATAGTTATGAGTCAAGCCAGCACCTTTTTGAGGCGAGCTCTGCAGTGAAGGAGTTGAAGGTTTATCAGAATGCGGGGCATGGGACAAATATGTTTGAGAATACTGATTTGAAGGTGTATCTTGTTCAATGGGTGCGGAAGGTGGTGGGATAGATGGGAGTTATTTCATTTTTAGAGGTGTTTGATATTGCTGTTATGAGTTTGTTTCTTGGGTATCTTTTTCATGATGTGGTATTTCCCCGGCATCGCGCTGTTTTGGTAGATCCTGAATTGACCTATAAGCACGGGTTTGACTGGAAGAGTTTTTGGTATGCGACAGCGGCATTGGCACCGAGTGTGATTTTGCATGAGCTTGCTCACAAATTTGTGGCGATGGGGTATGGGATGGAGGCTACGTTCCATGCATTTTATGCTAATAGTTTTACTTTTCTATTGGGGATTTTCGCGATTGCTTCAAAGGTTTTTAATTTTGGTTTTTTCCTTCTTGTTCCGGGATTTGTGAGCATTCGGGGGACGGGTACGCCGTTGGAGTTTGGCCTTATTGCGTTTGCTGGTCCTGCGGTTCATTTAATTCTATGGCTGGGAAGTATGCTTGTACTAAAGGTTCACAAAAAGTTGAGTTCAACTCAGAAGGTGATGGTTATTCTTGTTAAGCAGATTAATATGTTCTTATTTATTTTTAATATGCTTCCAATTCCTGGATTTGACGGATTCAGCGTCTACAGCAACATTTTACGTGGCTTGGGCGGTTGATTGGTCAACAGGATAAAAATCTTTAAATAGTACCTGAAAAATACTAATTTATGCCAAAATGGATTGTTGTTACAGGAGGTGTTCTGTCTGGATTAGGCAAGGGAGTCGCATCGGCTTCTATTGGTAAGCTTCTTAATACCCAGAAGATTGTTCCTATCAAGTGTGATGGATATTTGAATGTTGATCCAGGAACGATGAATCCTATTGAACATGGAGAGGTGTTTGTTCTTGAGGATGGAGGAGAGGTGGATATGGATTTTGGACATTATGAACGGTTTCTGGGAGTTATGTGTAAGAGTGAATGGAATCTTACTATGGGAAAGGTGTTTCATAAAATACGTGAAAAGGAACGTAGAGGGGATTATCTCGGGAAGACGGTGCAGTTTATTCCTCATGTCACTCAGCTCATTAAAGACTGGTGGAGAGAGATTGCACAAAAGGAAGAGGCTGACGTGATGTTGGTTGAGATCGGAGGAACTGTGGGAGATATTGAAAATGAGTTATATATTGAAGCTGCGCGGCAACTTCAGCACGAAGAGGAAAGAAAGGATTCGCTTTTTATTCATCTCACCTATGTTCCAACTCCAAAAGGAACAAAAGAACAGAAATCAAAACCCACACAACAAAGTGTAAATCTTCTTCTGCAAAAGGGTATTCAGCCCGATATTGTTATTGGGAGATGCAGAGAGGATCTGGATGAGTCTGTTAAGGAGAAGATTGCGCTCTTCTCTAATCTCAATAAAGATGCAGTGATATCCGGTATGGATATGGAGGATATCTATGAAGTGCCTGTAACATTTTATGAGCAGGGTATTTTAGATAATATTAATAAAAAATTAAAGACGAATTATTCTGCGGATCTTGTAGACTGGAAAAAACTAGTTCAACAACGAAAAGAACCAACTCAGGATATTTGTATTGCAATTTGTGGCAAGTATACCCGACTGGAAGATAGTTATGCAAGTATTGTCGAAGCATTAAATCATTGTTCTGCACATTTTAAGACACGAATTTCATTGAAGTGGATAGAAACATCAAAAGAAGAAGATATTGATTCTGTGTTAAACGATGTAGATGCAGTTATTATCCCTGGGGGCTTTGGGAAACGTGGTATTGAAGGAAAGATTGCTGTTGCACGTTTTTGTCGAATGCACAAGATTCCACTTTTGGGAATCTGTTTAGGGCTTCAAGTCATGGTTGTTGAGTATGCACGAAATGTGTGTGGTCTTGATGATGCGAACAGCACAGAGTTTAATGAGACAAAGCATCCTGTTGTTGATATTCTCCCTGAGCAGCTTTCAGTAAAGAATAAGGGTGGAACTATGCGTCTTGGTGCCTATGAGACAGAGCTTGTTGTTGGAAGTCAGATGGCCACTTCGATTTATCGGTCGGACAAAGCATCAGAGCGGCATCGTCATCGGTTTGAGGTTAATCCTGAGTTTCATCGTGCGTTTGAGGGAAAGGATCTTGTGTTCAGCGGCACTTCTCAGAATGGAAGACTTGTCGAATTTATTGAATTGAAGGGCCACCCGTATTATGTAGGGACCCAAGGACATCCTGAGCTGAAATCTTCCTTGTTGAGGCCTGCACCGCTCTTTTGTGGGCTTATTAAAGCCACTCTGGAGAAGAAAGCTTTATAAAAGGGGCAGAGTTTCTGGAGGGTATGAACACTCAATTAATGTGCGTTTCCTGTAATACCACCCTTGTAAACAGCAAGGGAGGAGCGGTATTTCCCTGCCCTCAGTGTGGAAAACACCAGATTCTTCGGTGCAAAAATTGCAGAGAGATTGCAGCAAAATATACCTGTCCTGAATGTTCATTTACAGGACCTAACTAAACATGGCAGATGCAGTAGTAACATTAAAAATTATGCCTGAGAGCCCTGATACTGATCTTGAAGCACTTAAAAATGCAGCACTTTCTGAGATAAAAGCGTTTTGTAATGAGACTCAAACCAAGTGTGAGGAACAACCTGTTGCGTTTGGTCTTAAGGCAGTACAAATAATTTTTGTAATGGATGAATCAATTGGCTCTACAGAATCTCTTGAAACAAAGATTTCAGAAATTTCTGGTGTGAACTCGGTTGAGGTCACTGATGTTAGAAGGGCTATTGGATAGTTTTTGGGGGATTCCAAGTTGCTTTGTTTTGAAGTAGCATAGTACTTTTTTTTAATTATTGACGGCGATACCAATGAGAAAAAAAGAAAAGATAAGAACTCAGTATCATTATGTTCGTCCTGATGGCAGCATTTTAGGATTCAGCAGCGATACGTTTTATGATAACGGTAAAAAAGCACCGTTTGTATTCCGAGTTAATTTAAAGCGGCATTCTTTTGAAGGGAAGATAGATGCAGGGGGTTTTAACAGGGGGTCTAAAAGATGGAACTATCTTGTCGAGATGATAGAAATGATTCCTCCCGAGATAGCACAAAGGTATTTTGAATGGAGAGATGATGAGGATATCATCTATAAGTGTTCAAATCCCCAACTTATCCACTTTGAAAGTGTTCGGAGATTTCCAAAAGGGTTTCTTTTTAGCTTAGGAGATAAGATCGGGCATACGGTTCTAAAAGAGTATAAAGCAAGGGTAATTAATTGTTCAAAGTTAGGGAAGGGTATCTATCGTATTCAAGGAGGGATTATTCAGGAAATTCCACAGTGGTTTTGTGAGGAGGTTCGTGCTGCAGAAGAGGTTCGGAGAGGTTAGATTTTTTTCTTTTTTAAAAGATTCTTGAGTAGTGAGATAAACTCTTTTTCTGATGCTGTTGTTTTTATTCCGTATTGTGAGAAGTGTGTTCTTGATGCTTTGAACTTTTTTTGGGTGAGTGCTTTGAATATCTCTTCTGTTCTGGGAATGTCTTTGAGTTTTTCTTTTTTTACGATTTTGTGGGTGTCGTAGAAGCCTATTGTGTTGATTTGGGATTCGGCGAGGAGGAGGGAGAGAAATTCTTTGTTCTGTTTGGCAATTTTGCACATTTTTTTGAGGAGTTTTTGGTCGGAAAGGTTGCCTGTCCAAAGGGGGCCTGCATTCTGGAATGTGGTGTGGTTGCTGATTAGGGTGTCGCATTGTTGTTTTCCTTTTTTGCAGAGGAAGAATACGCGCGTGTAATGGTCTTTTGCATAGGACAGGATAGGAAGAAGTGCTTTGTCGTATGCAGTTCCGATGAGTTGGACTCTTCGTATAAGAATTCGTAATCCGATTTCGTGCATGAGTTCGTTGCGGAGGGGAGTAGCCCAATATTTCCGTTTGCAAGTTGTGGGGAATGTTCCGGCAAGGGCTCCGGTGTCTGTGGCGGTTACTGCGAGGATTCCGTCTCGGGAGAGTGCTTTGATTGCTGTGTCGAGGAAGGCGATGGGTGGACCGAATGGGTCGATGTCTATGTAGTCTGCTCCTCTGTTTTCGAGGAGGAAGAGGTTTGCATCTTTGTTTGAGATTGTGATTTTTTTGTTTTTTTCGAGGTTGTTTTTTTTGAGTTGCTTTTTGAGTTTTTGTTTATAGGATTCTATGTAGTCGTTGAAGTGGATTTGTTTTATTGATTTTGGGGGGAGTTCTTTTAGGAATCGCATACCTCGTATGCCTGATGCTGCGAGTGGGAGAAGGATGTTCATGGATTCTTTGTTGAGTGCTGAAAGGAGGAGGACAGAGATGTCTCTGTTGAGTTTCATTACAGGATTATAGAATACAGGGAGTTTTTTTGAGATTTTTGTTTCTTTGTCGAGGATTAGGTGGATTGTTTCTTCCTGGATTGTTCTGGGCATTGTTAGAAAAAGGAGGGTTTTCTTAAAAAGGTTGTGGATGAGTAATAGATAATTTGTTTTATACCATCTGTTTATCAACTTGAAAATCTTCTTTATTTAGTATTTTTGTTGCATTAAGAATTTCAACACCGATGAGCTTACCGTTTGCATCAAAGTCGAGATTGATGTTTTCATGAACCTGCTTAGTTTTCTTAACTTCGCGGTCTTTTATAGGGAATTTTAGATAGATGTATGCAGCGTCCACTTCTTTGTCATATTCGAGTTTCATTGGTTATACCACTGTAATAATCTTTATATAGCTTTCTGTCTGAATATAGACAACTTTAATAGATCGTCTATTTATCTGACCCACAGCTTGTTTTCTTCCTTGAAAGGAACTTAGTATTTTTAAGGGGTGTCTTAAAACATGCTTAATATCCTGCTTTGTTATGCTTCTTTGGCGCATTCTTTTTAAAGCATGATCTGAAATGATCAGGTTCATAGTATATGCGTTTAGGGCTTCTTAATAGGAGTTTCTGATAAAAATCCGAAGATCTTTCGAAAAATTCGATACAGAAGCATTTAAAAAAAGGGCATGGTTTACATCTATATGGCTACAAGAAGTCCTATTGTGTCTGTATTAGGCCATGTTGATCATGGTAAGAGCAGTATTCTGGATCGGATTAGGGGTACGAATATTGTGGCAGGGGAGGCTGGAGGGATTACGCAGGCGATTGGGGCGAGCATTATTCCGTTGGAGACGATACAGAAGAAGTGCGGGAAGCTTCTTGAGGCGTTGAATATGGATTTAACTATTCCTGGGTTGTTGTTTATTGATACGCCGGGACACGCTGCTTTTACGAATTTGAGAAAGCGTGGTGGGAATCTGGCTGATATTGCTATCTTGGTGGTTGATTTAAATGAGGGATTAAAGGCTCAGACTAAAGAGGCTATTGAGATTCTTTTGAGTTATAAGACTCCTTTTATTATTGCTGCGAATAAGTTGGATCTTGTTCCGGGGTATCGTAAGGCGAGTGAGTTTGTTATTCAGGATATTGAAGCACAGTCTCCCCGGACAAAGGAGTTGATTCAGACGAAGATTTATGAGTTGGTTGGGCAGATTTTTGATCTTACTAAACTTGAGTCTGATCGGTTTGATAGTGTGGATGATTATACGAAAAAGTTGGCAATTATTCCTACGTCGGCTGTTTCTGGACAGGGTATTTCTGAGTTACTCATGGTTTTGACGGGGTTGGCTCAGAGGTATTTTGAAGAGCATTTGAAGATTGATGTGGAGGGTATGGGTAAGGGAACGATTCTTGAGGTTAAGGAGGAGAAAGGTCTTGGGAC
>NYYS01000051.1 GCA_002685855.1 Candidatus Woesearchaeota archaeon
AGTCACTAAATCGTTCCTAACTTTATCTTCGATAAAGTATAGTCACTAAATCGTTCCTAACTTTATCTTCGATAAAGTATAGTCACTAAGTCATTCCTCTCTTATTCTACAATTAACTACAGAAAATATTCTATGTTTCAGGCGGCCTTCGGCCGGAGAAGAATAGTCCAGAATCACATCCTTTAGAAACCTATTTAAACCCTCAAACGTTCCTATAGGATGCCCCAATCATACATACTAGATGTTCAACACAAGCGGTTAGAACAAAAAGTTAGAGTATATACTTCTCCAATTCCAGAATCAGAAAAAGAGAATCTGTCCTTTTAAGCTCTTTTAATTGGTGTTGGTTTCAATAAAATTTCCATTTTTATAAAAGAACGAGTTGGGGGCTAAAAACAAGCGGGGCTTTGGCTCAACTATATGAAACCTCTTAGGAGTATCATAAGTGCTAATCCAATCAACAATCCACTAATTAAAACTGCAGGCAACAAACAAGCTAAAGCCGCTTTTCCTTTTGAAATATTATGTACCTTGGAAAGACCAATAATCATCAGAATAATTGAATAGATTATTGCTAAAAATCCAACTATTGGAACAACACTTATTATCAAATATGGAATCATACTATATGTATAGACATTATATGAACTTGAATATTTTCCTTCTCCTTTAAATGCAATTATTAGGGCATGAGAAATGGATTCAGCAACTTTATTTATAATTCTTGCAGAAATCTTGAAAGCAAACACATTCCGTTAAATAACGCCAAAGCCCTTTAATTCTTGTTCTGGAATATTTCAACATAGAATTATCTGCAAATATGAGAACATCGTAAACTCTAAACAGAAAACTACTTCAAAACACAAAGCTCTCCAAACCTCTTCTCCGCCAACCGAATAAACTCATCCTCAACATCAACAGGAATATTTGCACCACAGGCAAACTGGTGTCCCCCAGCTTCTCCGCCAGTAACACCAACAAGATCCACAACAATACTCTTCAAATCAATCGAAGGATCATTCCCCGTCACCCGAAGAGAAACCTTGGTCAACCCATCATCAGGATTCCGCGCAAGCCCCATAAGATAAAAACCATCCTCAAAATCACCTGACTTTGAAACAATACTCATAATCGTCCCAATAATCGTATGCAACACATCACTTCCTGCATTAACAATCATATAATTATCCCCTCTCAAAACACGATCCCCTTTTTTATTCCGATGATACCATTGAATCCCCTTCACAATCATCCGTCGATAATCCTTCATATGTTCCAAGGCCTCCCGCTTCTTCACTGCATCATTCAAACACACACCCAACCCCAACTCCCCACGATCAAGCCTTCCACAAGCATTCAACAACGTACTAACCTCCTTTGCATCAGAAAACAATCCCGTCTCTCCAACAATCCGATACACATTCGTAAGAATATCCTCCGGCCTATCCAACCTCTGCCGCCGCATAACAATTCCAGCAATCAACCGATCACGTTCCTCAACTGAAAGATCTGCATACTTCCGAAACCCACATCCATTCCTTACATCAATCCCCAACCCCTGTAAAAAAGCAACCGCTCCTGACTCATTACCTGTAACCCCCGGAATCTTCAAATCACTCCCATACTCCAGTAACTTATGAATATCACGCGTCTGCAACCCAAACAACCGCGGACCCCGCTCCACAACAATCCTCCCTCCTGCAACAGCATCAGCCAACAACTCACAATTCAACCCTGTAAACCCATCATTCTCCTGCACATCTCCAATAGCACCAATAATCGCAACATGCGCCATATCCCTATTTCTGTCATCAACAGCCTTTGCAAAAAGATAGCTCACACCACTCCCAGAAATAGCCTTATCATCATCAATCCCGAATAAATGCGGATTAAGCTGGTGAATCCACTCCTCTGCCTCCCCCTGAATATCATGATGATCCATAACAAACACAATCTTCCCCTTCAAACACCTATTCAATGCCTCGAGCTGCCCCGATCCAAAATCAGAAAACAAGAACACCTCATACTCCTCTCCTCCCATCCGCTCAATCAGATCCTCCTTCAACTGAGCCAGAATCTCAACATCATACTTCCTGCCATCCCGCTCCAGCATCCGGGCAAGAATAGCTCCTGCACTAATCCCATCAGCATCATAATTCGTAACCAGCTTAACCTTTTTATCCTTGGGAACCTTCCTAAAAACAGCAGAAACCCGATCAATAGCCTCTCTAAACTCCTCAAACGCCATAGAATATCAATTTAGCCCCCCTTTTTATGCTTTTGGATTCACCCCCAAAACCCTGAAAAATCGCCCTCTCAGGCCCTCTTTTACCTAAATATTTATAAAGAGATAAGCGTTTTCTACCTTCAGTCGTCAAAGATTATGAATTCTCAAGGATTCTAAACTTCAGAACAAAAAATCTGCAAGGATCTTTTGACATAGAGTACTAGGAGGATGAACAACATGGAAGGAAAAGTTAAGTGGTTTAATAGAGATAAAGGATATGGATTCATTGAAGGAGATGATGGCGAAGAGTATTTCGTACATCATTCAGCTCTAGCAGAAGGAACATTTTTAAGAGATAATGATCGTGTTTCCTTTGATGCAGCAGAAACAGAGCGTGGAAAACAGGCACGAAACATTACCCTGCTCCAGAAAGGAAGCGAACTCGAGCAAGAACCTGAACAGGAAGCAGCACAGGAAGCAGAGTCAGAACCTGAGCAAGAATAAATTCTACTTTTTGAGCAGAGTTTCTGCTCACTTTTTTTTCTTTTAATATTTGTTGTACAATTCTTCTTACAAATTTTCAAAACATTAAAAAGCCACACTATGCTCCCAACACCTGATTCCCATGTTCGGACTATATATAGAATATAAAGGAGAACGTCACAAGTTAGATAAAGGAGAGATTCCCGGACTCAGAGGCTGGGGAACCATCCGCATATATGAGGACTGTGGATTTGAAGCAAAAGGACTAGCACTATTTGTTACTCAAATGAACCTCTCCAATAAGGGATCTTCCACCTATATTAACGGAATCAATCTAGATGATTTAGTTGCCAACAAAGCCGAACAAAAGAGCAAGTAGAACTTTTCAAAAGTATTGAATTCAAGCTCAATCCACGAGGTATAGGAAAAGTTATAAATACCAATTAATTTATATTGTCTGTATGAAGCTTAAAAATAAAGTCGCAATCATTACAGGCGCGAGTAGAGGGATTGGAAAATCAACCGCATTACTTTTTGCAAAAGAAGGTGCAAAAGTGGTAGTTAATTATTTTTCTTCTGAAAAAGACGCACTTTCTGTGGTTGATGAAATTAAAAAAATAGGTTCAGAAAGTATAGCTGTTAAATGTGATGTCTCAAAAGAGAATGAAGTAAAAGCAATGATCCAAAAAACCATAAAAACATTTGGAAAAATTGACATTCTTGTTAATAATGCAGGGATAGTTTTTGATGTTCCCTTTTTTAAAAGAACTGTTGAACAATGGAAACAAACCCTGGATATTAATTTACTAGGAACATTTCTATGTAGTAAATATGCTTCTGAACAAATGTTGAAAATAATTACGGAAAAATAATTAATATTTCTTCAACAAATGGGATTAATAGTTTTAGTCCTGAAGCAATGGATTATGATGCTTCAAAAGCAGGAATAATAATCTTAACCAGAGATTTAGCAAAAGAACTTGCTCCAAAAATTCAAGTTAATTCAGTTGCTCCTGGCTGGGTAGATACGGAAATGAACAAAGACCTGACAAAAGATTTTGTTAATAAAGAAACAGAGAAAATTTATCTAAAAAGATTTGCCGAACCTGAAGAAATAGCGAAATCCATTTTGTTTTTAGCTTCAGATGATGCAAGTTATATTACTGGAAGTGTTCTAAAAGTTGATGGTGGATATGATTGATATTCTGTATGTGGGAATGCTCAAGCTTAAACAGGGCCTCACCTATTCCAAAGAATCAATATTTATAAATATTATGAAAAAAAAGAAAAAACCCTATTCTACCTGCAACTTAATCCGTTCTGGATCATACTTCCAACTAACAGCCAACTTACCTGTCCGCTTGTAATACTTTGCAAGACGATTAATCTTTGACTCAGTCAATTGAAGCCCACGCTTCCCAGGCATATCCTTATGATTCACTGCCATATGCTTTCTGATCAGAACAGCCTTCTTGATCAACGCCATCAGATCCTCTGGAATCTCCTTGAGCAACTTCCGTTCCGCAAGAATCTCGGTAACAGCCTTCTTTGTAATGAGTTTCACATCAGGAATACCATACACATCTCTAAGATATGTTCCAATCACGCTCGGACTCTTTCCTTCCTTTGCATACTTCACAACCAAAAGCTCCGCCTCCTTCCCCTTGTACTGTAGCCAGGTAGGCGCCTTTTTTTCAATTGGCTTTGTAGAGCCAGATACTCCTTTCTTTCTTGAATGCATTCGTGCCATATAATCACCTATAAGAAGAATCTCCTGTTCTTCTCGAGTAGAGATAAGCCGAAACCGATCTCTCTTGTACCCCTCAGAAATGCCACTTTATTTATAAAGCTTTTCCCTTTATTCGCTCACAACAAAGAACAGGCTCTGCCCCTCTCCCCTCATAAAACAACGACATCCACAATCAGAACTACATCCACCAACCCCCTCCTCGCCCAAACATGCAGAACAACTCATACTAGCCTCAACCCCCGACAACCTTCCATCCTCTGAAGGCAAAACACCCTCCTTCTGAAACTGTTCAAACCCAGAAGACTCCACAAAAGAAAGAAAAACCCCTTGTTCTTCAACATCAAGATCAGAACTCTCCATAATATACTCCTTCATCTTCTCCTTTGCATCCGAAAGATCATTCCCAAACAGATACAGCTCAGAAATCACCGGTTCAAAAGCTCTCCCCGCAATATTCCCCTGCTCTCCTAGGAAGAGACTATTTTGCGTAAGAAACGGCAGTACCAATACTCCAATCGCAACAACAAGAACAAGCACGTGAAGAAACCGCTTTCCCTCACCCGATTCACACCTCTTCTTTACACATCTCTTTCCTGTTATACCTGCTTTGGTATGAACTCCTTTCTTCCTCGTACCTCTTACCTTCTTTGCCTTTTTTCTAGCACCAGTCATAATTCATCAACTCTACACTACCAACAATCCTTTTTATATCTTCCGAAAGAATTGTATTACCAACCTATGACGAATCCACTTGAGAATGATGACAAAATAGAAAACTATTAATAGCGGTTGACTACGGAATTCCATGGGGGAAGTCGTGAGCCAACAACCAGAACAAAAAAAAGATCCCTTTGAGATAGCAACACTCGGAGAAATACAGACACTCCCATCATCCCCGAAGAGATGTGGCAATTCAAACGCGGACAAGAAGGAGTCGGAAAAGCCTGCTACAACTGGCAACTCGAACAAACCTACCTCGACAGAGCAGTTGAAGAATTCAAAAAGGTTGCATAAAAACAGGTGAAAACATGTCCAAAAAAGAGTTTTTCAGGGAAATGGGAAGAACAGCACTCACATTCGATGACGTACGACTACAAACAGGCTATTCAAGGGTACCACCTCAACAGGTCAACCTCGAATCGAAATTCTCAAGAAACATCCCATTAAAAATTCCTCTTGTATCAGCAGCAATGGACACAGTAACAGAATATCAAATGGCAATAGCCCTGGCAATGGAAGGCGGCCTCGGCATCCTTCATCGCAACCTCTCAAAAAAAGAACAGGCAAAACAGGTCGCAAGAGTAAAAAACAGACTCAACGCACTGAACGGCCTTAAGGACAAACCAATAACCGTACAAGAAGAGATGACAATAGAACAGATACTCCAGATGAAACACAGAAAAGACTTTCACTTCGACAGCTTTCCAGTACTCGATGAAAACAGGAAACTTGTAGGCATCCTGACAGGAAACGACTTTGACCTCTGTGATGATTACACTCTCACAGCAAAAGCAGTCATGAAAACAGATCTCATAACAGTACCGACAGGAACACCTTTTGAAAAAGCCTACGAACTCATGAAAAAGGAAAGCAAAAAAGCAATTCCCATCATCAACAAAACAGGCGAACTTGTCGGCCTCTATGTACATAAAGATCTTAAAGCAATCAAAGATGGAACTGCCAAAAAATATAATGTGGACAACAAAGGCAACCTTCGTGTTGGAGCAGCTGTAGGTGTAGGTGAGGACGCATTTGAACGTTGTGAACTCCTACTACAAAAAGGAGTCGATGTAATCGTTATCGACACAGCACATTCAGACACGCTATCAGCAATACAAACCGTCGAAGAACTAAAAAGAAAATACTCAGTAGACCTTGTTGTCGGAAACATCTCCCAACCAGAATCCGCAAGAAGACTAATAAACGCTGGTGCAGACGGCATAAAAGTAGGCCAGGGAGGAGGATCGATCTGCACAACAAGAGTCGTATCAGGGTACGGCCGCCCTCAAGTAACAGCAATCTACTGCTGTGCAGAACTTGCAAGACAATTCGATATCCCTGTCTGTGCAGACGGAGGCCTACGCTATTCAGGTGACATCCCCATTGCTATCGGAGCAGGTGCCCACTCTGTCATGATGGGAAAACTCTTTGCAGGAACAGATGAAGCACCCGAAGACATCATCTACTATCAGGGAAGACAATGGAAAAAATTCAGAGGAATGGGCTCCATGAGTGCAATGCGTGAATCAAAAGGATCCCGAGATAGATACAACCAATCAGAAAAAGAGGAGGATCTTGTTCCTGAAGGAGTAGACACCCTCGTCCCCTATAAAGGATCTCTCCACGCAACTATTGTTCAGCATCTCGGCGGCCTCAGAAGCGGAATGGGTGCAGTTGGTGCAGCAAACATAGAAGAACTCCAACAAAAAGCAGACTTCGATCGAATTACACAATCAGGACAAACAGAATCCCACCCCCACGATGTTCACATCATAGAAGAAGCCCCAAACTATTCTCCAGGAAGATAAAAGAGAAAACGAAAAATGAAAACAGCAACATCTGAACAACCAACACTTGAACTTGATCAAAGAGTCCTCGAAGCATCTGACTATTTAAGAACCTGTCTTCGAATACCCGAACTAGATTTCCCCATCAAAGCACGCTATGCAATCGCATCAGAACAGGAAGTCCTCCACCCCATCATCCATAACAACGACGTTATCGCAATCGTCGGAGCCTTTTACGGTGATGAAGGAAAAGGAAAACTGATCGACGCAGTCGCACACCATCCTCTCATTCAACTAATCATGCGTGCAAACGGCGGAGAGAATGCAGGCCATACCGTCTTCCTGAATGGTGTTGAATACATCTTCCACCTTACCCCTTCAGCAATCCTCGTACCCGACAAAACCTGTCTCATCGGGCAAAACTGCGAGATTGATCCCCTCACCTTTATGCCGGACGAAATCCAGCCATTACAAAAAGAAGGAATATCCCTCGACAAACTCTTCATAGGCAATGCACACATCGTAACACCCTATCATAAACTCATGGACCTTATCGGAAACCCAAAAAACACATCCACACTTCGGGGAATGGGACCCTCCCATGCCTCAAAAGCCGCAAGAAAAGGACTCCGCCTCAACGACCTCTATCTCTCGGAAAAAGAACAGGCATGCTACCTCCTTGAGGACATGCGATCCTATGAGGGACTCCTTCACACTCTCAGCATATCCGAATCAGAACTCATTGATCGCTGTAGAGAACTCAACACATCCTTCAAACGCATCCCCGATCATGTCATCCAATTCCTCAGGGAAAAAGATAAAGTATCCTTCCTCATCGATCTCTACCAAAAAACAGTAACCACAAACAGCGACTTTCCCAAACAAGTCAACTCTACACAGCTCCTTAATGAAACACTCGAACAAGGAAAAAAGGTTCTCCTCGAAGGATCCCAGGCACGCATGCTCTCAAACGCTGAAGGAACCTGCTGGAGAAAAAGCACCTCTGCAGACACAACAGCAGCAGGACTCATCGCAGCAGCAGGATACAATCCCACAAAATATGGAACCGCAGTAATTAACGTTGCCAAGTTCCCCTCTTCAAAGGTCGGTGCAGGACCAAACCCGACAGCCTATGTTCCCCAAAACTTCTTTTCATCGAGGAACGTTGAAACACTCGATGACATCGTAGATGTATGTGATGACTTTGACGCAATCCAGAAAAAATTCTTTGAATCAATACGGGATAATGGAACAATGTTCGAATCAACCTATACAGACAAAGACGGAAGAACCTATGCAATCAGTGCAGCAATGGCAATCGCCTCCTCACGCCACCATAAAGAAAGAGGAGCAACAACAAAAAAACCCCGCATTACCGGACTCTTTGACTGTGTCGTCCATCACAGCGTCAACCAGGCACAAGGACCTCTCCTCGCAATCAATGCCCTTGACAGAGGAGACGACTACGACAACGTAGGAATCACCATAGCCTACATCGTCTACAGCCCCGAAGGCGAGCTAACAGCAGATGGAAGAACCTATAAAACAGGAGACATCATCAAAGCAGGCCAACCCCTTCCAAACGAAACAGTACTCTCAAAATGCTACAAGATCATGCGCGTCCTCCCAGGCTGGAAAAAAACACCTCTTAAAAATCTAAAACCCACAGACCCTCTTCCCCCGGAAGCAGAACACTATATCGGAGCAATAAAACTCTACACAGGAGCAGACCCCATCTCTATGGGGACAGGAACAGGCAACAAAGATATACACTATCTAAAAAGAACAAACTAATAATACTAGTGTATATGTAAAAACTTATGCCGATATTTATAAAAAAAAGATTATTTCTTTTACATGATAAGAACTGACAGAACTATTTTTGAATAGTTGGCTTAAATACCTCTTGTAATGAGAACCGGGTGGTTGCCACATTTTTACTAAACGAAAGTATTGCATCTTCAATATCTTTTGAATCATGGCCTTTTTTAAGAAGATACGCTCTTAATTGTTTTTCAGAATACCCTTGCGCTTCCTCTGATTTAATCCAATCAGCCAGCTCCTTATTCACCATATCCCCTATATAAAGGATATTCTATTTAAATACTTCGATTAAAGTTTTCATCTATTCAACAGGAGGAATAATGTTATGCTAAATACAGATATAAACTATTAAACTTTATTCCTAAGACTTCTAAACCCCTCCTTTTCCCCCCTCATTAAACAATACACTTAAAAACACCACCAACCCAATAAAACAGAGGTGATCATATGTGTTTTGAATGGTGCAAGCAAAATAAGGAAAGTTGGTATGCAATCTTTAGAATATTCGTTGGACTCATGTTTCTCCAACACGGACTCCAAAAAGTCTTTGGACTCTTAGGCGGAGTAGGAGGAGCATCTGTAGAACTCTTCACCCTAATGGGTGCAGCAGGTATCATAGAACTCATTACCGGAATAACAATAACCCTGGGACTATTCACACGACCCTCAGCAACCCTGGCCGCAATAACCATGGCAGTAGCATTCATCTACGTCCACGCCTGGCAGGGAACAAGCTGGATACCTGCCCTGAACGGCGGAGAGCTCGCACTCCTCTACTTTGCAGCATTCCTCGTACTCGGAAGTTATGGTGCTGGAAAATGGAGTCTTGAGACAAAACTCTGGAAAAAGGAGAAGTTTTAATCCTTTTTTTTTCTTTTTTTGTAATAATTAGTTCAAATACCTAACGCCCGCAGGATCTTATCAAGTTTTTCATTAATAGCATCTAGTTCTCGGGAAGACTGCTTCTCAGAACCACTATTCTCTTTTTTCTTAAAACAGTCTTTACAAAACACAGGTTTATTTAAAGTTGGCTTGAAGGGAACTTCACATTCCATTCTACAAGAAGCACACCGCGCCTTCGTCAGCTGAAAACCCCCACGATCTCTTCCACTCCGGGTAGAGCCTCTGCCTGTTTCTCTTCTTCTACGAGGTTCATCATCGAAGATTTTCTTGCGCTTATTAGGGGATCTATCTCTGAAATCTTTATTTCCTTTACGGTCTTTCGAACGATCAAATCTTGCCATAATTAAGTGGAGTGAGGATGTATTTATAAGGGTTTGTGAAGTTAGTTCATTTTCTGAATAAAAAATTAATATTTTCATAAAATACGCCCTACTTCAAGGCAGTCAGGACAACAAACTCACCCCAAAACAGAAAGGTTTTAATCCTTTCCCTTCTTCTTTTCTTTCATGATCAAGATACTCATCGGATTCCCAACCTACGACGGCCAGAAATACTGCGCAGACCGCTTCTACACACACCTCAAACAACTTGAAATCCCCGAAAACACAGAAATAGAGATCTTCATCGTCGACACCTCAAAAACAGACGATTACGCAAACGAACTCAAACAAAAAGGATTCGACGTCGTAAAACTCCCCCACATCCCCAACACAATGCAGAACATCTCTCAGGGAAGAAAACGCGTCAGAGAAGAAGCCCTCAAAAGAGATGCAGACTACCTCTTCTTTGTCGACACCGACATCATGCTCCCCCCAAACGCATTAAAAAAACTTCTCAACCACAACAAAGACATCATCAACGGACTCTACCTTGGAATCCTTGAATTCGACGGAAAAAAAAGAGTCGTTCCCATCGCCTACGCCATCGTTGACCAGGAAAGCGTACGACACCTCACAAAAAAAGAGGTAGAACAACCCCAACTCATGGAAATAGGTGCAGCAGGACTCGGATGCACACTCATAACAAAACAGGTCCTCAAAAAAGTCGACTTCTCAATAACAAGAGAAGACAACTGCAACGAAGACGCAGGCTTCTACAAAGACTGCAGAGCACACGGATTCAAAATATACCTCGACACCTCAATCAGATGCATCCACCAGGACTACCCAGAAAACGACCCCAGAAACAATCTCTTTCTCTTTGAACAACCAAACACCTCTGCCTCCTTCTCCTACAACCTTTAAACCCACCAGATCCAATCACCCTATAACCTATAAGGAATCTGAATCCGAAACACCGTGCCCTTTCCCTCCTTTGATTTAACAACAATATCCCCGCCGTGCAAGTCAACAACCTTCTTCGCAATACTCAACCCCAATCCAGATCCTCCCTGCACCCGGGTTAGATAATGCTCGGCCTGATAAAACTTATCAAACAATTTCGGAATTGCATCCTCCGGAATACCCTTCCCTGTATCCCTAATAACAAGCTCCCAACACTTATCCATCTTCTTCGTACTAAACCTTACAGACCCTTTATCAGTAAACTTCACAGCATTTGAAAAAATATTCGTAACAACGTGCCGAAACCGCTTCTCATCTACCAACACCTTCATCCGCTTTGGAATTGTATTCTTAACCTTGAGCTTTTTCCTCTTTGCCAGATTCCTGAAAATATTGCGCTCCACAAAATCATACAACCCAACCTTTTCCACACACAATGCAGCCCCCTTCTGCTCCAGCTTCGCAAGCCCAAGCACATCATCAATCATCATCCCCAATCGAGTAGCCTCATCCTCAATAATAAGCATCTGATCCCTCTGCTTCTTTTTCAGCTTCCCAAACTTCCCATCCTTCAAAAGAGAACTATACAACTTAATACTCGTCAACGGCGTACGCAGTTCATGACTAATCACAGAAACAAACTCCTCCTTCATCCTTCCCAACTCCTTCTCATGCTCATACTTCTCCTTAGTCTCACTCAACTGCTCCCGCAAATGCGCCTTATCAGACAACTTCAAATACACAATCCGTGTAAACAACAAAACAGAAATCAAAGGAAACGGATGCGCCAACACCTCCAACGCAGGATTCCGATTCATATAAAACACAATATTTATCACATGAATAAACGGCGTAATAGCATACACACACAAACCCAAAATCGTATGTATTCTATACTTCCCAAACAAAGAAGAATCCTTCACCATAAAATAAACAGGAACCATCAACAACACAACCTTCACAACCTCAAGAAATAGAAACTCTCCACTCTGCTGAAAGTGAATACTTCCCCTATCAAAAAGCCAAAACAGATGCATCACACAAATAAATACCAGTCCCGCAATCAACTCAAGAACAACCTTTCGCTTCACAAAAGGATACTGCTTCTTCAAATGAGGAAACAGAAACCCGTTCGTCAAAATAACTAAACCCAACACCTCCAAACTCACAAGCGAAGGAATAATCAGCGTATGCCTCTCAATAAATCCGCTCCCTCCAAAAACTGCATATGCATACAACCCTGTAAGCACCAACTTCTGCACAGCAAAAAAACCAAACGCACACTGCAACAAACGAAGATGCTTACTCTTATTACGCAAATACTCTGATGTAATCATATACGTAATCAGAAAAAAGAAAAGCGTCTCTATTCCAACCTTAAAAAATGTCCCTGCATCAGTAGATAAAAACGTGTTAAACCTGTGAATAACATCAACACTTAGACTCAAGAAATAACTCATCGCATAAGCACTTGCTTCACAACATGAAGAAGTTCATCAGCTTCAAACGGTTTCATAATGTAATCATCAGCTCCGAGCTTCATTCCATCTGCCTCATCCCTATCAGCAGTCTTGCTCGTAACCATAATTATCTTTGTTGCCGCAAGATCAGGATCTTCCCGAACATGCTTACAAACCTCAAAACCATTCATCTTCGGCATCATCACATCCAGCACAACAATATCTGGCTTCAACTCCTTGATCTGATTCAACCCCTCCTCGCCATCACGCGCCAATGTAACACTATACATATCTTTAAGAATAAGTTGTTCTGCCTCTGCAATACGGGCATCATCCTCTACGATTAAGACAGTTGGCTTCATCAATACCTCTCCCTCACCTCTAACTCCATAAAAACCATTCTTTTATATGAATTTCGGTTGAATATTAAAGAATACGTTTAAATAAAATACTATCCTTCACTCACAATGCCAAAAATTGAAATATACACAAAAAGCTTCTGCCCCTTCTGTGCACGCGCAAAACAGCTCCTCAAGCAAAAAGGAGCAGAATACAAAGAATACAACATCGAAAACAACCCCGAAAAAGCAAAAGAGATGGAAGAACGCTCCGGCCGAAGAACCGTCCCTGAAATATTCATCGACAACAAACACATAGGAGGCTCCGACGACCTCTACAAACTCGAAGCAGAAGGAAAACTCGACCCCCTCCTAAAACAATAACCTCAAACACAACACCATCCGACACCTTTTTATACTTCTCAAAACAAAAACACCCATGGCACAACCCTTCTGCTCAATCCACGACCACGAAGTACGAGGATTCAACCTCTACCTCCCCGACTTTGTCTACGGCGGCATAGACGGAGCAGTAACCACCTTTGCAGTCGTTGCAGGAGTGGCAGGCGCCAGCCTCGGGGCTGGCGTAGTACTCATACTTGGTACAGCCAACCTCATCGCAGACGGATTCTCCATGGCAGTATCCAACTACCTCTCTGTAAAATCAGAACGCGAATACTACAACCAGCTCCTCCAAACCGAAAAAAAAGAGATCAAAGAGATCCCCGAAGAAGAACGAAAAGAGATCCGCATAATCTTCCAAAATAAAGGATTCAAAGGACCTCTTCTATCCAAAGTTGTTGACACCATTACAAAAAACGAACAGGTCTGGCTCGACACCATGATGGTAGACGAACTCGGCCTCCAGAAAGACAAACGCTCCCCCACAAAATCAGCCCTCTCCACCTTCATCGCCTTCGTCCTCATGGGATCCATCGCATTAATCCCCTTTGCCCTCCTCTACTTTCTCAACACCGCCATTCAAAACACCTTTCTCATCGCATCCATTCTCACCCTTCTCGCACTCTTCATCGTCGGCCTCATCAAAGGCAGAGTCGTCAAGAAAAACCTCCTTGTTGCCGGCCTCGAAACCGCCCTCCTCGGAGGAATCGCAGCCTCATTGGCCTATGGCGTGGGCTATCTCCTGGCATTAGTAGTCTAAAACAAACGTTCTCTTTTTTATCCATATAGTAAACAAATCAACCCAGCCATTTGACCACTAAATAGTGGTCAAACAACCATAAGATTAATAAATGCCCCCCTATCCCAACATTCATGGACATCAGACAGCGTATAGAAGAACTTTTAAGAAAAAAACCCGTTCATATAGACAGTGAAACAATTAAAAGAGGGTTTCGTAATGCAACACCTGCAACAAGAAGAGAGTTCCTATACTTCTTTGGAGGAGCCCTCTGCGGTTCGGCCTTGGGTATAAGTGGCCTTCTTTATCTCGCAAAAAACTACGACCCACATGCCCCAAAAAACAACGGCGTCCATCCCATCCCAATTGAGAACAGAACAATAACCAATTTATCAGACATCCAGGGAATCCTTGGTCTCCAAAGAGATAACCTCCTTGGACCCCAAACCAAATACGGCCTTGAAACCCTCCTCCTTGATATTGAAGCAGAACACAACATCCCCTTCCAAAAAGTCCCCTACCCCCAAATAGATCGAAGAACATTCCAGATTCTTAATGCAGTTCATAATGATACCCTTCCAACAACCGTACGCAACATCGAAGCACTCGCCTTTCAACACTACGGAGCATATATCATGAGCCCAGACTATAGGAGCAGCCATACTATTATCCAAACAAAAGAACAGGCAGCAGCATTCCTAGGTCTTCAAAAATTTAGTGATCAAAAACTTAGAGAAAACGTTCTTGCATTCAAAGCAATCCTTAACTATTTAGAAGGAATATCTCTTCCTATCAATACAAAACTCGATCATACAGCATACATTGCATTAACCTATGCAAGAGATAAACATATTCCCTTTATCATGAAAGGATTCTCGCACAGTGAAGTAGAGATACAAGCAAATAGAAGAGGATATTCTTTCCTTATACCAAACGTAGCCCTATTTCAAAGGCCTACAAAATATGAATCAGTTGAAAATATAGTAAATGCAGTTGATCCCCGTGATCCCGTTATTAGAAGAATTGCACTAAACGTAGCAGACAGCGGCCACACACCAAAACAAGAGGCACAACGACTCCTTAACTTTGTTCAGGGACCTAACTATTCCTTTGATGTCGTCGGAGGTAACACAGTAAAACACCCTGTCCAGACGCTCGACGATAGAACAGGAGACTGCGAAGACTCAACCGTCCTCTACCTCTCTCTTCTAAGAGCAAGAGGAATCGAATGTGCATATATTCATATCGATGACCGTCGACCAAGAGAACCCGGCCACGCAATAGCAGGAGTTGTAGGAGACTTCGGATATAGACACGGATTAACAAGAAAAGGTAAAAACTTCTATTTTGCCGAAACAACAGGAAAAGGACATGCCATTGGTGACCCTGTTTTGCCAAGTGTTGATAGTAGACATCTGGGATTTCAGCTTGTCCCTATTTAATTTCTAAAGAAAAAAGTAGCCCCGCGCGGACTTTCGAGAACTTTTTTCATAAGGTGACTAAGCTTTCCAAAGGAAAGCGCATGTCTCCTCTCTTTTTCCGAGGTTTTTTGAAAAAAGCTCTTTCGAACCGCGGTCCCAAGCTCCAAAGGCTTGGATGATTGGCCACTACACCACGGGGCTATATCTATACTGGAGATAATGCTTGTTTTTAAATCTTTGTTCTCAACAAGCTTAAATACACCCCCTTCTTCACCCTTTCATGCAGCTCCTCTGGATAGAACTCAACAACATCAGATCCTATACAAAAGAAAGAATCGACTTCCCAGAAGGCTCTCTCCTCCTCTCCGGAGACATCGGATCCGGCAAATCAACCATCCTCCTCGCCATCGAATTCTCCATCTTCGGCGTCATGCGCAGCCACCTCTCAGGAAACGCCCTCCTCAGACACGGCTGCAACCAAGGAAGCGTAGAACTCGCCTTTAAAATAGAAAACAAAGAGATCATCATCAAACGAACCCTCAAACGAACAGCCACAGGCATCAAACAAACCGCAGGCCACCTCATCCTCAACAACACAAAACTCGACGCCACCCCCCTCGAACTCAAAGCCAAAACCCTCCAACTCTTAGGCTACCCCGACGAACTCGTCTCAAAAAATAAATCCCTCATCTTCCGCTACACAGTCTACACCCCCCAGGAAGAGATGCTCCAGATCCTCCTCGAATCAGAAGACGAACGCCTCGACACCCTCAGAAGAGTCTTCGGCCTCGACAAATACAAACGAATCCGCAACAACACTGCCCTCTATCTCAAAGAACTCAGACAAAAACGCGCAATCCTCGAATCAAAACTCGAAGACGAACAGGAAATCAAAACAAAACTCAAAAATGCACAACAACAAGAAGAAGAACTCAAACAATCCAACATCCAAACCAAAGAAACCCTCCAAAACATCCAACAACAACTAACCAAACTAAAACAATCCCTCAAAGAACTAGAAAAACAAGAACAGGATATCCAGAAAGCACGCCTCGAAAAAGAAACCCTCATAGGAACACAAAAAACACTCGAAAAAGAAACCATCCTATTAAACGAAGAAACCCTCCAACTCAACGAATTTCTCGCCAAACACAAAATAACAGAACAACTCACCTCCCCTGAACAAGAACTAACAGCAATAAAAGAGAAAATAAAAAACCTCAACGAAAAACAACGATCCATACAGGAAAAAACCGCGTTCTTCACATCAAAAAAAGAAACCGCAGACAATATCAAAAACAAACTCCTCAACATCGACAACTGCCCCACCTGCCAGCAAACAATTTCACAACAACACAAAGACCACATCTGTACAAAACAAGATGAAACACTCCAAAAAATCCAAAACAACATGGAAAAACTCACCCAAGCAAACACCCAGATAACAACCCTGCTAAAAAACCTCGAAGAACGAGAATCAACAGCACAAACCAACCTAAAAACCTACCTCCAGAAAAAAACCCTCCAGCAAGAAGTCAAAAATAAAGAAAAACGAAAACCAGAAATAGAAAAAAGAAAAACAGAGATCCAGGAACAAACAAAAACCCTGCAAGAAAAACTTTCCCAAATAGAAAAACAGCTCACTCAATCAGAAACCCTTATCACAACAATACAACAAACAAAACAAGAAGAACAAACACACTCCCAAAAAGAAAAAACCCTCCTCATAAAAACAACAGAACAAAAAGAAAGAATCGACTCCTTAGAAAAAGAAATAAAAGAAACACAGGAAAAACATAAAAAAATCCAAAAACACAAAAAACAATTCCAAACACTCACAGAACTCGAAGAGTGGCTACAAAAACTCTTCATCAACCTCCTCTACATCATCGAAAAACAGGTACTTCTAAAAATCCATTCCGAATTCGACCAACTCTTCCAAAACTGGTTCTCAATCCTTATGGAAGACTCCCTCCTCTCAGTACGCCTAGACGATTCTTTCTCTCCCCACATCATCCAGAACACCCACGAAACATCCTTCCTTCACCTCAGCGGAGGAGAACGAACAAGCATCGCCCTTGCCTACCGATTAGCCCTCAACAAAGTAATCAACGACTTCGTCTCAACAATACAAACAAAAGATCTCCTAATCCTCGACGAACCAACAGACGGATTCTCATCAGAACAACTCGACAAAATGCGAGAACTCCTCGACGAACTCAACGCCCACCAGATAATCCTCGTAAGCCACGAAACAAAGATCGAATCCTTTGTCGACAACCTACTCCACGTTGTAAAAGACGGACACGAATCAAAAGTTCTTCCTACATAAAAAATCAGCCAACAACACAGATTATGTGCAAGAGTGTAAAAAACGTGTTAAGCCAAAAAGTCCTGTGAAAAACTATATAAATATGAATCTTTATTAACCTAATATGGCTGAATACGCATCAGATAAGATATCTAGTTACATATGCCGGGATCTGAGAGGTAAAAAAGACTATCTTACATCAGCGCAGAAAGAAAGCAGGAAAGAGCTGGCACGACACTACTATCACTTGAAGAAGTTAATGAACGAGAAGTTGATAGAAGATCCTGATTCAGTATATCCTGACATCTCAGAGCATCTCTATCGGATAGGTATAGCTTTAAGAAAGTTCTCCATATCATCAACTCTTCTGAATAAGTTCATTATGTCCGCTCTGGATATTTCATATTCTAACTATAAGGCCAATCCAAACGACCTCCTTAGGGAAGTAATGTCTGAAATGGAAACGATCATTCACCACCTGCGCGAATATCAAATAAGAATGGAAAGATTAAGAGTTCACATCCCCCTCGAGATGGCTAAAAATCTTGGTGTTAACCAAGTTCTTCCATCAAAACAGATAAAGTCATTTATGAATGAGATGAGGGAGCTTGAAACATTGGAAAAAGAACTGGTACGGATGTTAAAACATTTTTTCCACAAGCACAAACGAGACATTAAAGATCTTTTCGAAGCAGTACGCACATTGGAAAAAGGAAGAACGAATGTAATAGAGAAATTTATTTCTAACCATCCTCCCACGGTTGTTGGTTCTCTCTGCCTGTGCTTTACTGTAATAGGGTATACGGGAGTTTTTATAACTTTAGGGTATGGCCTTTTAGCGGTTGTTGGGGGAGCTTCTGTTTGGGGGGGCCCTTTTTGGGTTAGCTCGGAATAGGAGTGCTTTGAAGATTTTAGGTAATTTTTTCTTCAGCAGCGGTACTTCTACAGTTTCAATAATTGCCAAAAAAGGTATTGATATGTTGTCTCAACATAAATCTTATTAGATAACTGAACAAATTCTTAACAAAAAAATATACAATCAAACAACTAAAACTTAGGCCGCTCCTCATCAGGAGGACTATGCGTCTTCCCTTCCCACCAGCCAAACACCGCAATCCCCAACAGAACAACAACCGCCAAAACAAGCAGCCAATAATTAAAACCAGACTCCACAACCTCCTCAACCCCTTCATCAAAACTAACAGTCTCATACACATCATCCGTAGGAGTCTCAACAACAACAGGTACAACACCAACAACAGAAAAAACCCCTACCTCAGAACTAACAGCCTCATACACAACAACATCCCCACTCGAAACCGGACTAGTAGAAGTAGCCTTCCACACCTTCTCCTCTGCATCCCACAAATAAAGAACAATATCCTTCTCCCCCAACCCCTGACTATCAAGCCAACTCTTCTCAACACCAAACCCAATCGTCACCAATTTTAAACTATCAACAACCTCTGAATCAGGAAGAATCTGAAACAACACATACGATTCACCCGGAATTACACTCTTTGACCGATACGGAAAATCATTCACCTTCTTCACAAGCACAGAACTACTCACCTTTTCACTAAACTCAAACCCAACACGATCAACACCATGAATACTCGCATTCAACTCCACAGAAAAATTAATTTCATCCTCGATCTCAACCAGCTCATACTCAACAACCGTACCCCCACCCGTACTCGAAGTTGAACTCGAACCAAGACCGCCGCCCCCTCCACTACTCCCTCCCCCACTAGAACTACTCGAACTGCTAGAACTTGAACTCGAAGAACTGCTCGAACTAGAAGAACTCGTACTCGAAGACGTAGAAACAGAAAACTGCAGCAACCCACTATGAAGCAATCCGCTCACTCGATAAAAATTAGAAAACAAAGAATCATTCGTACACGTATACCCGCTCTGCGCAGTCCCATTACAAACAACCTGCGTCTCATTCGTCTCACTACACCCGCTGCTAATATTCGAAAGATTAGTAATATTCTCCCGATCAGCAACACAAACCCCATTCTGCGTTCCAACCTTTGTCACAAGAACACTCTTACTCCTACCTGACTGAAGCTCCAACCCAGAAACAAGCACACTCCCATGCGTACTATTACTCGCATTAGAAATAAACAACTGCCCCAGCTTCAACGAATAATTATCACTCGCAGAAAAATTAATAGGAACATCAACAACCGTCACCCCCCCACTCGTAATATTAACACTCTGCAACCCTGAAAAATTCTGAGAAACATTCGTACTCCCATTAATCCTCACACCAACACTGCCCGGACCATTCACATTAAAACTACTTCCAATAATCTTATCCACAGTATCCAAAATACTATCATTATCAGCATCCGTCTCATTCACATCAGGATTCCCATCCCCATCCGTATCCAGCATCAACGTAAAATTCCTATTTGTCGTATTCATATTATTATACGTATCATTCGCATACATATACACACTGTGATTCCCCAACCGCTTCAAGTTAATACGAAAAGAAGTCGTATTACACACAGTACACGCCGTAGAATTCCCCTCACTATTCACATCATAGATAATACTCCCATTCTCAGTCGTATTAACCTGCAACAAAATAGAAAGATTACTACTCGTCATATTAGCCAAAAGATTATGACTAATATCAGGACCCGACCCATCAACAGTAAAACTATAGCTGTCACTCCTATTCGAGTTATTCACACTATCCTTACACTCAACACTCCAATTATAACTCCCCTCACTCAACGTCCGACCCATCGTCACATTACTACTATTCGTAGCCAACACACTCCCATTATCAACCCCACTCAGATTCAAACTACAATTCAACTTCGTCGCATACTCATCCGTACCCAAAAAAACAAAACTCACACTCGTCCCCTGAACAGAACCATTAGCCGGAAGAGACTGCGTCAAACTCGGAGAAACATTATCATACACAAAAAACATCACACCCGACCCACTCTCATTCCCATTCGTATCACTACAATTCACACTCCAATTATTCACCCTCCTCGTAAGATTAACACTATACGTAAACGTCGCATTCACACCATGACTCCTATTAATAAAAAACACCCCATTAACATACAAACCACACGTCGCATTATAACTCCCACTCAAACTATAATTAAACTCAGTCAAATTAACAGAACTATTCGAATTGTTCTGAGGATGATTAGCAACTACAGAAACACTCGTATTCAAAGCAGTAAATGAAGCACTCCCTGTCGACGTCCGATTCTCAGAATAATCAAGACAACTCACATTCCAATTATAAGATGACAACGAAAGATTATACAACGTAACATTATTCGTCGCATTCACCGTAGCACTCACATTCACCACAGTATCATTCACACTCACATTACAATCTATGACAGACTGCAAATCATCCGTCACATTAAACGTAAGATTCAGAGGAACTTCCGGACTCGAACCATTTGCAGGACCCACAAGCACAACACTCGGAGCCGAATTATTATCATCAGTAAACCCCTGCACAAAATCAACATTTTCCGTCAAATTCCCCCCAATCTCCAACACCTTTGCATACAACCTCTCCCGAAAACTCACATGATACTCCTTACTAAAATCTGTTTCCAGATCACTCCAATCATTCAAATTCGAATTCGAAACACCATTCCCACTCAACGGCGTAACACCCACAGTATAGTTCCCTGGAGGAATCCCAGTCATATTATAACTCCCATTCGTAAACGCATCCGCCTCACTCAACGTCCCCACAACAGGCGTAGTCCCATTAAACAAGATAACACTCCCGCCAAGAATACCATCCGTAACATTCCTCTTCACCTTCCCAAGAATCGTACCCAACGTACTAAACGAACTATTCGGCTTCAACGCACTAATCCCTGCAAGATCATCATGCTCCAGTGTCCGAAGATGAACCTGACCTGTGCTCCCAAACGGATACATCGTAGGAACAGAGGTAGAACCCCTCCCCCACGGAGCAGTTACCCCCAGATTACTATGATCCAAAGCCAAAAAATGACCAATCTCATGCGTCCCAATCGACTCAACATCCATCTTTCCCGACTCCCCACTCCCACTAAACTGAAAATTCTCCTCATTAAACGCAATATCCGCATCCACAATATTCCCTGTTATCGTATTATACGTTATCGTGGTAACCGCAATCGTCCCAGCACTCCCACTCCAGCTCTCAGTAAAATAGATAATATTACTTCCATCATTCCCCGTAGTCGCATTCGACGTATTCCCTAAAAACGTAATCGTAATATTCGCAGTACTCACATTCTTCCACCGATCAAACCCTGCCTGAATCGTCCGATTCACCTCACTACTATTAAGATCTCCACTCCCATCCATATTCAACCAAAACGTCACAGGCCACGTCGGCCACTTCCAATGCGTATTCCTATTATCAAGATTAATCAAAACATACCCAGACAACGAAGGAGCAACCAGAACAAGAACAACCAAAAGTACAACCACCCTCCTCATCCACACACCACCTTCCAAACAACCTCTTCAATAAAACCTCTATCCTTCTTTGCACAATACACTTTCATCTGCAACAGATCATACTCCACCTCAATCCCCTCATAAGCCAACAACCCTCCCTCAAGCTGTTGCACCGCCATTCGAACTCCAGTAACATCATCAACAACAAAATGCCCCTGACTAAAGCCAGTCACCCACTGCCTCTGCTCAGCCTCCTCAAGAAACAGCAACGCCTCCTCCCCCAACTCAAAATGAGGACTCCCCGGCACATACTGCCCCAGATGCGAATCCTCATCAATCCCCCCAAAACTCACAAACCTAGTAGAAGCAGAACTCCCAAACAGCACCTCATCAGGCACAAAAAGATACTGGGTCATCAACCGCCCCTCCTCCCAAAAACTATCCTTCCCAACAACCCTTCCTTCCAAGATCTGATCCGAACGACCTATAAGCTCATTCAGATCCTGTTCAACAACAAGCGTACCACTCACTACAGGAACTAACAACAATACAACAAACAAAAGATATCCTTTCCCCATCTTCCCAAAACCCTTCAGAAAAACTCCTTTAAATACCTTTCTTAAAAAAAAGTGGGGTGGGGGAGATTCGAACTCCCGATCTCACGCTCCCCGAGCGTGAATCATAGGTGCTCAAAAGCCCTAAAAGACTCTATCCAAGCTAGACCACCACCCCCTTTCCCTCCGATACCCCATTCGGTTTTTATATCTTTTGGATAGATCCCATTGCATCATACAAAACAGAAAGCCTTTTATACAAAAGAATTCAAAAAAAGTCCTATGGCAGAATACATCAAGTTGGTAATAACTCGTAAATTTAAAGAAAGAGAAGCAGTTAGCGTTGTAAGTAAATTCGAGCTTGGCACAATAACTATCGGAAGAGCCTCCGACAACGATGTCAGTGCCCGACTCAGTATTATTAGTCGTAAACATGGCACAATTACCTATGAAAACAAAACACTCTCCTATGAGGACCACAGCAGAAACGGAACCGTTGTCAATGGAAAAATGAAACATAAAGAAAAAGTAAAAATATCTCAGGGTTCTACACTCTTAGTGGATTATAAAGGAGAACAGCTAAAAATCGATGTTTTAAAAGTAAAAACAGGATGGTTTGGTTGAAACGTCCAACCCTTTCTTCAGCAGTAGCCCTAAAGCATAAAAATCCCTTTCTCAAAAAATTGAACCCATTACCAACACCCCTTTCCAATAGAAAACTATATAAATAGCCTCGGATAAGGTTCAAGTGAGGAGGGTCAACACATGAAACTGCATCATTATATTACAGTAGCACTAATCTTTCTACTAGTCCCCTCTGTCCTGGCAGCATCATTCACCGTCGAGACAGAACCCATCAAGCCAGAGATCTACATCGATGAAATCGCAGAGTTCACACTCAGCATCACAAACAACGGTGCAAACGACGCCTTTGAACAACCCTCCAGTGCCGATGTCCGTTGGATAGTAGAAACCGACCCCTTCATCGGATCAATATCGAGTGGCGAAACCAAAAAGGTCACCCTGCGACTGATCCCCAAAAAAAGCGCCCAGCTCGGCCCCCAAAACGTACCTGTCCGAATCAAAAGTGATGTCACAGGAGAATTTATCTCCACATCGGTACTTGTCACCATCG
>NYYS01000052.1 GCA_002685855.1 Candidatus Woesearchaeota archaeon
AGTCAGGAAACTGTTTTTGAGATTGCAAGCATGGCACGGCCTGAAGAGGTTCGACTGGTTCTTGAAGAATGTCTTAAGGGAAATTTTGCAGAGGCTAAGAAGGCTCTTCTTGATGCACTTCTTAATCATGGTTTAAGTGGCATGGATGTGATAAAGCAGATTCAGTCAGAGGTTTGGAAGATGGATGCAGATGATAGGTTGAAGCTTTTCATGACAAAAGCGTGTGGTGAATGCGAGTTTAGAATGGTTGAAGGAAGTGATGAGTTTGTTCAGCTTGAAGCGCTACTTGCGAATATTATTCTTTTAGCGGACGAGAAAAATGAGTAAGATCAGGGTTGTACTCCTACTACAGAGATAGTAATAGAGAATAAATAAGAGAAAAGAAAAAAAAATTATTCGTCTCCGCTGCTCACATCCTGGATAAGGATGTTTTTCTCGATGTATTGTCCATACTTGTAGGACATGTCAACTTCGAAGATGTCTGTGTAGATCTTGTCCTCATCGACGTTTCCTTCAATTACGCAGGTGATCTGAGCAGGACTTCCTTGGTAGAGTGTTACGGTTCCTGAGGTGATGTCTGAAAGGCCGCTACAACTCGTAATGGTTGCATCAGATTCGCTTTGAAGGCTGACTTCTACAAAGACCTTGTTTCTGTCGATGTTTGTTATGTCATCATCACATTTAGGTTCATGATCTGTGTCGATGTCAAAAATTTCTCCACCGCCAACATGCGCTATAACAAAGCTTACCTGGATTTTATTCTGGCCCAATGCATTTTCTCTAAGGCTTGATACGTGTACAGGTCCCCCGCTGTTCTGAGGATCTTTTTGTTCGTTAAGGATACAGATGGTATCATCATTGATATTTCCCAGAACATCATCCTTGATGCAGACTTCTGATGTTGATTTTGTTGTGTAGTCGTAGCAGAGCTCTGCTCTCATAGTGATATCTGTGTTTCCCTGAAGGTCTGGCTCGTAGTTAAGAGGAGGATCATCTCCGAATACTTCAAAGATGGCATCTCCCGGAAGAATTGTTCCATCAAAGTTTTTTCGAGCTCCTCTAAGGTCTGAACTAAGAGTTGTACAGAGATCTTCGCTCTCAATACCAAAGAAGCTTGGATTGATTCCTATTAAGCAGAGTTCAGCCCAATCGCTTTCACTTACAGGCATCAGATCATCCTCTCCAAAGTTTTCGAGTTGAATTCCAACGGTAAAAGGGAATTTCCCATTATCAAAAATGGCATCAGGAGGCTGACCTTCCATAAATTTCATATTTACACCCACTATTCCACCTATAAAGGGTTTGTTCAGGCTCGTATCTCCTGTATCTGATGTGCAGGCGGAAATAAAAAGAACTGCTGCAAGTAGGGACACCATAAAGATTTTTTTGTTCATTATCATCATTTTAGTTCTCCTCCTTTAAATAATTAACTAACTCGTTTAAATCGTACTGAGCGATAATCGGTTTCTCGGTAGCCATACCAGAGCTCGATGACAATAGGGGCTTCATAGGCAGACTTTGCTGTTGCATATTTTACATCATATTCACAGGTAAAGGTTCCTCTGCCGTCCTGAAGCCGCACTTCGTAGTCAGGAGTGCATTTCAGACGTTCGGGGTCTCCGCTGAGACGGATATCGCCGATCCAGACCACGTCGAGGTCTTTTGAGGTGACTCTGCCCGGGAAATAGGGTGAGCATCTGCCAAGAGAAGCAGGATGAAAGATATCTCCTGTTCCTGTATTTGAGATCTCCATTGTGAAAAAGATCTTTCTTGGGGTATTTTCCTGTTCCAGAACGTTGATGGTGACAGGAGCTCCATTGCTCTTCCAGGATTGGATTCCGGGCCTGCAGACCTTTTCTGTCTCTGAATAAGGAGCTGGATCGATGCAGATTTGGGGAGATGCATAGGTTGTGTAGAGATAACAGTTTGTGACTAGGAAGGTTTGGTCTGTTTCGTCTAGACCGAGCGGCCAAGATTTGACATAGGCTTCCCAATCGATAAAATCGGTGCCTCCACCAGGATAAGTATAGGTGTCCCCCTCAAGATAGTACTCTCGGCCATTGTTCTGTCCAAAGTTGAGAAATACGCCAAATGTTCCAATGAGCAGTTTCCCGTGGTTAAAATAGTCGATGCTGATTCCTTCTCTGTCATAGTCCAGATCAAAGACCCAGTCTCCACCATCTTTTCCAAAGCGAATGTCGAGGTCGTCCCAGAGATCACAGTCCCAGCCGAAATCTTCACACATGTCTCCGAAATCAAAGCCTAAATCCCAGTCACTTCCTTTTTTTGAACCAGAGAGAAAGAAGCAGTCGAATCTACCTTGCATGCCTCCTCCGATGCTTTCTAGATCAAAGGAGCAGTCTGCAAAGCTAAACTCATCTATCTCTACGCCTTCGACCTTGATCATGCCAGGATCGTAGCCAGATACAAAGAGGCCTCCTTGTGTGAGAGAAGCGCCTTTATTCATTAGTTTAACGCTGATATCAAAGGCGTTGTCTGATTTATCTCCATCAGAATAGTAGTAGAGGGTGTGAGGAGGAGAATTTGGCTGCCAATCCATGACTACACCTTCAAATCCCTCATAATAGTATTGACGATCACCTGTTTCTGGACCGCTGTTATAGATGCCTGAACAGCCTGATAAAAGAAGTGTTAGTGTTGCTGCTAAGATCCACATCCCTTTCATAGAGGAAAACTGGGAGAATACAGTATATAAAGGTTACGGAATGGTGTTCTGTTAGCAGGTAGCTTTTGTTGCAGCGAGTGCCAGATCATAAAGTTCCTTTAGAAGTGCTTGTGCTGCTCTTTTTTGTTGATCCACCGACGGCATACTTCCTCTATCAACGCCTGAAAATAGATCCTGCAATTCTGTGTCTGTGAGTGTTTTTGAAATAGCTCCTGAGGGAACTCCTTCTTCACATTTATGATTTGCTGTTGTTATGAAGGATCCGGTTGCGCTGTTTGGAATACCTTCCCAGTCTCCTGTTGCTAAGGAGTAGTCGAAGGGATCAAGAACTTCCAGGTCCTGATCCAAGATATCTATCTCGAAGGGGATTGTTTTTTCTGCAGTTAGTGTTCCAGCACAGATTTCCTTAACAGCAATTGTGTATTCTCCATGTACAGCTTCAAAGTAGAAAGGATTTGTAAGATAGCCATAGCTTGGATTTCCTTGTGCAGTTTCTTCAGGATAACCTGAAATTGTGTATGTATAGTCGCAATTAGGGGGCGAGGCAGGATTCTTTATCGAGAAGTAGATCTCCTGAGGGAGTTCTGATTCGTCTTCAATCTTCAAGACAACTTCTTCATTTACTTCAATAGTTGCAGTGAAGGGATCTGATTTGAAGTTTCCTGCTTCATCGTTTGCTGCAACAAATATGTAGGTGTAATCTCCTTGTTCCTCGAATGTGAAGTCAAGTTTTGCGGTTTTATTCTGATCGCATTCTTTGAAATCGTTTTCCTTTCCTTTAACGATGTCTCCGTCTTTATTCTTTATGTACTGGTTACAGTAGTCCTTGAGGTCGCTCCATGCATTTAAGCGAAGTTCAGAACCCGGATCAACATTCTTTACATGTCCTCTGTTTGCTAGGCTGTCTGAAAGAACGATGTTGTAGTCAAGATCATGGACTGAGGTAAAGAGTTGTGCCAAGGGTTTCATACAGCAATAGCCAGACGAACAGTATTTCTGGACACAGAGTCCTTCTTTCTCTTTGTCGAGACATTCCTGAACATCGCAGGTGCAGCCCCAAGCTTTTGAGTCGATTTTTGTGTCGCAGTCTGGACTTCCGGGATTTTTTGCACAGTAGACACATTTGTCTTCGCAGGTGTCCCCAACTTTTACTTCGTAGCTGTTGCAGCGGCGTTCTGTTTTTGCAGGTGTTACTCTATAAATATCTCTTTGGATCTCAACGTTTTTTGCAATGCTTGAACTGTAAACATAGGTGAGGTTTATTTGAAGAGGAGATATATAGTTGTAGTTTCCTATTGTTTCAAAGTTTTCGTCTAAATCCATGTCCTTGATCTGGCATCGTACTTGTGCTCTGTTGTCTTTAAGACGAACAGGGTTCGGTGTGCAGGTAAGGTTTTTTGTGGAAAGCCAGCCATCAACATAGACCTGGTTCCAGGTTTCTCTGGACACATTTTGCAGGGTGCAAGCATCTTCAAAATCAACCTCTGCGATTGGAGAGAGCAACGATCCCGATCCTACGTTTTCTATTGTTAGTACAAATTTAGGTTGAACAAATCCTCCCCTTGGAAGGGTTTCAACTTTTACTTCTGTTACTGCAACGGGTGCACCTTGATCTGAAAAAGATTGATCCTCTGCTTCGCATACCTGTCTTCGAAGATCCTGGTTATAGATATCAAAGTCGACACAGATTGAACCGACAAAGGTTGTTTTATAGGGATAACAGAGGTTAACAAAAACCTGTGATTCGGGTTTTTGGCGGGGGCCGGAAAGGTTTTTTGCAAGGAGAATCGCAACTTCACACACATCTTTTTCTCCGCCGATAAAGTAGCGTCCTTTTCCTCTTCGTTTAAGATCTGTTCTGCATTGATCTGCGGGGCCTGCTATTTCTACAAAGTAAAGAGGGTCTAAGGTAAGGGTGATTAAGCCTCGCGCATTTCCAATAAGATCAAACGCACCTCTATTGTGTATCATGAGTGTGACAGGGAGTTCGGTTCCTTCATAGATCGTGTCGGGAGGAGCATTTTCCATGAACTCTATCTCCAATCCATCTCTTCCTTCAAAGTAAACAACTTCGTCTGATGAGCCGCCGGGGTAGGGACCGCACGCTGTGATAAAAAGAAGAAGAATGATTGAGAAGATCAAGAAGATTTTTTTCATCCTATTACCCTCGCTGATGATCTTTCTTTCATTGTGTACTGATAACTTGTTCGTACGATAAAGCTTCGGATCGCTTTTTGTTCCAGGCCGAGCAAGGCATCTTTGTCTTTAAGTATTAATCTGCAATGGCTTGTCTTGAAAGTTCTTCCAACATGAGGGTTTTCAAGAAGATAGAAATTATAGGCAGGATCCTCTTCGTCTGTTTCTGGATCTTTATGCCCAAAAAAAGTTTCTTTTGCTGGTGAGCAATCTGATAGTTCAAACTCTTTGGGAACCATGATGATGTTTTTATCTACACGTTCAACTTCCCCATTTGTCCAATCGTTTCCTATGGTGACACCAAAGCTCAGGTTTGAATTCTCTTCTACAGGAATGGGATGGTTCATCTTCATCATACCTATTGAGACAGGACCGGGTGAATATGTCATGGTAGGGTCGTCGGTAATCTGAAGTTCCTGAAGAATATCTTTTTTCTCAGCCATCATTGCACGCCAAGCACCTTTATCAACAAATGTGAGTGGAGAGTAGCCCCAGGTTTCAAAGTTGAATGTTAGTGTTAAAATAAGTTGGTGTCTTCCTTTTGGAAGTGAGGGAATTTGGCATTCGATCGTATCTGCTACTTCATATTCTATTTCCAGTTCAGTAGGACTTGTTGTTCCAACGATGCCATCATCTGTTGCACAGCTTGCTTTGAGGTGGATGGGGTCCTCCAGTGTTTTTCCTGTGATGATCGCTAGAGCATAGAGCGGAGTTCCTTCTATGATCTCCTCTTCTGTAGGCTCGAACTCTTCAACATAGATACCTAACGGTTCGCCTTGGTTTTCTACTGTGCCCTGATAGTATTTTCCTGTGGCATAGGCTATGCTCTGCTCGTAGCCGAACATGAGCTTTTCATACATCCGCACTATTGAATCCCAGACGATATCCCAAAGTGCTTTCACGTGATCGAGTACTGCCACAGGTGCAGATTGGAGTTGGGTAGGAATTACGATATGGCCGAGAAGAAGGATGAAGAAGATCACCCAGAAAATAACTTCGTAATAGAGCCGCCCCCAATGAAAAATGCCTGTATCAAAGGAGGATTCACTAAAAAGAAATATACCTAACATAATAGGAAAAAAAGGCCATAGGCCAAAGAAAAAGTCAGGGATCAGATTACTGAAAGGTCGGAGCAGGCTTACAACCAGAGGTAGGAAAAGGACGCACAACAATCCAACCCAATAGTAGTAGGAATCGCGCCAAGGTGCAAACGATAAACCCTGCACTCTGCAAATTAGGGCGATGGCTATAATATAAAGGATGATAATAAGAAGCATTGAACTGGGAAATCTACTTATGCCTAATACAAAGGTGTCAAAGAGATGGATACTGAGAAGAAAGATTACAATTCCAATCGCCAATCCTCCTCCCTGTTCTTTGTGTCCTCCAAAAAAAGGGAAATTGCTTCCTCCACCACCCTTTTTTTTGCTTTCGCCCTTTCCTTTGCTTTCTGATCGTGGAGTGTACCCAAAGGGTGTTCGTGAAGGGGGAGGGGTTCTTCTTCTCCCGGCGCCGGAGGCGACGCCTGCCATTGTTGCTCCTGCTACTGCACCGGTTGCGGCTGCTGCTGCAACTCCAGGTCCTGAATAGGCAGAAGAGGGTGGTCGGGGTCCTGCAATAGGGGTGCGGGATGCTTTGTAATCAGCATATTTGGTTTTGAGTTTGTCTTTAGCAGTTACGCCGAGGTCTTTTGTCTTTGTAATTGCCTTTCCACCTAGCTCCTTGCTCTTATCAACTGCTTTTGCACCAAGATCCTTTCCCTTATCAACAACATGGGTTTTAGCAGCATTTAATCCTTGTGCTGCTTTCCTTTTCAGGCTATTCATTAAGGCAGGGGGTATTTTTGGTGGCATAGCTCGACCTCTTTCTTTTAAAAATCGAGAAGAAGATATAAAAGCTTTTCGCTAAGAGTAGTCGAGCTCTATTTCTATTTCAGAAATAGTGAAATCTGTGTCTGGAATGATTTCAAGGCTGTTACTTCCACTTCTGACAAAGCTATCAATGTTTCTGTTTACTTCTATGTCGCGGGTGTCAAAGGCGACGTCCATGCCGTTAATAGATAGTGTGAAGCGTTTTCTGATATTGCTTTCTCCGAATCTGATTCGGATATCGACGTCGTAGGGTATGTCCAGATATTCTTCAAGTTCAGAGTCGGATTCTATATTTGTACAGGGTTTGGGACGGCTTCTGTCTCCATCGCGATATCCATTAGGACAGTCATCGCATTCTGTGGAAGAGACTGCTTCTTCACAAACTGATCCAAGGCCTGCAGCAGGCACGTCATCACACCAAAAGTTATCTTCGGTATCTTCGTAACAGCAGTCCTTATCATAAAAGACGCTGCAGCTTGCAGGACAATCGTCGTCTGTATCGTCACCACAGAGATCTTCACAGGGTTCGGGAGGGTTTCCTCGCTTATCTTCATAGCCTGCAGCACAACGGTTGCAATCATCTTCTATATCTATAAAGCTGACACAACGGTCGTCTAATCGTTCGGGTTCTACATCGCACCAGAACTCTTCTTCATCAAAGCAACAGTCTTTGTCTTCATCTGCTTCACAGTCTGCAGGACATTTACCGTCGACATCCCCACACCTGGCACGGATCAAATCTTTTTCAACAAAATAGGTTCTATCCATGTAAAAGGTGTACAAAGGATTGAACTCGTCTTCCAGATCAACTTTAACCGAGAGTTGGTCGATGAGATAGGAGCCTGCATAACTCACAAATTCGAGTTCGTTTTCTCCTTCAACTAAGTCAGTTGGATTTAGTTCTATATGATTCCTGACACCGCAGTCTGCTACTGCTGAAAAGATTCTTCTTCCGTTAAGACTGATTGAGAGCGGGCCTGCTTCTGATAGGGTACAGTCAGGGAAGAAGAAGAGTGTTGCCTCGTCCATATAGGTTTTCTCTTCATCGCTTAAAAAGAAGGTTTGCGTGCTTTCTGAACGAGAGATATCTGTAAGGTCTGCTGTGACCTGGATGCTTGTTAAGAGGTATTGATGGATGAGCCAGAATGCCCAGCCAGGACTTGAAACTGTAAAGAAGAGTTCGTTCTCTTCTTCTAAGAGCGCACTAGGGAGTTGAATAGGAGCGGGGCTGCCTACAGAGTACTTATCTTCCACGATCTGTTCTCCATTCAGATAGACAATAAGTCTTCCTTCTGCATCTTTAATGTTGAAGGAAAGTTGTACATTTTCTGAGAGTCCGGGATCTAGAGAAAAGGTAAGCGTGTCTGAAGTTTTTTCAAATGCAGAGTTCTTTACAAAGATAGACTCTGCTGATTCCAGGATGCCTGCATTGGTCGATGTAAGAATGCGAAAGCTTGGAAGGTCATGTTCTCGTTCATTATATTTAAGATGGGTGAGGGCACCGGGTGTTACAAAGAGGAGGGTGTTATTTTGTATGGTGGTTGGCGGATATCCTCCAGGACCTGGGCTTGGACCTGATCCTGGGCTTGGTGAATCTTCTAATAATCTGTCTCGCTCATCAGGCGGGAGAAAGAGGATGTAGATGATGATAAGGGCGGCTATCACTATAACTAGAACTGCACTGCTCCCTGCGCTTTGTGCTCGCTTCTGCATAGTCATCTACACAAACAGTAGTATTTAAAGTTAACTGTTGAAAAAAAAAGAAAAAAATATCAGCTTCTTGCAAGAGCAAAGACTGATTTTAAAGCCACGATAATGGTTGCTGGCACAAAGAGTGTTAGTATTGCTGTTAAGATATTACTTAATGCTTCCACTGCCAACACGCTTGCTCCCAGAGAAGAGACCAATACAAGGATTGCTCCGCTCACCATGAATTCATGGGCTTCATGCGACTGAATATTGAGTAATCCGACGATAATACCCAGGACTACGAGAGACCAGCTCCAATTTGCAGAGATAGCTCCAACAGCACCCAGGATAACAGCTAAGATCACTCCTATCAGAAAGGCCCAGCTTCCTATTAGATTTCCAGATTTTTTTGCCATAGTAGTATTCACCCCCTATGTTATGCTATTTTATAGAGATGGAGGTATTTAAAGCTTTTGGAATCCGCCCCCCCCCAAAAAAAAATTTATAAAGGGAACCACCCATTAATAAGTATAATAGTGTGTAAGTAATAGTGTGTGAGGTATAAAAAATGGATAATTCAATAGTATTAGTAAGCATTGTTGGTGTTGTAGCTGTTGTGGCGCTCTTTACTATGGTGTATGGAGGGGGCTCTGTAGCAGATAGCCAAAAGGAAAATATAGGAGGACAGGCAACTACTTTTTCTGGGGGAGAAAGTGGCCATTGCGTTATATGTGAGGAAGGTGAAGAATGTGAATTTGGAGAGTACTTAACGTAGGGGAATGCCTGTATAGATGGATATTGAGGGGGTAGAATTTTATAGAACACTGAATTAAGCAACATTTTTTCTTTTCTTCTTCTAAAACCTTTTAAATAGTGCTGATTCTCTTAGAATATGAAGATTTTAAAGAAGGATATGAAACAGGAGGAACGGCTGCTTCTGGTTGAGAGCAGTGATGATCTTTGGTATCTGAGTCATCTGATCGATCCTGAAGACAGAGTTAAAGGGAAGACTGAGCGGAAGATTAAGATAGGGAAGGAGGGGGATAGGAATATGAATGTTGTGCGGAAGCCGGTTACGCTTACTGTGAAGGTAGAGAAGGTGGAGTTTCAGGAGTATGGGAGCAATCTAAAGGTGTTGGGAACGATTGTGGATGGGCCGGACGATGTTCCAAGGGGGGATCATCATAGTTTTAGTGTTGAGATTGGGGATCAGCTCTGGGTGAAGAAGGAGGCTTGGCTGCCGTATCATCTTGAACAGTTGAAGGATGCTACAAAGCAGGCGGGAACGATTCTTATCTGTCTGTTTGACCGGGAGGAAGCTGCTTTTTATCTTTTGGAACGCAAGGGTATTCAGTTGTTGAGTCGGTTGAAGGGGAGTGTGCAGAAGAAGGATTATGAGAGCAAAGAGGGGAAGGATTTCTGGCAGGAGATTGTGAAACAGGTATGTGAGTATGATAAAAAGCATAAAAGCACTACAATTATTCTTGGAAGTCCTGCGTTCTGGAAGGACTATGTTCTGAAAGTATTATCTGATGATGTAAAGAAGAAGGTTATTCCTACGAGCTGTTCTGATCTTGGTGAAGGCGGTGTAAAGGAGATCATGAAGCGGCCTGAGTTGAAGGCTGCGTTGGAGAAGGATAAAACAGCTAAAGAAGAGGCTCTTGTTGAGTCTGCACTGGCTGCTCTTCCGAAGAGTATGCTTGCCTATGGTTTACAGGAGGTGCGTGAGGCTGCTGAGCAGGGGAATGCAAAGGTTGTGTTGGTTACAACGGAATGTATTCAGAAGGCGCGCCAGGAAGAGAAGTATAAGGAGCTGGATCAGGTTCTGAAACAGACAAGCCAGTCACAGGGAGAGGTTCATATTCTTACGCTCATAACAAAAAAGATCGATGCCCTGGGCGGCATTGCGGCGATTAAACGATGGAGCTCATAGAAGAGATTAAAAAGAAGGTTGAGTATCGGTCGTTGCCTGATGCTTTTGTAGAAGGATTTCTTTCAGCAGAGCTTAAGGAGAGGAAGCTAACTGAAGAGGAGATAAAGAATCCAAAGAATAGAAACCATAAGGCTGTTGTGAGCAGTGTGCGTTCTAAGTTACGTGAGGTGTATGGTGCTTTTTTATTGAACGATTATCGAAAGCTTCCTGAACTAATCAATAGACTCGATGAAACGGCAGAAGTAAACGACTTTGTTCGGATCCTGAAAGCACATCGATCAACAAAGGAACGGGTTAAGGTGTATCCTTTCCTGTATGAACAGATCTTTAAGATTACAGGGAAGCCAAAGAGCATTCTTGATCTTGCGTGTGGATTAAATCCTGTGAGTTACTGTTTTCTTGGGTGTCATCCGGAGTATTATGCATACGAGTTAACAGAGAGGGATGCAGATCTGTTAAATCAGTTTTTTATGAAAGTAAAAATAAAGGGAAAATGTGATGCTGCTGATCTGACAAAAAATGGAAAATTTCCAAAAACAGATCTTTGTTTTTTATTTAAGGCAGTTGACACATTAGAAACCGTCCAGAAGGGAAGCGTAAAGTCTCTTCTTTCAAAAATAAAATCAGAATGGCTTGTTGTGAGTTTTCCGTCTAAGAGTCTTGGAGGAAAGAAACCTATTCCTGCATCTAAAAGGAAATGGTTTGAAAGACTTCTTGAAAAAAAGGAGTGGCAGATTGTGGAAACTGAGAACGAGCTTTTTTATATTGTTAAAAATTAAGGATGTAATCACCACTTTTTCCGACGAATTAGTGTGGAAAACTACTATCACTGGATTGTGAAAAATCGTAACATATAAATAGTAGTTATACAAAATAGTGAGTAAAAAGGGGTGAAGTAAAAAATCCTACTTTTTGGAGGTAGAGAATGATCGTGAAAGAAGAATTCTTAAGCAAGTTGCGTCGATACTTCTCTCTAAACTTGTATGAAGTAAAGATCTGGACAGCATTGCTGTCAAGAGGGGTTAGTACTGCGGGGGAACTTTCTGATATTGCTAACGTGCCACGGAGCCGAAGCTATGATGTGTTGGAAAGTCTTGAAAAAAAGGGCTTTGTTGTAATGAAGTTAGGCAAGCCTATCAAGTATATCTCGGTGCCTCCCAAAGAGGTCTTAGAACGAGTTAAGAAGAATGTCAAATCAGACGCTGATGAAAAGATAAAAAGACTTTCGAGCCTAAAAAGCGGGGAAGTTGTGGAAGAGCTAAATAGTTTGCACACGCAAGGGGTTGAATTGGTAGAACCTTCTGACCTGAGCGGAAGCTTAAAGGGAAGACATAATCTTTACAACCATCTTGAGCTCACCATCAGGAATGCAGAGAACTCGGTGATTATTATGACAACATCACAAGGACTTTTGCGAAAGGTGGAAGGGTTAAAACCTGTTTTTGAGCAGATCAAGAAACGCGGTGTAAATATTAGAATTGCTGCACCATTGACAAAGGAGACAGATGATGCTGTGAAAGACATAAAGGGTGTTGCCGAAGTTCGAAACACAACCAGCAAGGCACGCTTCTGTGTTGTGGATGGAAAAGAGGTCATGTTCATGGTAATGAATGACTCAGATGTTCATCCCACCTATGATGTTGGTATCTGGGTAAATACGCCCTTCTTTGCATCTGCACTATCTGAGCTTTTTGACACAGCCTGGAAAGGTATGAAGATAAAGGCTTAAATAGTTCCTTTTTTTCTTTTTTTTATGGTTTTTTCTAAGACGTTACTAGAAGCTCAAAAGGAGGTTGAAGAGTTCTTAGTAGAAAGAGATTGGCTTCCAAAAGACAGAGAGGGAAGATACTATACGCTTGCACATATGACTGAGGAGTTGGGAGAGGTGGCACGGTGTGTGACTCTTATTGAAAGTAGGCGCGGAGATAAGGACAAAGAGAGATATCAAGAAGATCTTAGGATGGAACTCGGTGATCTTCTTTATCATATATTTAAGATATCTTTGGCATACAAGATCGATGTTGCTGATGCCTTTGCGTTTATTATGGAAAAGAACAAGAAGAAATATCCTGTTGAGACCTATGCGAAAAAGGGACAACACGATGGGGATCAACCTTAGATAGCAGGTATATTCACCAGAAGAGGGGAGTTAAAGGAAGATTAGATATTCACATCTCAACCACTTTTGAGGGGGATGATAAGGAGTTCTGACATTTCCGTGATTTTAATGAAAAGTTATTTATAGTTTCAAGATAATCTGAGGTCATGACAAAATATACTATATTAATTGAGAAAGATGAAGATGGATGGCTAGTTTCTGAAGTGGTTGAGTTACCCGGGTGTCACACTCAGGCTAAAACCATGGATCAGCTCCTAGAGAGGACTAAAGAAGCCATTAAAGCTTACTTGGGAGATGAAGAGTTCACTCCGGAAATCGTTCAAGAGTTTGTCGGTGTACAAACACTAGAGGTTTGATTTTCTTGAAGTTACCTAGTTTAACAGGAAAGAACGTAGCTAAGATAATAGAAAAGTTTGGTTTTGTCTATGGCCACACCACAGGAAGTCATATGATCTATAAACACCCTGATGGAAGAAGAACAACCATTCCACATCATTCAGGAGAAGAAATTGGTCCTGGACTTTTAAGTAAGATCATTAAAAAGGATTTAGGATTGACAAGAGATGAATTTTTTAAAATGATCAAAAAGTAACAGGAACATTATTTGCCCTTAGACCGATTGTTAGATTGAGTTCTTCACAAAGTCTTAGAAAAAACTTCCCACAACTCAGATAAATTTAGCTCGAAGCAGGCAGTAGGGAATTCGATATTGAAGTTTGATAGTACCTGTGGATGAAGTTCTCCGATGTAGGCGAGTTTTGTTTTTCCTGCAGAGACGCGGCCGACTCTTCCTGGTATAAAGCTTGGATGGGTTGTAGGTTCTACTTTGTAGGTGAGATCTAGAGCCTGAAAGAGGCCATCAAGGATCTGTCTGGCATCTGTATAATTTGTTTCTGCACCGCAGAGAAGGATGGCCACTCTTTCCTGTTCGAGGATTCCTGTTTCTTGTGAAGGGTCTATTTTGAATATTGTTCCGAGGTCAAAGAGGTTTTGTGGGTATTCGTGGTGTTTGTTTCGTTCAAGGGTTTCCAGGACAGAGGGGATCATCCATGCACGAAGAATGTTGAATTCTGTGTTCATGCAGGAATCGAGTTCTGCTAGGGGAATGGATGTCAGCATCTTTGTTGACTGGTTTTCCTTGTTTGTAAGATGGAATGATTTTACTTCTACGAGTTCGAATCCTATTAAAAGGTTGGCGATGCGTTCTTTGAATCGTTCGTAGCTGTTTTCGTAGGCAAGAGTAGAGACGTTTGGAATTTCTGGTTTGAGATTGTCATAACCGTAGGCAATTGCGACATCCTCTGCAATGTCACAGGGGTGAAGAATGTCTCCTCTGTAACAGGGGATGGAAAGTTCTCCCTTTTTGTATCCATATCCCATTCGTTCAAGGCAATCTTTTAGTTCTGTTTCAGAAAGATTGAGTCCGATGAGCTTGTTGATGTGGTTTCTGTCGATCTTCATCTTTTTAGGTTTTGTGTCAGGTGTTGTGATCTTGCCTGTTTTGTCTTTATAGTGAACGTCCATGGTGTAGATCTGTCCTCCCATCTCTGAGAGAGCGGTCATGATCATGGTGAATGCACGTGATATTGTTGGGAGGTCTGTTCCTGTGACTTCAACAAACACATCTTTTGTGTGTTCGGTGATCTTTCCTAGTTCGTGTGCATTGATGATGGGTGGCATAGAGAGGATCTTGTTCTTTGCATCTCTGAAGAGAGGGAAGCGTTTCCAGTCCTGGCAGATGGATGCATATTTTCTGCCGGTTGGATGTTTTGAAAGGATCTGTCTGCCGGTTATCTCTGAGGGGTATTCTAAGGGACGAAATTTGAAGGTGTCTGGGTTTTCTGCAGTAAATATGATTGGGAAGGAGATCTTTTCAAGGGGGTAGATACCGATTCCGCCTTTTTTTCTGTTTCTGAGATAGGTGATGCCGAGTTTTTCCTGAATCTGGATAATCTCTTTTATCTTTGCATCAGAGAGTTTCAATCCTTTAATGATTCCGGTGACGACGTAAGGCCATTCCTTTGCTGTGTTCTTTACTATGTTTTTTTCATTGCTATTTTTTGTTGGGAAGGTTGCGAGTCCTTTTTTTATTCCTATGAATGATGAGAGTGCGCGTGCAAATCCCTGTTCTGAAAGCAGGTCGGGTCTGTTGGGAAATATTTCTACCTCTATTTCCTCTTTTGTGATCTTTTCGAGGTCTGTTCCGAGCATGCTAATTCTGTCTGCAAGTTTGTCGTCAGGCAGTGCTTTGCCTACAAGTTTGAGGACCTCTTTTTTGTTTAGTGTTACCTTTGGCATTAAAGCATCCACTCCTTCATTTCTCTTACCTGTTGAAGATCGTTTCTGTAAAGTTGTCTGATGTCGTTAAGTTTGTAGTAGTCTGATATGATGCGGGGGAATCCGAGGCCCCATGCAAGGACAGGGATGTCTTTTCCAAGTAAGGGGACGACGACTTCAGGACGGAATACTCCTGCTCCGCCGAGTTCGATCCATGTTTTGTGTTTTGGGTGATAGACATCTACTTCTACGCTAGGTTCTGTATAGGGGAAGTGTGCAGGGCGGAATCGTACTTTTTCAAACCCCATCTTGATAAAGAACTGTTTAAGGTAGCCGAGAAGGTGGCGGAGGTTTGCGTTTTCATCTATGACAATGCAGTCTGTCTGGTAGAACTCAAAGAGGTGTGACCAGTCGAGTGATTCGTTTCGAAAGCATTTTCCCAGTGAGAAGTATTTTTTGGGAAGGTCTTTGATATCGAGTTTAGCTAATGTTTGTGCAGAAAGTGCGGTTGTGTGTGTTCGTAGTACGGTTCGTTTTGCATCTTTTGGGTCCCATGCGTAGTTCCAACCGGTGCTGGGAATTTTTCCTCCTGTTTCATGCATTGTTTTGACATCTTGCACGAGTTTATCGTTCGGGAGTTTAGATCTATTTGGCTTCTTGAGATAGAAGGTATCTTGCAAATCTCTTACCGGATGATCTTGTGCAGTAAAGAGTGCATCGAAGTTCCAGAAGGAGGATTGGACCATGGTGCCGGTCATCTCTTCGAAACCCATGTCGAGCCAGACCTGTTTTACATATCTGAGTGCGCCGCCTACGAAATGTCTTTTTCCTCGCGGTCTGCTTGGGACGTTGATGCTGACATCGAATGCGCGGAACTCTTTTCCTTTCCAGGTTCTGTTCTTCAGCATTTCGGGTGTGAGTTTTTCTTCGTAGGCTGTTGTTGTGAGGCCGGCTGCTACTTTTTTTCCTTGCGGGGTAATTTTTACATTGATTTTTTTCTTTGTTTCGATCTTGAGCAGGCCTCTTTTTTTGAGAAGATCGTAGCCAAATTTTTCTTCAGGTGTGAGTTTGGATTCGATTTTGGGAAAAGGGCTGTGGAGGAAGACCTCTTCAAGCCATTCTTTTTCTTTTATCTTTTTTCCCTGGTCTGTGAGTTTGATCTGGAGGCCATCTGTTTTTGTGATCTCTATGGCTGCCTTTTGTTTGAGCATGCCGATCGAGATGTTGAGCTCCTGGTTTGAGAGTTTGGCTCGTTGGATTAGTGTATCTACGGGTTGGAATTGGTCTGAAAGGGCGTTAAGAAGTCTTCGTTCAGGCAGGCCGTTCTGGACGATCTGCTCTGCTGTTTCGTTTGCCAGGACGATCTGCTCTGTTTTAGATCCTGTGAGTGTGAGCAGGGATTTGTTTGAGAGCCATTGAAGGGCTCGGATAACCTCTACCTCTTGGAGACCGGAGACGATGATCAGCTCCTCTGCTGTGGGGTTTTTTGGGATGAGAGGGAGTATGGCTCGTTCTAGGCGGTGCAGTGTTTTTCCCAGGTCCTCTGCGTTCATAGGGTCTGTGAGGAGGGTTTCTTTATATAAGTTTTGTGGATTGTTTGGGTTGGGAGTGGGAGGAGAGGGTTTGTCTCAGAACTGTCTCAGAGTCGTCTCAGAACCATCTCAGAACCGTCTCAGCCCGAAGACCTTTTTAAATAAACAACACCCCCTTATTTCCACTGGAACAGGACTTAGAAGGGCTGTAGGTGTGAGCATGTTTGTCTCAGCAAGAGCTGTTTTGTCTCAGTTTTTGTCTCAAAAGTGTCTCAGCAATGTCTCAAAAAAAGGGAAAATTTAAATAGATTTGAGTCTCATATGATGAGATGGGGGAGATCGATCAGCTGAAAGAGCAGCTTCGCGATAGTTTTTCTAGGATTAAAAAGGAGATGTCACAGAAGGATCTCGAGATAGCTCGTCTGAGAACAGATGTTGAGATGGTGAAACAGAACCTCATCCCTAAGGAGGAGATGAAGGAGCTCATTTTTGAAGCTATAACAAGGGCCTTGAACAAGAAAGAGGAGGCTCCTCTGAAGGAAGAGCTCCTTAAACGGTTTGAAAAGAACAAGAAGGAGATCATCAAACAGAAGATTATTGAACTTATTGCAGAAAAACAGGATATAAGCATTAGTGAGTTAAAGGAGCAGATGGTCATGCAGAAGTACTGTTCAAAGGCGAGCTTTTACCGTTATCTTCGAGAGCTGCAGGAGATAGGACGGATCGATTTCATGGAGATCAATAAGAAGAAGATCTGTTTAAAGAAGGCAGAGTTCTAATTTTCTTTGAGGGAGATACCCCTCTGTTGATGACTTTATCTCATCTACGTTTGACTGTTTAGAGAAAGATTGTTGGGGTAAAGTTTATAAGAAACCTTGTACCACCATTAAAAAAATGATAAAAAATGTTATCGAACTCATAGAATATTCGCAGGATGGAATATTGAGTAAGGAGATTGACAAATCGGGGAAGAGTTCGGTTACCTTATTTTGTATGGGAAAGGGCACAGAACTATCTGAGCACACTTCGACGAAAGAAGGGGTAGTTTATGTGGTTGAGGGGAAAGGTGTTTTCAATTTGGAAGGAAAGGATCTTATTATGTCTCAAGGAGTTCTTATATCTATGAAATGTAATGCACGTCATTCTTTGAAGGTTGAAGAGAATACCTCTTTTCTTTTGATATTAACAAGTTGACTTAAAAAAAGGGTCTGTTCTTTTCATGTGAGATGTTAATACAAAGAGTGTTTGTTTTTATTCTGCAGCTTTTTCTGGTTGTTCCTTTTTTTCTGGTGTTGCTTCTTTTTTGTCCTTCTGTTCTTCTGTTTTTGTTTCTGCTTTGTGTTCTTTCTTTTCTTCTTGTTTTAGTTCTTTCTTTTCTGTGGAAGCCTTTTCGTCTTCTGTTTTTTTAGCTTCTGTTTTCTTTTCTTTTTGTGGTTCCTTCTCTGTGGGTTTCTTTTCTTTTGTCGATTCTTTTTCTGTTTTCTTTTGTGTTGGTTTCTTTTCTGGAACAGCTAAGGGTGTTTTTGTTTGTTTTTGTTTTTTTGGTCTTGGAGCGGTTTTTCGTGGTTTTGTTTCTGAGACATCTATCTTGAGTTTTTTGAACTCTTTTGAAATGTCTGCATGGCTTGCGCCTTTGGTAAGTTTGAGAACTTGATCGAGTGGTTCAAGGTGTTTGATGTTGCACTTTTTTCTTCGGGTTTGTCCATCTATGAGAACGTATCCGTTGTCTAGGGTGTCTACAATGACGCATTTTTTTGCTGCATCTCTTCCAGCAAGTTTTACACAAAGTCTTCCGATTTCAAACATTTTGGTCTCCTCTCAAGAACCTCCTTCGTCGCCGACAGGAATAGAGGTCTATCGCATTTCTAATTTTATTTTCTGTCTTGTGCAGGTTGAGCACAGGACTCCGCCATAGGGCCGTTCGGGCCGTTTCTGGGTTTTGGGAAGGTTTGCCATTCTTATGGGTCGTTCCCGTGGGATGCCAGGAAGGGTTTTTTTGCAGGTTGCACAGGAGGGTGCTTTAGGGTTTCTCTGGTCATATCTCTGTACTGTTCTTCCTCCAGGGGTCCGTATCTGGACCTTTCTGAGCGTTCCTGATTTGTGTCTTCCGCTTGGCATGGGGGGAGGAACGTTGAAGGATTTATAAAGGTTGCTCTGAATTAATTTCTATATGGAAAATAAAGTGGGTTGTTTTAATACACATCCAAAACTTTTCTCAGGATCGAACTAAAGAGTATTGAGAAGAGAATATAGGTGAACAGCCATCCTGGCTGGTAGCCGAAGAGGGTGAACGAGTTTCCAAGGGGTTTTACCTTTTCGAGTTCTACTTTAAGGGATTTTATGGCTCCGCGGTGTTTTGTGAGTGGGGGAAGGTACTCTTTTTCTGAGCTGATAAGGATCTGTTGTTCAACACTTTGGCCTTCGTGGGTTAGTGTGAGGAGGTAGGTGCCTGCATCTCCTCCGAGCTTCCATTTTGCAAGGCCTGCTGAGATATTCTGAGTGGGGTTGCTTATATAGTTGAGTTCAGGTAATGCAGATAGGGTTGCCTGACCTGTGACGCCTTTGGAAAAGGTTGCTGTTAGTTCAAACTCCTGGTTGGGAAGAATGGGTTCATAGGCAAGATGGAGATTCATCCAGCTAAAGATGATAAGGATCGGCACTAAAGTCCAGAGCATGCTTCGAAAGGAGTGTTTCATATATGCTGTGTTAGCAGACATTGCTTTTTTCTGGACTTTCATCATCTGTGCAGGGTCTGCCTTGTGAGATTTCATCTCTTTCTGATACTTCTTCATATCCTGTTTCAGGCGTTTCATCTCTGTCTGGTTGGTAGCGTATTTTGTGATGAGAGTGATTATGACTGTTATGAGAAGAGAGAGAATTGCTAAGGCGAGAAGTATGGGCCAGTTGAGTAATGGACCAAATATTGGGTCAAGGAGATTTCCAAATGCCATCTGGTAGAGGATGAGAAGGGCTTTTTAAATGTTGTTAATAAAAAAAAAGAAAAAAATGCTCCCTTAGGAGCTATTTGACTGGTTGGACTCGTTCTGGCAGTATCCCTGGTAGCAGCCGAATTCACAAGTAATAGATTCGAGCCAGCTCAGGTCGTTCAGGCAGTAGAACTCGTTCAGGTCGTTGAGGTTCTGACAGTTGTCTGTGTATTTGTAGTAGGTGCCTCTTAGTTTTCCTTCAACAATTCCTCGTTCTTCTGGGACGATTCCTCCATCTGTGTCTGTGCAGTAGGTGATGTTGGAAACATCAACGCAGACTCCTTGAACACAGCCATAGTCGTATCCAAACTCCTGTTTACAGGATATGGTCTCACTTTCAATAAAGCCGCCTTGACAGTAGTACTCATTCAGGTCGACTCCGTTTCTGGAACACCAATCTGTTTCATTAAGAAGAGTGAGGTTTGATTCGTTCCTACCCCATGTCTGTCCTAAGACATCGTAGACTCTTCCTCCGTCGGTGTCTACACAGGTGTCGTTACTGATTGTTGCGCATGCTCCGTTTCTACAAGTTACACCGGGTCCGTATTCCTCTTCACAGTTTACATACTCTACTACAGGTAAGAGTTGTCTATCGCAGAGTTGTTCTACCATGATTGGAGATTGACCTTCCCACCAACAACGGTCTTCGTAGTCAAAAGTTCCGTTGTATTCGTTATTACCCCAGACTCTTCCTTGTGTGATGAAGTTTCTTCCATCTGTATCTGTACAGGTCCTGTTTGATGGCTCTGTGCAGACTCCGTTTCGGCATTCAGAACCTGGTCCTACAACACGATCACAGTCTGCATAGCGAGTGGTTGCGCTGTTTCCATTATAACAGTACTGTTCCTTGATTGTGTTTGAATCGTGGCAGCTATCTTCAAACCGGTATTCTGGTGTTCCGTTGGTCTTGTTTTCATAGTTATACCCATAGGTATAGCCGAATGTTTGGTATTCTATTCCTCCGTCGCTGTCTTCACATGTTTTAAATGGTGCTTCAACTCTGTGTGTTCTGTTCGATGTATTATCTGTTAGTGTTTCCTTGTTGTTGCTGAATATACTAAACTTCTCCATAAACAGTTTATGAAAATATCTTTGTTCCTCTTTCTGCACGGTATTTATCGCAGATACAAACAATGATGCTGCAAGCATCATTGCCACACACACTATAACCACTTTCTTTTTCACATTTCCACCTCGTTGTGTTTCCCCTTTTATTCTCTTTCCCTCAGGAATTAAAAAAATAAAAAAAGTTAAATTTCACAACAGCGTATCTCATACTGTGTTTGTGAGAGGACTTTCATTCCGGTTTGAAGCCTGTGCTCGCTGCAGATTGCCTCTTCTCCAAGGCCGTAGGGTCCTTCCCAGCCACAGGTACGAAGGTAGTTTCTGTCTGCCTCTATGTCTGAAAAGACATCAACAGTGTAGGCATCAAATACGCTTCCTACGATTTTAGTTGTATACACTTCATCTGCTCTGACCTCTGTTATGTTGAGGTAGTCCGCCCAGATTTCTTCTGTTGTGACCTTATTTGGTTCTAATACTGTTGTTCCTCCTCTTTCTTTGTCAAGGGTTAGTTCGTAGGTTACGTCCATGGATGAGGTGTTCATCTGATTTGCAGAGACCCTTCCGTAATCCAGATAGATAGAATCGCCAACATAGACTGCATTTGCATTGACTGCACCTGCTCGTATATATGAATCGAAAATACCTCTGTTTGCATTTAGCGTCCATCGTACGTCAACGTCTTCTGCTGTGAGTGTACTTGTGTTCATTTTATATGCAAATACATCCCATACATCGAGATCTCCGAATATTCTTACAGGTCCATAGTTATCAAGTCGGTTGTGTCCTACGATGTCTCCTTCTGAAACAAAGTTTGCTGTTCTGAGTGTTTGGTCAACATCGAGGTTTCCTGCAAGATGTGTGTTGTTTTCTACATAGAGTGTGTTATTAATGTAGACGTTTGTCCCGTTGAGCTCATCTGCTGTGAGTTTTGATGTTTGGCTGATGCCTGCAGAGAAAAAATTAGTATTTAGCCTTTCAGAGGTAATAAGCCCCTCAACATCCATATAATGATCGACTAATAGGTATCCTTTCACTCTTACGTCGTCGGGAACCTCTGTTAATGCCGATACGAATAGCGCGGCAAAGAGCGTTCCGAATATCAATCCAACAATTATTTTTTTATTCATTTATACACCTCCACGTGAAATGAATTTTTTCTACAAAGGGACTCTTTTTTGTTTTATTAATTCTTGTATTTGCTTTTAAATAGTCTCAACAATAGGAAATGAGAGATGTGCTGCAGACGCGGGGATAAAAACTCATTTTTTAATGAATTTTTGCTATTGAAGATTCGATGAATATTCAATAATGACAGCAGCACACCTCTCCCTCCCGAAGGGAATAGTAGACTGTATTGTGCTGGAACAAGATATAGAATTAATGCGGAACAGGCGGAACAGAAAGAGATCTTCAGTCAGTCATCGCCGTTCTTAAGAGAGATCAGGTTTGTATTTCCAAGATTCATGATAGTTATCATCTCTTTCTTTTGAAGGGCTTTAAGATTTCTGGAGAGGGATGATTTTGGAAGAGAAAGTCTCTCCATAAGGGTGTTTTGGGTCATTTTGCCTCCTTTTTCCCTTAGGAGTTTGATGATCTCGATCTGTCTTTTAGGGAGGCCGTTCAGCACCTCAGGGTTCACAACTTTCTTTCTGTATGATAGGAGTAGGAAAAGAGAGGTTAGGATGATAACCAGAAGAAGTATTAGTCCTCCCAGGTAAATTCCACGGTTTTCCGGGGCGGCCTCTTCTGTTAGTTTATTGTTTTTAATGAGTAGGGAGTAGTTTATAAAAAGGTAGTTTGGCTCTTCTGTAAATGTCCATTCGACAGCCAATCTGTCTCCATCATAAACAATGGTTCCTTCTGGGTAGATTTCGAATACTTTACTGTATTCAGGCATCTTCATCCGAAAAACGATATTGTTGAAACCGTCAAAAGAGGAATAGTTAGCTATCCAATACTCTGCCTGTTTAATAGTGAGCTCAGATGTAAAAAATTCAAGCACAAAGAGATAGGCAGGGTTCTTTTCTGCGGGGATGACTGTGAGCATGTTGTGTTCTGATGTAAATGAAAGTGAATCGTTATCGTCATAGACTTTAAAGTAGCTTCCCAGGGGAACTGAAATGGTAATATTTGAACGTTCTGTTGTGTCTATAGATGGAAAATAGGAAATAAATGCATTTCCTGATGAATCAAGTTCTACAACAACTTCAAGAAAGTCCTCGAAAGCGGCAGCTGTTGGTAAGAGTAGTATAAGACATACGATACATATTATTCCCCGCATCATTGATTGTTCACCTTGTGAATATTTTTGTTTGACCTTCGATTTGCACGCCATTTTCAAGAAGAATCAGCGTTAATTGGTTAGTTCCAAAAAGATTTAAGATAATTTTATTTTCTTTTTTTTCTCCGTTTTTTATAAAATGGGTAGTTCCATCAAGTTTTATCATTCCAAATAGTTCTGTCTCACTCACACCGTTGGAGACAGATCGTTCAAGGATGTTGAAAAAATCGTTTTCCTGTTCTATTAAGAGAAGTTGTGAAATTGAGCGTTTCTTTTTTACTGTTTTTTTTACAAAGTTTTCTTTGAATGGTGTTTGTTCTTTTTTTGGTTCTTTGCTGGGTTCATCTGGTTCGAGCGTCGCTCCTGCTGTAGGGACAGGGAGTTCTTCCTGAACAGAATCTTTGCAGCCAGCATCTTTACAAACCACACAAGATTCAAGAAGGCGTTCTGTGATCTCTTTATTGCAAAATGAGTCTTCCTGACCCGAATTTTGACAGGAGTATACTGTTTTTTGTTCATAAAGATCTGTTCCATCACAAAAATTCTCTGTTAAGGAATCAGAACAGTCCGCATCTGAGTAACAGCTTATTTCAGCAAGGGTATTATTTGATCCATTATCGGGTTGCGTAGTATTTGTGTTGTTTGAACTGTTTTCAAATATGCAGACCCCTTCTTGGCAGAAATACCCTTCTCCAAAGAGGCCCCCGCAATTCACATAGATATTTGCAGGTTCGTCATCTGCATCACAATACCATTCCTCAAGAAGATTTTGATCACCCTGGTTGCACCTGTCTGAGTAATTAAAGTTCTGGTTGTCTTTCTCTCCCCATACCTGCCCCCAAAGTTCATATTCTTTTCCTTGATCGGTTTCTTGACAGATCGTGGTGTTTCCCCCAAATGCGTTCCCTTTTTCAACATAGATTTCAAAAGAGATGTTATTGTTTGTTTCATTTTTTTCAGGAACTTCATCTCTATAGTCCAAAAGAATATCAAATTCGTGATAGCTTTCCTCTTCTGCAGAGTTTGGTATTTCTAAACTTGTCCGTATTTCAATTGAGCTCCCTGGTCCTAATCCATATTTATTAAAATCGCCAATCTTTTGGCCAAGAGAGCTTATACGCAACACATAATCATCTGTTTGTTCTGTTCCTGTGTTTTTAATGGTGATGTTAAGATGGAACGCTGTGTCCTTATCTGTTGATTGTGGATGATCTATTGATTCAATAATGAGGTCGGGGAGTTTTTCTGAACGAACACACTTAGAAATAACACATTTTGCATCTCCGTCTCTGCAATCTACGTCTATCTGTTTTTTTGATTCGTTTTCACAATAGAATTCACGTAAGATGTTGTTGTCAAGGCAATAGTCCCCTCCCCAATAGCGTCCTGTTTTAATGTATCCCGATACACCATAGACCTTTCCCCCATCGGTATCACTACAGTAGGCAGATACTAGAGGAAAGAGAACTAGGAGAAGAAGAATTAATGATTTTGATTTGGCCCTTTTATTCATTTTACATACGAGCCCTTATCCCCTTGAATGGAAAGTGATTCTTAGTATATAAATGTAGTGATAAAAAGGCGACACACACCAAAAGCTCCTACGCACCCATAAACTTCCGCATTCGGGAGCGCCTTTTTCAAAAGCCGCGCCAAAAAAGTGCCACACTCACCCCAAAAAAGGGCTCGGCGACACACAACATAAAACTCCTACGCACCCATAAACTTCCGCATCATGGGGTTCATGTCGGCGATGTGCTGGCGGGCGATGTCTTCATATAATTTGTAGATGATCATGACAGCTAATAGAAGTCCTGTTCCGGATGTTAATGCTCCTGAGATGTCTGCCAGTCCGGCAAGAAAGCCTATGGCTATACCTCCCATGACGGTGAGCGGGGTTATGTATCTGTTGAGGAGTCTTTCAAGGATTCGCTGGTCTTTTCTAAATCCGGGGATCTGAAGTCCTGAGGACATCATTTGTTTTGCCTGAGAATGGGCATCCAGGCCGGATGTTTGGACCCAAAAGACAGAGAAGAGAACGCTTCCACCGATCAATACGAGCATGTAGAAGAGTGCATGCACGATATCTGAGTTATACCAGGGATGGAGACGAAGGGAGTTTGTGATAAAACCCCTGACAAGGTTTGGGGGTGTGAGCCAGGCAACGAGGCCTGTAGCAGGAGAGTTTCCTGCGAATGTGCCCAGCCAGGCTCTTCCACTGTTCTGGAGAAGGCGGGCAAATAACTGAATATTGGCGATTAAGGCTGCTATCAGGATGACAGGGATGTTGCTTGTATAGAGGAAGTTTAAGGGCCAACGGACACCATGTCCTCTTATTCTTCCAAAACTTAAGGGTATTTCAACTTTCATTGACTGAAAGTAGACTACTACTAGGAAAACAAGGATGGTAGATACTATTGCTCCGAAGTTGATTGCTGCACTGATAGGATCTTCGGGAAGGCTCTGGACGAGGGCAGGGATAGCCCCTGTTGCTATGGCCGGATTGGTAGGTGATGCCAGGGGGCTGAGCGCCCTGATAAAGAGGCTCTGTGAGACACCTGCAGCGATAAAGAGACTGATACCTGAACCAAATCCCCATTTACTTACTACTTCGTCCATGAAGAGGATGAGGATTCCACCTACAATCAGTTGAAAGACTAGAATAGATGCAGGAATTCCTTGTTGAGGAGATAATCCACCCATGTAAACATAGATAACTGCCTCTATAAAGATAAAGAAGAGACTCATGATCTTCTGGGTTCCTTGAAAACGGCGTTTACCTTCGGGACTTGTGAGATCGAATTTGACAATACCTGATCCGTTCAGGAGCTGGAGGACGATACTTGCTGTTACAATGGGGCCGATACCCAGGCTTACAAGGCTTCCAAAGCTTGCTCCGAGGATAATACTGAGAAACTCAAATTGTGCAAGGGCATTTCCGCCGAGGCCATATAAAGGTATTAAACCAAGAATATAGAAGAGGACTAAAATTACGAGTGTCCACTTAAGTTTTTCCTTAAAGGCAAGTCGCTTCTGCTTTGGTGCTGCGACTTCAGGAAGATTATATATTATTGTATCATAGAGTCCCATGGTGGTACCTTAGCTAAGAGGTTTCGACAGATTCAGGCGCAGGTTTTGCTTCTTTTGCAGGTTCTGCCTTTTTTTGGGGAAGCAGAACTTCACCGCCTGCTGCCTTTACCTTTTCAACAGCCTTTTGCGATGCTGAGGAAGCTCTTATTTTAAACTTTTTGGCTGTGTTGCCTGTTCCAAGAAGTTTTGAGAAGCCAATATCTTTAAGATCGATCACAAGAGCATCTCCTTCCTGCTTTGCAAGCCCTTTTTTTAGGAGATTTCCTGCTTTTTTGTCGAGCTCAGTAAGGTTGATGGGAATGGAAATTGAACGAGATTTTGAACTAAATCCTTTGGGTTTGACTTTTAGCTTCCAGAAGCAGGGCTTTTTTGCATCTCCACGCTTTCCGCTTCCTGCATTTCCTCTTCCGCCCCTGTTTCCTGCCCCTCTATGTTTTTTCATCGCGCCCCATCCGTGGGTTTTACTCCCTCTTTGGCGAATGTTCTTTTTTGGGGTTCTTCCTTGGGTTGGCATCAGAGCATCCTCCTTATAAGTTCATTCATCTTTTCTCCGCGGTATCCAAGAGATCCGCCTTCCTTGAATGTTTTCTTGATTCCTTTTCCTTTGAATCCTCCTCGGGGGGGATGTAATCGATAAAAGGGTTTTAGAGCGCCTTTGGCATCTTTTTTTCCGCGTTTTGCCTGAAGGTCTTTCAGGGTGTCAGGTGAAATTTCACCAAAGGTGATATAGTCTTTACATTTAATGAGCATGCCTTTCGTTGAAGGGGTGTTGTCAATGACTACACAACTATGTTTTTGGCGAAGTTTAAGCATGAAAAGGGTTTCTTTAACAGATCTTGTTACTCCAATGAATCCGCGAAGGAGAATAACTGCCACCTTTCCTGTTGGGGTTTCTTTTGAAGGTTGTTTAGTTTCTTCTTTCTTTTGTGGCAGATCTTTTTCGGTTTCTTTTTTTGTGGTCTCTGCCTGTTTTTTAACTGCTTGTTTTAAGGATTCGAGTTTCTGTTTCTCTGCTTGCTGCTTATCCTTTTCTGCGTCTTTCTTCTCAATCTCCTGGACATTTTTGAGAGCTTCAGCTACCATTGCGTTCGTTCCTTCAGGTAGATCCTTATTCTGCTGTTGCTGCATGCTCTTCTTCCTCCTTTTTTATGCTTCCTTCCTGGACGCTTAATGATTCAATATCTCTCTGCTGGATCTTTGTTGTGACGAGCTTTCGTAATGCTATCTCGGTTGCTCTGATGAGATTAACTTTGTTCTTTGTCTGACCCAATGTTTTAGTCCAGACATCTTCTATCCCTGCAAGTCGCAGAATCTTTGCGCATTCATTTTCTGTTACAAGACCCTTTCCTTTGGGTGCAGGTAAAAATGAGATGATTACACTTCCTGATTTTCCTTCGACTTTAAAGGGGATACTGTGAGGTGTTCCACAGCCGCATCTCCAGCTTCCACAGCCTCTTTTTATTTTGAAGACGTTTAATTTTGCATTTCGTTGAGATTTTTCTCTTGCAGGAATGGTTTCTTTTGATTTTCCATACCCTATTCCTACATGGCCGTTTTTATCACCGATGACCGCCATTGTTGCAAATTTTGGTTTGTTTCCTTCCCTGGTTTTCTTTTGTGTTTGACGGAACGCTCTTCTCTGGCCGCCGCCAAATTTTCCTTTGCTCTGCCCCAATAAAAGAAGTTCTGACTCTGTTTCGAGTAGTGTTTCAGTAATTTGAGGTTCAAGGATTGTTTTTCCTTCATCAAGAATCTGATCAATATCTAGAATGATCTTCTCCTTGACTTGACGGCCAAGTTCTGTTTTTGGTTTCCAGTTTTCTTCTTCCATTTTTAGTTACCAAGGATTTTCTTTTTGCACTCTTCAAGGAGGGGTTTAATTGTTGTTATCCCATCCTTTTTGTATTGGGAAAATTGGGTGCTATTTTTATTCGTTTCAATATGTGTCTGAATGTGAGTTCCTGTCAGGCGCTCCTCTGAGGGGAACACGGTTTCATCTAAAGGAACCTTAATCCCGCCATCAATAATTCCTTTAAGGACGGCATAAAGACGTGATCCTGCAACTGGGCGTTGTAATCCTAGATCGAGGATTGCATTTTTTACATTTCCTTTGGCAAGGGTTGCAAGTTGGAGTCCTGTAAGGTATGCTGCGGGAATATTTCCTGTTGAAATCTTCCAGCCAAGCTTTTTCAGTCCAGATGATTTAAATGTGAACAATACGTTATCTCCGTTTTCTTTATAGTTGATGAACTGTGCAACAATATTTCTTTCTGAGCGTCGCACGACCAGCCGGGTTGTTCTGCTCTTTAGGAGTTCCAGTCTTTTCTTATAATTAGTCAGACCTTTTCTTTTTCTTCTAAATTTTACTGTGTAATGTTTACTTTTTGCCATTTTTTGTTAAACCGTGTTCATCTATATATATTTTAATGTGCGCTTTGCTTCTGAAAAATCCGCCTTTTGATTTAAGATAAAGCATTCGATAATCGTTTGTGTTGATTATTTTTTTGGTTCTGAGTTCCTTTAGGAATGTTCGTTGGGAGCGGACACGATTCATCCAACGTAGTTTTTCTGATGCGCGTGCGTTTGCAGATCCTTTTCGTTTTCCAGGCCCTTTTTGAAGACCTTTTGCACGCTGGACTGCTCTTTTTCTTGCTCTGACTCGCGAAACGCCTTTTTTCTGTTCAACTCTGACAGAACCATCTTTCAAAAGACCTCTCAGATCTGATTTAGTGATTGCCTCTTTTACATCCTCTAATTGTTCAGAGTCAAACTTAACTCTTTTCTTAGAGGCTTTTTTTATGGCTCCTGCAAGTCTTTTTTGGAGAGAGAGCTTCATTGTGCAGACCTCTTTGTTAGGAGTTTGTCATATTCTTTCTTTTTCTCATCTGCGGAAGGATCTTCTTTCTTTTCTGTTTTTTTCTCGGGTTTTTCTTTCTTAGCAGGTTCTTTTGCCTTTTTAGCGGGTTCCTTTTTTTCTGTTTTAGGATCTTCTTTTTTAGTAGATTCTTTTTTGGCTTTTTCTTCAGGAGTTACAATTCCTTCCAGGCCCTCTTCCTTCTTCTTTTCTTCTTCTTTTGCCTTTTCTGCAACTTCCTTTTCTTTTTCTTTTGTCTTTTTCTTCTTTTCAGCTGCAACTTTTTCTTTTTTCTCTTTTCTAAGTTTAAGTTGTATCTTTACAGATTCTAAAAAGGCGGAACCGTCAATGTTGACCAATATGTAGTTTTCTTTAAGTGCTGTTTCTACGATCAGGATTTTTTTCTTTAATCCTACAGATGATCCTATAATAATGCCTTTTTCTTTTGATGTTTGAAGGAGTTCTGCAACCGCATGGACCACGACAGGCTCATAGCCATCATGTGTAAATCCTCTTACATCTTTTGGTGATCGCCATCCTTGCTTTGGTCTACGACGATATCCTCTTAGTTGAAGTCTGACTTTTGACTGGAGTCCTTTAGGTCTTCTCCATTCAGGGGAAAGCTTCTTTTTCTTGTGAGCGTCCTGTTTAATGAATGCAGGTTTTTTCTTTTTTTGCGCATTCCTGAGTTCTACTTTTTCTTTTGTCATATTATCCTATTCGAAGATCTTTGCCGTTTTTTGTAATAATATAGATGCCATCCTGAAATATTCTTTTATCGAATCCGGGTCGTCTGCACAATAATTCAATATCTGCTGCGGTTTGTCCAACGAGTTCTTTTTCAACACCTTCAACAATTATTTGTTCGCCGTCAACTTTTACAGAAACTCCGTCTCTAATCTTTAGTACACGGTTTACAGCTTCACCAATAAAGTTCTTTACAACGAGCGTATTATCCTTAACTGTGACAGTCATCGGAAAGTGTCCTGCACATATCTTGAGTTCGTAGACCACACCTTCGAGAACGCCGTTCTGCATATTTTTTACATGAGCTACAAATGTGTTGAGGAGTTTCTTTTCTCTTTTTGTTGCATTTATAGCTGAAACAATGATCTCGCCATCTTTTACAAGGAGTTTAATAGTGGGGGAGAAAAAATCTCTCTTTACTTCTCCCTTCGGACCTTTAACTACGAGAACTGAAGCGTCCATGCTTGCTTCTACTCCTTCCGTAAGACTGATTTTTGTCTCCAAGAGTGGTTGTTTCATAGTATTAGTACACAAAACTGATAAGTTTTCCTCCAATTCTTTTTTCATTAGCCTCTTTTAGGGTCATCAATCCCAAATTTGTTGAGATGATGATGATTCCAAAGTCCCGAGCAGGAAGGAATCTCTGCTCATATTTGACGAAGTCGTCTTTGGTGATCTGAAATTGTGGCTTGATTACTCCTGTTTTATTGATGCGTCCTAAGAGGTTTATCTTTAGCCAGGAATGACTTCCTGAAGGAACCTCTTCAAAACTTCCAATAAAATTGTTCTGCTGCATGATTTCCAGCACTTTTTTAATTATTTTGGAGTTGTGTGGTGTGAGTATTTCTTTTTTACCTAGTTGCTCATAATTTTTTATATGAGACAACACGTTTGCTAATGGATCGTTTAGTGACATTTTGTATCCTCAACTGTATTTTTTGAAACCTAATTTTGTTGCACTTTCCCGGAAGCATTGTCTGCACAGGTGAATGAGGTATTTGCTGATATGTCCTCCTGTTCTTCCGCATCGTACACATTTTTTTGTTGACTCTCCGAATGCTCTTTTTCGAGGAGTGTTATTTTTCTTCCATTTGACAAATTTACCTTTTTTATGCTTAATTTGTACAAGGACCTTGGAATGATCTGCTGTTGTCATTGTATTTCACCAACCTTAACCTTGAATTGAGTTTGTAAAAAAGTAATAGCGTCTTCTTTTGTTATCTGATGATTGTGATGGATCTTTTTCTTTTGTATTTTCCTTTTCTTTATGCGGAATCCAGGTCTTTCTAATGTTAGTGAGGCCTGCAAACCAATAATTCCGATTTCAGGATCATATTTTACATCGGGAATATCTATGTATTCTGCAATTCCGAATGAGATGTTTCCATAGTTGTCAAAGTTGCTCTCTTTCAGGTTATTCTCTTTAGCAGCAAGGAGTTTTTTCCAGAGTTGTTCTGCTTTTTCTCCACGGAGAGTGAGTTTACAGCCAATCGGAAGTCCTGGTCTAAGACCCCATGCAGCTAATCTTTTTTGAGTGACTGTTTTTATGGGTTGAATTCCTGTTATATGGTTTAGGAGCTTCATTCCTTTTTCAAGGACGTTCTGGTCTTTTCCCGCCCCTATGTTTAAGGTGAGCTTCTCTATCCTGATTTTCTGCATCTGGTTCATTTTATTCTGTTTTTATGATTGATTTTTCTTTTCCAATTACAAATGCGTGAATTTTTTGGGTTTCGAATTCTGTATCTGCCTGTACCTGGATGGTGTTTCCTTCGATCTTTTTTAATTTACCAACAGTGCCTGCTTTGTTTCCGTTGGTAAGGAGAACGATGGATCCTTCTTTGAACGGGAGTGATTCGGATATTTTCTGAGAGGGAAGCTGAAGAACGATGCTTTCTCCTGTTTTGTATGTGTCTTTTTCAACAAGGATGTTTCGTCCGCTTGTGCAGTTTAATTGGGTTTTATTCTTTGGATTTGTTGTTTTTGATTTTATCTTGACAATCTTGAATCCTGCCTCTTTTTCATCAATCTTTACAGCACAGAGCTTGTTTTTTTGTGTTAAAAGGACACGGAAATGTTGTTTGGTTTTAGGGAAGCTTACTACATCCATAAGGCCAACTTGGGCTTTTTCATCGTGGACTTTTTTCCCGTCTACAAAGAGATTTCCCTCATGAAGGATGTGTTTAACTTCTTTTAGCGTGTTTGCTATATTGAGAACGTGTTTCAGAAGAAAACTTATCGAAAAGGTGTGATCGAGTGTGTGCGCTCCTGAATTTGGTCGTGTTATGAATGTGTTCTCCTTTCTACAAAACTCCCATGTTGGAGGTGCATTCAATGATTTGATGTGGTTCTTTCCCATTTTTATTCCTTCTTTTCTTCTTTTGTTGTTTTAACTTCTTTTGTAGGTTTCACGTCTTTTGCTGTTTTCTGTTGTTTCGTGAGTTTGCCCATTCTTTTTTTATCTGATGTTTCAAGGTTTGTTATAAGGAGATTTGATGGTTCAAAAGGGATTAGACTTTTCGATCCCTCTTTTTTTGTCTGTTCGATCTTAGACAGGAATACTTTTGTGAGTTTTGTGCTTACTCTTTCAACCTTTTCTTCTCTTCCTTTGAATTTTCCCCTCATTACTTTTACTTTGTCGCCTTTTCTGACACGTAAGGCGCGTGTTTGATATTTTGTTCGAAGTTCTTTTGATAAATGACAGTCAAGGAATCCTCCTCGAGTGTGGAGAGGAACGTTATATCTATACTTCCTCTGTTTTCGAGGTTGGGTACTCGATTTCCATGTTGCAATAAAGTCTTTCTTCATTTTAATCACACAATAATACTTGCAAGTTTAGCAACTCCTGGCCAGCGTTGGCAGGCCTCTTTTGCAATGGGTCCTTTGAATATTGTTCCTTTGGGATTTCCTTTATCATCTTTTAAAACAACGGCTGCGTTGTCCTCAAATTTTATTCTTGTCCCGTTAGGTCTTCTGTATTCTCTTCTTTGCCGTACGAGGACGCCATGTACAACCTGTTTTCTCATGTCAGGCCTTCCTTTTTTGACAGAGGCCATGAACAGGTCTCCAACTCCTGCGGCTGGCGATCTTCCTTTTACTGTTTTCTGTCGGAAGACGGATATGATCTTTATGGTTTTGGCTCCAGAGTTGTCACACGTGTCAACAATTGAACCAACGTTCATTCCTTTTGTTACTTTTGCTTTTACAGGTTTCATTCTTCTTTTCCTATTTTAATAACAACAAAGTTTTTTGTCTTGGATAGCGGGCGTGTTTCCATCACTCGAACGGTATCTCCTTGTTTTGCATTTAAGCAAAGGGGGTTGTGTGCTTTTACTCTTGATCGTGCTTTTGCATATCTTTCGTACTTTGGGATGAACTTTCTCCGTTCCCATTCTACTGTTACTGATTTTGTCATTTTGTCAGAGATCACTCTACCTACGAACTGTCTTCCATGCACTCCCAGAGTGCCGTGGAAGGGGCAGTTGTTGTCCGTGCAGGTTTGTTTTGGCACGGGTACGTTCACGCCAATTGATTTTTTCATGAGTATCAACCTTTTAGTCTTTCAAATGTCCTCTTCAGGAGCTCGTTTCCTTCATATGTGTCTGAACCGATTTTGAATGTTACTCCTTGTTTAAGGACAGTGATTGTTTTTTCCTTTGTTTTTATTTTAAATGTGTTCTTTGTTTCGTCCACGACCTTTCCTTTAATTCCGATCAGCGCCTTGTTCTTGGCTGATACGACTTCAAGGTCTAGGAAGATAAACTCCTTGTTGGAATTCACCTTGTTCACCTTCTTTCATTGATTTCGATGGTGTCTGGAGCAAAACCCAAAGCAACGAGTTCGGCTTTAATCTGTCTGAGGTGATCTCCCTGCAATTCGACGATTCCGTCTTTTGCAGTTCCACCGCAGGCAAACTTTGCCTTTAACTTCTTGGCCAGATCCTTAAGGTCAATCTCTGTTGAATTCATTCCATGAATCACAGTGTATTTTTTCCCGAATTTCTTTTTAATCGTCTTTACAACGATGGTCTGGCTCTCCTTTGCGATTGTCTCACAAACGCAAAGGTCTTTGGGTAACCCACAGGTCACGCATATATCACTCATAGTTTCTCAGTACCCCCCAAGGAAGCATTATCCTGATTCCTTGCGGTTAATATTTTTGCAATGGTTTTTTTGAGCTTTCGTATCTGGAGTGGATTCTTAGGATTGGTTCCTGTTGCTACCTGAGCATTTAATTTAAGGAGTTCGAATTGGATTTCAAGGAGCTTTTTATCCATCTCTCCTTTCTTCATTTTAGTAACATCCTTAAATTTCATTTATCCTGTTCCTCTTTTTTTTGTTCTGGTTCTTCTGGAATAGGTTCGGTGGCGGGTTTTGGTTCCTCTTTTGGTGGTTGAGGTGTGGCTTCCTTTTTTTCAGGTTCTGGTGTTGCTTCCTCTTTTTTGGGTTCGGATGCAGGTTCTTCCTTGGAAGGTTCCTCGGTAACGTTATCTTTTGAAGGTTCAGGTGCGGTTTCTTCTTTTACTTCCTCTTTTGGAGATGTTTCCTCCTTTGGAGGCGTATCCTCTTTTGATTTGGATGATTTCTTTGTTGTCTTTTTAGGTGCTTTTTTCTTTTTGGCAGATTCCTTTGCCTTTTTTTTTTCTTTGGGTTCTTCTTTTTCTGTTTCAGGTGTTAGTTCTTCGAGAACTGTTTCGGGTTCTGGAAGAAGCTCAATATGGTCTGGGAGGACGGTGGTTTTCGGCATAATGCTTACTTGAATTCCCACAACGCCTGTTTTGAGGTTTGCTTGTGAATAGCACCAGTCAACGCCGTGTAATGCGACATCTCCGCACTTTTTGAGATATCCTGTGTAAAAGCGCCATCGTTTAGCTCTGCTGCTGGGAATTTTTCCGCTGATGAGTATTTCAACGCCATATGCTCCTGTATTCATTACTTCTGCCATTGTTCTGTGACCAATGCTTTTGAATCGTTGCGGGCCAAAGCGTTCTAAAAACCCTGCAATGTTTTCTGCAACGACTGCTGCATCTAAATGAATATTTTCAACTTCTTCTATTTCTATCTGAGGATTTTCCAATTTGAAGTGCTCTTTTAATTGTCTTGTGAGTTGCGTGATGTTTGCTCCTGCTCTTCCAACAACGAGTCCTGGTCGAGCTGCTTTTACAACGATTTTTTCTCCGAGAGGCGTTCTATGAAGTTTTACGTCGCTTAATCCCACTCTGCTAAGGTTATCGCGTACAAATTCCTTGATCTGGAATTCCTTTATGTTTTCTGAAACGAATTGTCGCTCAATCATTCTGTGCACCTCTTTGCGGAGTTTCTTCTTTCTTCACTTGTTCTTTCTCGAGTTTGGGTTCTGTTTCTTTTTTTTCTGGATCTGTTGATTTTGCTTTTTCAGGAAATGGTTCTGATTCTATTTCTTTTTTTGGTTTAACTTCTCCTGCTAAACTTGAATCTGTTTCCTTTTTTTCCGGCTGTTTTTGTTCAGGTTGTTTCTTTTCTGGCTGAACAGGATCTTTTTTTACCTCTTTTACAGGTGTTTCTGCAGGTTTAGTGGATTTTGTTGTTTCTTGCTTTTTTTGGGGTTTCTTGATTGATTTTTCTTTGACTATTATTTCGACGTGAGTTCTCTTGTTCTTTCTTCGTGTCTGTCTTCCATAATGGTATTGTGATGCTCCCTGTTGGGATGCAATATGAATAATTTCAAGATCTGATGAGAGTCCTTTGTTTAGAGCGTTGTGTTCAACACCTTCAACAAGACCAAGGATGTGTGTGCATGCCTTGATCACAAACTTGCCTGGTCCAATTCCTGTTTTGTGTCCTGCACCATTTGTAAAGCGTGTAAAGGGAATTGCCTTTTTCTGGGCGATAGACTCTTGTAAGATCGTCTTGGCGCGTTCTGTTGTTTTATTTTTAAGGTGTTTGGATATTTCAATGCAGTGTTTTGTGGAGACAGGACTATCTCTGATTACGGCTCGTGCCATGTTCTCTTTCACTTCCCTGAATCCATACTTGTGTTCACTCATTTAACACTCACCTTTGAACTGCTTTTTGATGCTCCGACGCCGGGAGAGGAGTGTGCTGTTCTTTTTCGTGTAAACACAAATTCTCCTACTCTGTGACCGATCATCTCTTCAAGTACTGTGATGGTTCCAAATTCTTTTCCATTATGTATACGAATAACCTTGCCAACCATGGAGGGCGTAACAATCATTTCACGATGATGTGTTTTGGCGACTTTATTCTCTGTTTTTTTGAGGAACTTCTTTTTTCCCGGACATAGACCTCGTTTAAGGCTTCTTCTTTGTCTGGCAGGTAGACGTTCTGAGAGCTCGTTAAGAGAGAGGTTCTTGAGTTCGTCGAGGGTGAGGCCCGTGTATGTGAATTCTTTTTTTACCATCGTTACACCTTATTTTTTCCTTCCGGTCTGTCTCGGACGGAGCATACCAACCTTTCTTCCAGGAGGAGCGTTTTTTGGTACAATTGTAGGACGCCCTTTTCTGCTACTTCTTGTTCCACCCAGAGGATGATCTATTGCGTTCATGGAAGCTCCTGAGACTTTAGGCCAATATTTGTTCCGTTTTTTCATTTCAAAGTATTTTTTCCCTGCTTTTACAAAAGGTTTGTCGGTTCTTCCTCCGCCTGCAACAACACCTAAGGATGCTCTACAGTCAGGATGGAATGCTTTCCTTTTCTTTGAGGGAAATGTTATGATAACTTGATCTTTTGTTCGTGTGACGAGCTTTGCTGCTCCGCCGGAGGATCGTACAAATTTTCCTCCGTCGCCCGGCTTTGATTCTATATTATAGATAAGACTTCCTTCAGGTATATTTTTTAGTGCTAGAGTGTTTCCGACTTCAAGTTCTGTTTTTTCTCCCATGCGTACCTTTTTTCCAACATAAATGCCTTCTGAGGCAATGATACATCCTTTTGAGTTATCTTCAAACTGAACCTGGGCAAGAGGTGCTGAATGGCCTCGACAATGAATAATGTCAAGAATTTCTGCGGTTTGTTTACGGGGAGTTGTAGCCTTTCCTTTATAGGTAAAAGAAGGTGCCTTGTATGCGGGTGAACCTTTTCCTCGAGCCTGTTGTACTAATCGTTTTCCCATAAACTTTTTTTAAAGTTTAATCAAAAAGTGCCGCGCTCGCTTTGCTCGGCGACACGAATTAATCAACCTTTACGACCTCCATATTTGGTTTTGATTATCATTTACATCAATCCTAGTTTTGTGGCAACATCTATAGCAGGGTTGTCTGCTGAAAATGTGACGTATGCTTTTTTGTTCCCTTTTTTGTCAACAAGTGTGTTGACTTTATCTATTTTTACAGAGAGAAGCTTTTCTAATTCTTCTTTGATCTCTGGTTTCTTCATCTGTCTTTCGACAACAAATATGAGTTTGTTCTGGGCTTCCATGAGACGAATGCTTTTTTCGGTGGAGAGAGGGAATTTTATCATTTCTTCTCCTCCTTTGGAGCTACTTTAACTGTTTTCATAAAGAGCTTTGTTTGGTCAAGTTTTTTTAAGGACTCTTGTGTAAATAGGGTCATGCGTCCAGCATGGCATCCGGGTGCTAAGAGTTCTGCATTTAGATTCTGAACCTGTATGATGTCGAGACCGAGTACGTTGTGAGCTGATTTTTCTAGAGGACAATTTCCTGATACGACAAGGAGGAGGGATTTTTTTGTTTTGTATCTTCTTCCCCGCATCTTTCCTCTTCCTGGCCGGATGGTTCTTTCAGAGCATCGTGCTAAGTCTTCTGCAAAGCCAAGTGTTTCAAGATGGGAAAGGAGTTCTTTTGTCTTTGTGATCTGCTGAATGGAATCTTCGACGATGAATGGGTAGTGTTCAGGGACTTTATGTCCTCTTTCAGAAACAAGCTCTTTTGTGAACGCTGCGGTAAGAGCAGAGCGAATGGCTTTTCTGCGTTCCTGGGTGTTTATTTTCTGTGTCCATATCTTTTCTGCTTTGGGAGGATGTGCGCGTCTTCCGCCTACGGTTCCCGGCATAAATGCTCCTACCCAATTAAAATGGGTTCCTCTTCGTGAAAGAATCTTTCTGGGAACGCGGGAAATTCCGTGCCCATAACTTCCTCTATATTTACGGCGTCTTCTGGAGAGTTTTGCACTTGCACGTTTTCCTGCTTCTGAAAATGCACCATAGGGTTGTCTATTGGCATTCTGAATAGAAAGAACTGCTCGTTTAATGAGATCAAACCGGACAGGTTCAAAGAACTGGTCAGGCATCTGCACTGATCCTGTTTCTTTTTTTTGTAGCGAGAGGATTGAGAGTTTCATCGTCCTTGTTTACTCCTTGTACTAATATATTCGATTTCGCCAATAGGCTCGAGTTTTGTGTTTCTGATGGGATGGGTAAGAAGAATGCAGCGGGATTTAGGTCCGGGAACAGATCCTTTTACAAGAATGTAGTTGTTCTTGACATTTCCATAATGGAGAAAGCCCCCTTTGGGGTTAACATCTTTGGGATCTGAGCCGGTTTTGAGGAGAAGGTTGTTATATTGGGTTCTGAGATGGAAGCCCATCTGTCCTGCGTGAGCAACACGATACATCATGTGCCCCTGCCCGCACCATGATCCGAGACTTCCGGGGTTTCTTTGACCTTTTTCTGACTTGTGGCTCTTCAAAGCAATGCCAAAGCGCTTTACAGGCCCTTGGAAGCCTTTTCCCTTGGTTACTGCATGGAGATCCACTGTGGAATTTTCAGGAAATACATCTGAAATATGGATGTCTTTATTGATATGTTGCTTGGCAAATGTGAGTTTAGCCTCTGTATTGCCTCCTAGATGCAGTTCAAAGAGATCTGGCTTTTTCTTGCCTATAGTGGTATGTTTTGGCTGGGTATAGATGGTGATTGTGATGTTGGAGAAGTCGGAAGGGGTGATGGAATCGAGGGCAGAAGGGTCTTGAGGGGGACCGGAACGGGTTTTTTTGATGAGCTCTTTTTCGGGTTTGAAAAAGATCTCCTGAGCGATCTTCTCTCCGTAGCCATAGGGAATATAGAGGCGAAGGGAGGCAATGCGCATGGGGGGACATTCAATGACTGTTGCCGGAACCGAGATGTCCTGCCCCTTGTTTAGGGCGTTTTTTCGATCATCTCGTATGAGCAAATGGGTCATTCCTGCCTTATAGCCCGCGAAACCCAGGAATCCTTCTTTTGAGGTATTCCAGGAACGCACAGAGGGAGTCATCTTTTTAGCCCTCTTTCTAGGCCAAAACTGCATGCTTCCTGATCTTGGTCTGTCAACCTTTCCCATTGTTATACCTTGCCATCCATAGAAATCCCATGCTAGATTAGCGGTACTGAAGGAGATTCCACATCAGGCCTTGGTCCAACCATTAGAGTTCTGCAACCCTAACGAACCGTTTAGAGAGCAGGAACTGCAGGGTGTTTATAAAGGTTTCTGAGAGGGTAGAGGTTAAAATTAAATTGAATTTAAAAGGGAATGTTTAAAAGTTAGATTAGATTACCTATCTCCATGGCACCCCAAACGAGACCTAAAGCTATTGTCGGATTCCAATTAGCAGAGGATCAAAAGAACTATTCGCAACTGATTAGCTGCTATGGGAGTGAAGTGACTACGGTAGGCTCCTTCGAGGAACTGCAGACAGCAATAGGATCAAATGGAGCAAGAGTTGATTATGCTACCTATCTTTTTGAAGCTTATCTCGGACGGCAAGGAGCTGCTGATTTTAGTCCAGGCATATATGTTAAAAACGCTCTTGAGGATCGTATAGGTAGTGTTGAATTTATTCCTGTAGCTGATACTCCTGAGATGGTTGAGAAAGCTCAAGAGGCCGGCCTTCCCTGTATGTTAAAACAAGAAGCGCTTGAGTATTTTACATTTAAGATTCATAAGCGTTCACAAGAGCTTAGAAAAACAGGTTAATTTGAGGCCTTACTGTTCTTTCTCTTTCCTCTTTCTCCTGCCTTTCTTTTGACATAACTAGCAGGGTTCTTAATTTTGTTGCAGAGATTGTCGGGTGTGCAGAGTTGGAGATCCTGATAGAAGCTTTTGCAGTTGGGCGGAGGAACAGGCTGTTTGCGAAAGGTTCGATAGCGAAGTTGTCCTTTGAGGTAGACTTCTCGTAAGGGTTCGGGATTTTGCTTGTTCCATTCTTTAACTCGTGGTTCGATCATCTCTTTTGTCCAGCCTGCGCATTCTAGAAAGTTGAGAAGTGCAAAGAGGAACCTTTTTTTTCCGTCAGGTATTCCTTTGAGGCCTTTCTGAATACAGGGGGGGAATGCTTTTTCAGGAAGTGCTTCTTTCGGAATTTCATAGATAACTTTTTTTCCCTCTGTTTCATCTTCGATTTCGGGGTTGAAATCATAGGACTGAACAAGAAGCTGGGTTGCTTCCCCTTTTTCTACATCCCTCTTTAGGAAGGGCAGGATTTTTTTGATGTTTTCAGGTTTTGCTTTTTCTTTAGTGAATGTGAGGACGTCATTCGGGTTTATAGGGATTGAAACAAGTTCTGATTTTTCGTGGAAGCTGTAAGGCATTCTGAAGAGGTGGCGGGAGGAGATAAGGATTGTGTCTATGTCGAGGAAAGGTTCTGCATTTAATGTTGGAACAGTTATACCTTCAGGTGTTTTTGTGTAGCGGGTGATCTTATCTTGTGAAAGTTTTGTTTTTTCAATGATGGTGCTAAAGTTGTTCTGTTCGAGTTTGAGGATGTCTTTGCTGACGGAATCTTTAATCATCTCTTTTATGTAGGCTGCAATACGTCTTGGAATTTCCGGGAAGAGATCTTTTGTTTTTTGGCCCTGCCATTCTTCTGGAAAGCTTTCAAAGGGAACTGCGATGTGAAACCCTTTGTTTCCGGAAAATTTACAGCCGACTCCTTTTATGTTGTGGTGTTTGAGTATTTTTATGACATAGTGGGCTGCGATCTTGCTGTACTCGAGAAATGCACAGTCGATGTCGAGGACGAGATCCCAGCCTTTTCTCAGGTTGTTTTGTTCTTCTCTTGACATCTCGGAGGAGAGGGCTGAAGGGTGCTCCCAGAGCTCCTCTGAACAGTGAAAGGAGGATGCCTTCTTTTTGGCAAATTCAAGGACATCGTTGGGATATGTGAGGGTTTCGGGTCGTTTTCCGAAGTAGGTTTGAAATCGAATGGCAATTTCTCTGTCTTCTGCACTGTCTACAAGGGCTTGTTGAACGTCGGGCCGTTTATAGAACGATAGTGTTTTGGCAATAAACATAAATAGGAGAGCGTAGAGGGGTATAAATGGTTTGTGAAAAGAGAGATGAGATTTTTTCGTTGATTGAGAAGTATAAGGATATTCTCTTTATAGTTGAGGGGAAGAAGGATCTGGCTGCTTTGCTTGGGTTGGGAGTTAGGAGGATTCGGATGTTGGATTGTGCATTGTACAAGGTGGTGGAGGAGGTAGCTGCTTCTGAGAAGGAGGTTGTTGTGTTGACTGATATGGATAAGAAGGGGAAGGAGCTGTATGGAAAGCTTGTTTCGGGGTTGAGTCGGAGAGGGGTTGTTGTCAGGGATGAACTGCGAGAGGCTCTGTTTAGGGCGCGGGTGAGTCATGTAGAGGGGCTGGCGCGGTTTCTGAAGGAGGATTAGTCTTGTATTCTTTGATTAATCTTCGGATAAGATCCAGATCTTGACCAGTAAAAAATAGGTCAGAAATCGTAGAACGCCTTCCCGGTGCGACGCCTCGCAATGCGTCCTGATCAAAGAGGAAAAGTCTTTGAACATCGATTGCATAGGTCGGTTCCCTTGAAATACTTTTTAAATAGTTTATGTGGCTTGTATTAAATTCAAATATTGTGTCTGGTTCTTCAGGAACATATCATAGATAATGGGGATGATCATTAATAATTTGTGGGTCGGGAAAGAGGTGCAGGGCAAGAAGGGCCTCTTTTGTTGTTTTCAGAAAATCTATTGTAGGTTGAAGTCGATGATCATGATAGTGTTCATCGAGACCTACCACATGGATTCTTCTTCGATTAACATTCAATCCATAGAGTGTATTTTTTTCAAGGAGTTCGTCCAGCAGGTAGTCACCCCAGTATGTTCTAAGATTCGGATCATCCCGAACCATCATGTGGTCGTTGAACCAGACCGGTCCCTGTCCTGAGGTGTACAGTCTGTTATCAATATTGTTTCCAAGAAGGTGTAATAGAGGTTTGACTCCCATCTCTGGAGGGGTGTGTGGGGAATATATAGGTTTTTCTGTTCTGTTTAAAAAAGAGTCTAGAATTGAACGAGTCGGATCCCAGGAACTTTTTTGAAATGTTTTGTGTTCAGGGTAGCAAGTGCGCAATTATTTGTTATTGCTGTAGCTGCAATGAATAGGTCACGGATGTCTACTGATTCTCCTTTTGATTGAAGCTCTTTCAAGAGTTCTGCTGCTTTTCTGGCACAGGTATCTGTAAAGGGCAGAATGTTAAGATCACGAATAAATCTTTCAACAGGCTCGATGTTGTGTTTACGTAACAAGAGTTCAAACTGCGAAATAGTAGATATATATGCTTCACTTTCTCCTACGAGATTGATGAAGGTTATACCTTTTTCTGTTTTCTTGATTATCTCAATAGATATATCAGAATCTAAACATACTTTTTTTTCCATTTGGTGTATAACGGTTTAAGCTCCTTTATGGCTTCTTCAAATTCGGTGTCATCTTTAGGTAAAGTTCCCAAATGTTTTTTAAGATTATTTACTGTTTTGGGGGTTCTTCCATTCTTAATTAGCTCGCGAATGAGTTCTGAAAAGCTTTTATCCTCTTTTAGTTCCTTTAGCTCTTTGTAGGTATCGTTTGCGATCATAATAGTCTTTGCCATGATCTGTGTATGTATATACATATATATAAATGTTGTGGTTGAAAAGGGAAGAAAGCTATCCCCCTTTTAAAACCTAAACCGCAACCTAAATCATACGCTAAACCACAATATTTATAAGTGTGATCACATTACACTTGTAATACGATGGCGATGGATCTTGTTCAGGTACGGCTTCCAAAAGGGTTAATCAAAGATATTGATGGAGAGGTAGCTTCAGGAAGATATATGAATAGATCTGATGTTATTCGAGATGCATTACGGCTTATGACCTTGCGTAAAATGGTGGGTGTTCTCCCCAACAAAGGAGATTCAGTCAAGGAGGTTCAAGAAATCAGAGAGAAATTGGCCAGAAATATAAAAAGTTTCAAAGATGTTCAGGAAATCAATACCTTAGCAAACGAATGACTCTGGCTTTTTCACTTCAATATATCTTCTTGCTATCTCAATTAACTTTTTATCTCTTGTTATCAACACAGCATTCTTTCTTTTTGCGATAGCAATATGTAAACAATCACAAAAACCAATGCAATAAGAATGCTTTTTCTCTAAGATACGCGCGAAGTCATAATCTTCTCTCTTGGTTTTCTCTAAATAGATAGGAATTTGTTTAAATAAGCGTTGTATATCTCGAAAGTTTTTCCCAACTTTATATTCCAGTTCCTTTAAAATTATGGTGGACGCCATGATCTCATAGTGAGAAGAAAAAGCGCTGTGTATAGCCGTTTGTGCAGATTTCCAGAAAGGAATAGCTCTTGAAGGTCCAATCTCCTTCTTAAAAATATTTAACCAAATGCAGGTATCAACATAACAGATTTTCTTCATAGAATTTTCAATGGTGCCTACCTAATAAGTGTACACCTCCTATTTTCGAAAGATCGTCGGAAAAACTGTGTTTTTTCCAGAGGTCTCCTGGTTTTTAAAGATCATCCACACCTAAAAAGAATCTACATAGCCCTCAGTCGTTTAATCCGTTCATCAATAGGAGGATGGGTGGCGAACAAGGAGTTGGTCCAACCCTTAGCATTTCTGAGGGGGTTCTCTATATAGAGGTGGGCGGTTGCTTTGTTTGCTGTGTCTACAACTTTGTCGTGGTCGTTTTTTATGTTTTCGAGTGCGTCGGCAAGGCCGAAGGGGTAGCGGGTGAGTTTTGCTCCGGTTGCGTCAGCAAGGTATTCTCTTTTACGGGAGACTGCAAAGCGGATGAGTTGTGCAATAAAGGGTGCGAGGATTGCGAGGGCGATTGCTATAACTATTAGGATAAGTTGACCTCCGCCGCCTTCTCTTCTTCTGCCTCCGCCCCAAAGAAAGCTGTGGAGCATGAAGTCTGATAATAGGGCGACTATTCCGATGAGGATGGTGACGAGCATCATGTAGCGGATGTCGTAGTTGAGGATGTGTCCTATTTCATGTGCTAGTACGCCTTCGAGTTCCTGGCGTTTGAGGCGTTCGCGTGCTCCTGTTGTTATGGTTACTGCTGCGTTTTCAGGGTTGCGTCCGGTTGCGAATGCGTTGATGCTTGTTTCTTTGATGAGGTAGACCTTGGGCATGGGGATGCCTGCTGCAAGGGAGAGTCCTTCAACCGTGTTCCAGAGAAAGGGGTCGTCCTTTTTTTTGATCTCTTTGGCTTTTGAGAGGGAAAGGATCATCCTGTTGCCTGACATAAAGCCGATGGCTGTGAAGACGACGGCAAAGATGAATGCGAGGCTCATGCCGAAGATGGGGCTGCCAAAGAAGACGGCTCCGAAGACCCAGCCGAGCAGGATGATAAAGAGACAGAATCCAGCTATTAATATATAGGTCTTCAGATTATTCCAAAAGATGTGTTCGTAAAAGTCCTTTTTTTCCATCCTAGAACTCTACTTTTACGGGTTCTTTTTCTGCTCCTTTTGCTTCGAACATCTCTTTTTCTATGAAGCTGAATATTTTTGCAAAGATGTTGCCAGGGAACTGTTCGATACCGTTGTTGTATTTTAGGACTGAGTCGTTGTAGAACTGTCGGGAGTAGGAGATCTTGTTCTCTGTGCCGGTGAGTTCTTCCTGGAGCTGCATGAAGTTTTGGTTTGCTTTGAGGTCGGGGTAGGCTTCTGCTACGGCGAATATTGATTTTAATGCGTCGGTGAGCATGTTGTTGGCTTCTGCCTTTGTGCCCATTCCTGTGGCTCCTTTCATGAGGTTGCGGGCCTCTGTGACAAGTTTAAAGGTGTCTTTTTCGTGCTTTGCATATCCTTTAACTGTGCTGACGAGGTTGGGGATGAGGTCGAATCTTCTTTTAAGCTGGACGTCGATCTGTCCCTGTGCATTGTCGATGCGGTTTTGTAATACGATGAAGCGGTTGTATTTGTATATGACGTAGACTACGATGACGACGAGAATAATACTTAGTATCCATAGTAAGGAAAGCATCTTATATCACCCTATGAAGAGGAGGTTTGATTGTTTATAAATGTTGTGGGGGAGAAGTTCGGAAATGCTTATATTCTGCAGAGGATTCCACTCTGAATGGCATTACTCTTAGGAAGTCCAAAGGATGTAAAAAGTGTTGATAGAGGAGGGGGCAGAATAAAGCGGATGATGGGAAGGACTGTGGAAACAGGTACACGATTAAAAAGAGAATAATTCTCATTTTCTCGAAAATATTTCGATATAGGAAAAGGTAGACATAATAACTTGTTTAGGGTTTGATGATTTATGTATGCTCTGACTTTTGATCCTAAGGCAATCTCATTTCTTGATAAGCTTCCTCTTTCAATTAAACATAGAATTTTTACAAAAATTGAAGAGGCGCAAACGTCTCCTTTTCATTATTTTGAGCGTCTTACTCAAATAAACTCGTTTAAGTTACGAATTGGTGAATATAGGGTTATTGCAGACATCAGCCAAAAAGAAAAAACCATATCTGTTCAACTCATCGGACATCGGAAAAATGTGTATCAGAAGTTATAGCTTATAAAACGACAGATTTAAATATACCAAAGTATACCTGAGTATAACATGAAGATGGCTACAACGATTAAAATATATCCACAAACAAAAAAAGAGCTTGATCAGTTTAGAGAATATAAAAATGAAAGCTATGAAGAGGTTATTAAAAAGGTGATCTTTATTGCTAAAAAGGTAAAGATAGAACCTAAACTTAGTCTGGAAACAGTACGCGCGATTGAAGAGGCGCGTGAACGGATGAAAAAAGGCAATTTTCTAACAAAGGAGGAAGCCAAAAAGAGATTGGGGTTGTAACATTTTATTCAAATTCCGGATTAATTAGGGCATAGAGGTTGGCATCGAGATGTTTCCCTTCTTTACCTATTGCCTTTCTGAGAATACCTTCTTTTTTGAAGCCGGCTTTTTCAAGGACTCTGCTGGATGCAGGGTTGTTGAGGAAGGTGTATGCATAGATGCGTATAAGGTTGAGGTTGGTGAATGCGTATGTTGTAATTGCTTTGGCTGCTTCCGTCATGTGACCATTTCCCCAGCGAGGTTGGGCGAGCCAGTAGCCGAGTTCTGCTGATCTGTCTTTTTGGTTAAGATGGTCGAGAGATATTGCGCCTTCTACTCCTTTTCCGAAGTCGAATATAAAGTGGATTTCGTTTTTTAGTTCTGGATTTGTTACTCGGGCAACCCATTCCTTGGCGTGCTTTTCTGTATAGGGGAAGGGTACGCGGGTTAACGTTTTTGCAACGTCTGGATTATTGATGTTTTTTTGTAAGGTGGCTTCATCTCCTTTTTGAAATGGACGAAGAGTGAAATGTTCTGTTTGAATGGTTTTGTCTTTTTTTTCTGGTGTCATCTTATTCCTCCTTTCTTATTATTGGTTCATCCTTGTATTGTGTGTCCACAACCTCTTTTATGCGTTTTGCTTTTAGTTCTCCGATGAGTTCAACTTTTTTGAGGTCTTCTTCTGTAGCAGTGATGATGTTTTTTACTGAGTTAAACTGTTGGAGGAGGGGTTTTGAAAGGGTTGCTCCGATGCCTGGGAGTGCGCTGATGAGGAATTCTTGTTGTTCTTTTAGTGAGAGGGGTTTTGTTGTGTGGAAGGTGAACTCTTTTTTTTCATCTGTTTGTTCTCGTTTTGCTATGGATGCAAGAAGGTAGGCGGTATCACGTGGTGATTGAGAATAGATGATGGGTATTTTGTAGGAGACTGCGATTGTTGCGAGCATGCCGCGGATTGCGTTGGGATGGATCTTTCTTTGGGCATAGATATCTTCTGTTCCTTCGAGGATGATTACGGGTTTGGTGTAGGATGTTAATGATTTTAGTTGGTTGAGGAGTCTTTTGTCGATGATGCTGTCTACAAAGTCAGGGATTCGTTTGAGTTCGACTACGACGTCTTTGCTTAAGAGGAAATCTCCGACCGCGAGTTGTTTCAAATCTATGTTTGCTCCCATCTGGATGAGTTCTTTTATTGTTCCGGATGCTTTTTCTCTATAGTCTGCGACGATGGATAAGGCTTCTGCTCCTGTAAAGGGTTCCAGGGTTTGTTGAACGGGTTGTTTGGACAGGAACTTTTTTTTGAGTTCTTTGAGGATGTTGTTCATGCGTTTTTCTTTGTAGTGTGCGCTCCAGCGGTAGGCTTCGTCGCGTGTTGCTTTTGCCATGAGGACATAGACTTTTCCTTCTCTGTGGCGTCCGGTTCTTCCTCTTCTTTGGACAGTGCGGATTGCGCTGGGGATCGGTTCATAAAAGAGAACAGCGTCTACTTCAGGTATGTCGAGTCCTTCTTCTGCAACAGAAGTTGCGATTAGTACTGAGAATTCTCCTGCTTTGAAGCGATCTAATACTTTTTTTTGTTCTTTTTGTGAAAGGCCGGATCCTCGTTTCTTCATCTGGCCGACAAATACTTCAGAATTGATATTTTTTTTGTGGAGGAATTCTTTAATCTGTTCTCCTGTGTCACGGTATTGAGAGAATACGAGAATTTTTATATTTTTTTGGAGTTCTTCTTCTATGAGCTCTGCGATTTTTGGGAGTTTGGGGTGTTCGATTCCTTTTTTGATAAGTGATTGTGTGAGTATTGTTGCTGAGCGGAAGTTGAGGTCGCGTACAAGGTTCTGTATTGCTTTTACTTTTGATGAGAGTGCTTCTTGCTGGAGCTTGTCGAGGTAGTGGTTGAGTGCCATTGCTCCTTGTGTTTCTACAAGTTCGAGTGCGTGTGAAACTTTTAGTGCTTCTGCAACAAGGGAGACGGATTTTAGGAGGTTGAAATCGTGTTCTCCTTGGGATATTTTTCCATGGAGGCCGCCTTGCAACGCGAGCAAGGTTGATTTATTGTAGGTGGATAGCTCGCCGTACATGTAACCAAAGCGTTTGACTTGTTCGAGTTTGGAAAAGTAGCAGTCTTCGAGGAATTTTTTTATTTTGAGAAAGGGTTCGGGAAGGTCGAGTTTTATCCATTCGATGTTTGTGTCCTGGATGTATTCTTTGACGTCGGGGTCGGAGTCGGTTCGTACTTCGAGGTTTTCGACGTAGAGGTTTTTGCAGACATTTTCTATTGTTTCGAGGTCTGATCCGGGGGACGCGGTCATGCCGACGATGCGTTCGCAGGATGCTTGTTTATGGTACTGTTTTGCGATCCAGACGTAGCTGTATTCTTTTACTGCGCGGTGTGCTTCGTCGAATCCTAGGAGGGATACCTTGTCGAGGGTTACTCGTTTTGTGATGATGTCGTTTTCTAGTCCTTGTGGTGTTGAGAAGATTAGTTGGGATGTTTTCCAGAGCTCGGCACGTTTTTCGGGTTTGACGTGGCCGGTGAAGATGGCCATCTTTTCTGGGGGGATGTCTGAACATTTTTCAAAGACGTCTTTGTATTGGTCGATGAGGGGTCTTGTAGGTCCGAGAAGAAGGATCTTTGATTCGGGGTAGAGTTTTAGGCGGTGTGCGGCGAGCATGAGAAAGATGTTTGTTTTTCCGAGTCCTGTGGGAAGAACGACCAGGCTATTTGTTTGTGAGGCTGAGGCAAATATTGTTTCCTGATAGAGCCTTGGCTCAAAGTTGATACGCATGAGTCAAGGATGAAGGGGTAGTATAAAAAGAAGGTGGTAGAAAAAAAAATAAACCATAACTCTTCTCAGAATTATGGTGGGAAGATCTTATTTTCTTCGTTTGGCTTTCTTCCGTCCTCGGGCCATCTTTGACCTTGAAACATCACCGTCTTTGTCGATAAAGTAGAGAAATCCTGCTTCTTTCTCGACGCCAACCTTTGCTGCCTTTTCCTTTTTAGCGCGTCCTTTCTTGCTTCGGCCGCGGGCCATTTCAACGCAAGAGATGTCTCCTTTCTTATCAAGGAAATAGAGATATCCCTTTTTTTTCTTTACTCCTACCTTTGCAACTTTTTGTGCCATTCCGATTCCACCTCGTTCATTATGTATTCCCTAACCCCAAATATAAGGATTATGGGCCTTTTATTGACGAGGAAGTATATAAAGTTTGCGCTTTTCTCGTCGGAAAATCAGTTTTTGTAGGTGGCGTCTGTCTTTTGCTCATCCTTGTTGAGCCCTTGTTTTGCTGCATCAAACTTCTTCTGGAGGTAGTCTTTCATGCCCGGGACTGCTCTGATAGCGACAGGTGTTAGACTTGCCAGGCGGACTGCTGCTCCTCCTACGAGGAATGTTGCTCCGGTGACTGTCCA
>NYYS01000053.1 GCA_002685855.1 Candidatus Woesearchaeota archaeon
CAGCCTCGTGAACTCCTACAACCCCCTTCACATAAAATCATTCTCAAACAGAATAACCGAAACCCTCCAACACACAGCACAAGCAAAAACACCCACAGACATCGAAGTGAAACTCTCCAAAACCCCCCAATTCAACATCTCATTCGACTCAGACAGACTCCCCCACGGCCCCTCAATAGAACTCAAACAAGCCAACACAACAGCAAACCCAAAAATCCCCAAAGCAGTCGAAAAAGCAGTAGCAGACACATCACTTAAATCAGCACCCGCCATCAACACCCTCTACCAAAAAGGCCTTGAAGAATCCTACCTCACCAGAATCCTCTCATCAGGATCCCTTGGTATCGGAAAAAACAGAAAATTCGTACCCACACGCTGGGCAATCACCGCAACAGACGACACCCTGGCAAAAAACCTCCTCAAAGAAGTAAAACACTACCCTCTGGCAGACCACCTCCTCTATCGAGGAGGCGGGTGGGGCAACCACTACTACATCCTTTTCTTCCCAAGACTCTTCTCCTACGAACTCTTCGAAACCCTTGTAAGAACAGGCAACTACTCCACAGATTACGAAAGCTACAAAGGAAGAACAACCTATGCAAAAGAAACAGTTGGAGGATACTACGCAGCACGCCTTCCAATTATCGATAAACTTAAAAAGATACAAAAACAAGCCTCTGTTCTTGTCTTACGCTTCATCACAGACGACTACTGGATGCCGCTTGGCGTCTGGGTATGCAGAGAAGCAACAAGAAAAACACTTGTAAACAAACCCCTCCACTTCAGCGACCCAAAACAGATGATCTCACACATTACACAGGAAATCCAAAAAAAGTTCAAAATAAACATCAATCAACACCTCAACCAAAGCAAACTCTTACAATCACTCACCCAACGCCAACTTTCCGACTATTAAAAAGAGAAACCACCAACCCCCAAAACATCCAATTAAACATTGCTAACCTGAAATCAGAAAACTCAAAAACCAACAACCAAAAAATGAAAACAACATACTCATCAGGAGGAATAGTCTACTGTTGCAATAAAGTAGCAGTCGTTTCTAACAACGGAACATCCTGGACATTTCCCAAAGGCCACATAGACAAAGGAGAAGATCCCTTAACCACAGCAAAAAGAGAAATCTATGAAGAAACAGGACTGAAAGAACTTATTCTTATAAAAGATCTCGGATGCTATGAAAGATCATCTCTTTCAGAAAAAGACACTATAAAAAATATTCATATGTGCCTCTTCACCTGCAACCAAAAAAAACTCTGTCCAGTCGACCCACTCAACCCAGAAGCACGCTGGATTCCAATCAATGAAGTCACTAAACTCCTCACTCACGAAAAAGAACAGGAATTCTTTCTCAGCCAACTCCCCCTTACGCTTTAACCCTTCTCCGCACCATTCCTACCAAGAAAATTGCTGCACCATACCCCACACACAACTCAATACCAAGCGTCTGCACATCCTTTTCTAAAAAAAGAAGAAGCACATACACAAGATTCATCAAAACAAGAGCCAATAAAAACCCATACACCATACGCATCCTCGAATAATGAAACACCTCAAACAACATCCAAACCACTAAAATAAGAAAAATCAGAACAACCAGAGTATGCGTAAAAAACAAGCTCAACACACAAAAAAGAAGTAAAATAATCAGAAGCACAACCAACCTTTGAATACCTTTCCTCTTCATAAATCCAGAAACAACTCCAGGTATTTATTCCTTACTGAGAAAAGCTTTATTAATAAGCTCACATTTACCCAACAATGAAGTTTTCCAAAACAGAACTCAAAGAGCTCGCAAAAGCCTGGATCGCAATCAGCGTAGCCTTTGGAATCCTGATAAGACCCGGTTCAGTATCCGAACCCTCCTTCCTCATCTCAATTCTCCTGGCCGCCCTCACCGTTGGCCTCGGATTCTTCCTCCATGAACTCGCCCACAAATACTTTGCCCAGAAATACAAATGCTTTGCAGAATTTCGTGCCCACGACGGAATGCTAGTCCTAGCAATCCTCATGAGCTTCTTCGGATTCATCTTTGCAGCCCCTGGCGCAGTAATCATCAGCGGCTACGTAGACAAAAAAAGAAATGGCATCATCTCAGTAGCAGGCCCCATCACCAACCTCGTATTAGCCATCATCTTCGCACTTCTTCTTCCTATCCTTGGATCAATAGCATACTACGGATTCCTCATCAACGCCTGGCTCGGCCTCTTCAACATGATTCCCCTAGGAAACTTTGATGGAACCAAGGTCCTTGCCTGGAACAAAGGAGTCTACGCCATCACCCTAATCATAGCTCTATTCCTTGTCTTCTTCAGCAGCCTCCTCGGCATAAGCCTCTGATCACTACTTTTTTAAAGCCCCTCATTCTTCTTTGCCCTATGAAATGCGATCTCTGCAAACAAAAAGTCGAAGAAACCTTCCTCAAGAAGATGTTTGGAACCTATGTAAAAATAGGAAAAAAACAGAAGCTCATCTGCAGCAGATGCCAATCCCAGAAACCTATGGAAGAGATCAGGAAACAAATCTCATAAACTCGCCTCTGTAGCTCAGTGGCTAGAGCATCTGCCTCGTATCCATCCACACGATGAAAAGAGAGCAGAAGGTCGGGGGTTCAAATCCCCTCAGAGGCTTTTTTCTACAAATCCATAAAACTTTTTAAACTCCTCTATCTAAAACAACCCATGAAAAAACCCTTTATCCTCCTCATTCTCCTCCTCACAGCATGCTATCAGACAATAGAACCACCTGAACCTATAGAACTACCACTAAACCTCTCAGAAGAAAACCAAACAGAAATCCCCAATCTTCTAAGCGAAGAACCTCCAGATACCTGCCCACAAAACAACTCATCATGCCAAAACAATTCACAGCCAACCATCGAAAAAATCCCTTCAAAATATGCAGAATTCCTTATAGAAGAAGACATCAACAACACAATCTACAAAAGAACACTCGAAGTAAGTCAAGAAATAGAAATCGAAAACAACATCGCCAGAGGATATCAGGCAACATACATCCAAAACGACATCATATCAACAATAACAGTCTGGGACTACTTCACAGAAAACAAGATAAAAGAATCCTTAGAACGAACCATGTTCCAAAATATCTATGCCCGTGATAAAGGAATAGGCGACTATCTTCTTGCAGACAGAGAAATTAGCCTCATCACCTACCCAACAACAACAAACACAGTCTATTCCTATGAAGACCACACAGTCGAATTAAAAAACTATTATATCTGGACCAACAACAAAAAAATCATAAAAGCAGAAACAAACAATAACGAACTCATCCTTGCATACCTGGAAAAACATCCCTCTGACTTCACTCCAATACTTGGTTGCTATGACACAGACGGAGGAGACCGCATACTAAGTAAAGGCTTTGCAATCGAACTCAACATAAACCATAAAAGAATCGAAACCGATAGCTGCCTGGACAACTTTCAACTCTCTGAAAAACTCTGTGAAAACAAAGAACCAATAGAACAAATCCATCTCTGCCCTGGCGAATGCGATATAGAAAAGGGGCTGTGTGTTGACGACACGATTCCACCGAGAATCACAAACCTTTATCCACAAAAAGACTCCTTTGTAAAACTCAACTACACAATAATTCAATTAGACACGCACGAAAATTCTAACTGCACCTTCAAACACAAAATCTATGTTCATACATACTATTCATCTCCACAACCCCTGGAAATCACCGGACTCAAACATCACGAACACAATCTTTCAGATTTCAAGCAAGGGGAAATTCATTTTATTGAGATCGAATGCCTCGATCGTTTTAATAATTCAAACATTGAATCAACATCATTCACAGTAGAATTTAATATATTAACCTAAATTCTTAAACGCATACTCCTCACTAGAAAAAATTCTATGCAGCAAGATCATACTCGTTCTCAACTGCATAAAGATCCTCATTCAGACGAGCACGAGAACCGGGAACAACACTATCCAAATCTCGTATCTGTGATGGTGTGATAAGACCTAACTCTCTTGCTAGATCAAGAGTGCGTAATCCACTTAAGCCAGCATCCCGTACTGTGCTTTCCTTAATCATAGCCACCATCGGACTTTCTGTATGTTCATGAGATCCACATATATGATTTCTTCCCCGATAGATCAAAGAATCGCTTTTTAATCCTCTTTGAGGAACGAGCTCAAGAGGTTTTCTATAGGCAACAGGATCAAAATTTCTCTCTCTATATCCATAATCTTCCTTACCTTTTCTAGGAATATCATTACCTGTGGGGCTGTCAACTATATAAGACTTCAAAGGTTCATACGATTCCCTGAGACCATGAACAGGCACCATTCTTCACTTAAGAATAACAAATTTATTTAAAAAGCTTTCTATTTAACGTCTCGTGACCCCTCTTTTCTGATAGAGGTAACCGCTTCTTAGACGTTCTCGTCGGTCCATTTTCAAAGTATGTAAAAACGTCTGTTGTACTACTTCAGAACTCAGTTCACCATTCCATCCCATTTCTGAATTCAACGAATGATCCAAACACCTCTTTGCACTCCCATCAAGAACAGGATCTTCTAAAAGATCTCCATATACGACTCCTGCTAAGAGAAGAATTAAGATTACACCAACAAGAAATTTAACCTTCATCTAACCTTTAGAAATCCTGCTTTTAAAAACTTTTCTTTTATCATATTCAGGTATCAATAGCTTTTTGAAAAAGTTCATCAAGTGAAGCGTTTTTCACCAAGTTAAGACAGTTTTTAATATCCGCAAGATAAATACCTCTGCGAATACTATTATCTCGCATAGGGTGATTCTTCACAAGCTCGGCGTATTCATCAGGATAATTCAATTCAATAAGGACATTTAATGCATAACTCTTCATAGTTGAATACAATTTGAAAAGGTGATATCTTTCAGGATCTACCCCCTCAATTTCTCCTCGCGGATTAAGAAACTCATCTGTTCGAGGTACATACGGGTGGCTTGCTAGACGCGCATAATCAGTAGCAATTGGACCAATACACATCTCGCCAAAATCAACAATTTTTCCAAAGAGGGAATCATGATGATCCATCCAGCGATAATGATCTAAAATATTTGCATCAATAATGATCTGTTGAGCATCATCACTATAAACAAACGGATTAATAAGCATACTTCCTAACTGCAATACGTCTCCAGGGGTGATTTGCTGATGAGAGCCATTCGTTGTATTCCTCTTGATAACTAATTGTTCATAAACAGAAATGATGTTGAGATGTCTTGCAATACGTTTTGCGATTTCAGGACTAGTATATCTATCAATAATAGCACCTCTTCTATCACCTATATCTTGTTGTCTCCAAATTTCTCTCCAACGGTTAGGATTCTCAGGGTCTCGAAGACGTTCAAATACTTCTTTATATATGTCTTCGCCCTTTCTATATATCCGGGACCTTTCCGAACGTAAAAAGTTACGTCGGGTTTCAATTTTTCTCAGATAATCTTCCCTCGATATTTGATCAAATATTTCTGAAAACGATTTAAATAATGTGAGCATTTCTTCTGTTGAATGATCGATGAGCCTGTAGTGAGACAAGGTTCGTAACCACCCATCACTTTTACTTTTTGAAGGGAGCTTCTTTTTGCAAAGTAAGGAATGAACATTTTCAAGAATAAAATCTTCAGCAAAATAGGGTTCAAGAACATCCTCAAGTGTAGGTCCCGGTACATATTCAGAATCCAACCGTGAAACAAAACCTCTCTTTAAGGCAAAGAACTCAGGCACTCGGTCTGGACATAAAAATCGCATAAACTGGGTTTGATACGCTTCATACTCTAGAGGATTCTTTCTTTTGATAACGCTTCCTGTGCGTTTTGAACGTGAATAATCCCTTTCATTTATTTTTGAAAAAATTAACTCTTTTTCAAAAAAGGGTTCACCCTCCTCTTGTTTGTAAATCCCTGAAACAACCACATATTGACGTCTATCAAATTCATATATCTTGTCTCCTATAAGACGTTCTCTCAGTTCAAACGTTCCATGATCCAAGATTTTGATTCTACCCGTTACAACTCGTCGTAATGTTTCTTTAGTAACCTCTCTAAGAGGTAAAAGTATATTCCTCTCTTCCGTAAGCTGATTTGTATGTTTCAAGATGTTCCCCCACCATATATTTAATTTTACCCTGCTCCGCCATACACAACGCGTGTTATCTTGTGGATATCCAAGATCAAAGTTTTGAGCTTGTCAGAAACGCTTGGAAGATAAGCCGTACGAAGATATTTTTTGAAAAAACCATCTGCACCTTCAACAAGTCCTTTCTTCTTATTTGCCAAAACAAGGCCGGTTTGCTGATTTTTCTTGTAGAAGCATGTCATGGTTTCAGTATAGTGTTTATCTATTCTTTTAAAAATTTCCAAAAAATCCTTTTTTTGACCTGAGCTCATTTTTGACTTATGAATATCTCGCGCTATTCGTTTTATCTGATCTGCAACAGACTCCAAATTGGTAACGATCTGCCACATATTTAGAGCGTATTGCGGGCTTATATTTATGGATTTTGCATAATTAGGGTTATCCAGAAGAAATTTAATAGTTCGGAAAGACAAGAAATTCAACCTATTCACGTCCTCATCTCGTATATAGATCAATTGATGGTTATCTTCATCCATGGTCTTCTTAGTATCAGCAAACATACTTCTAATAATATTGTCCATGCGCCGAATACTATTCTCTATTGAAATTTCCTTCATATTTAAAAAACAACGAGCAACCATCTTTGTCTCTGTTTGCTCCAGAATCTCGAGAGCAATCATGCTATGAAGATTCTTTTTAAGGGCATATTCATTCTCCGCAGACCGCTTCCCAAGCAAGGTAATAGTAGCATGACCGTTGATATAAGCCGCTGTAACCTCTCTTTTAATACAATCAGGGTCCTTATTAGCAATATCAATAATGATCTCTGTAGCTTCCTCGGTAAGGGGCCTTTTTGTCAATACGTGCAAATCATCCCCTGTTTCGTCTAATTGGACCGTATCCCCCTTTTTAAGCTTATTCTGCTCAATCCAGCTCTTTGGAAGAGAGATTACAAAGCTATTATTCCCGAATTTGATGATCTTTCTGAACTGCATCGTACAATCGTAAAGCATATATGCTATATATAATATATGGATAATTTATATATTTATAAATATTATTGCTAAGTATACGTAAAATGAAAACAAGGGGGTGTAACCATGTATGAAGAAACAGACCCAGATGATATCGCAAACCCTGAAATGTGGGAAAATAAAGTGAAGAATGAGGAAATGGATGATTGGGAAGCTGGCTTTTTACAGGGATACTATAAGGAAGAAGAGGAAGAAGAATAAAGCTATTTCACAAATTCAACTCATTGGGGTTAAGCCGTCGGATGGTAGAGGGGCTCTCGGGCCCTTTTACCTCCACTTTTTCTATTTCAACACAAAATCCGTCCTTTTAAAGATCTTTTCTTAGAAAGCGTTCTTGCTCAATCTCACTAATGATGTGGTGCATCCCGCAGACCGTGATTCCCTCTTGTTTCCCTAAAAACTCCATAAAATCAGCCGCAGCTCCATAATCCATAATAATAAACTCTGCTACAAAATCAAAACTACCCACAGTGCTATAAAGCCTATTCAGCCCCTCTACACGCCGAATATATGCAATAATATCTTCCCTCCTCTCCTTTTCTACCTTCAAGAAAACACAAATCTGACACAAACCCAAATCAGAAAAGCGAATAAGGCTGGTGTGACGAACAATAAAGGTGCGTTCTACCTGTTTCAGCCATTCATAGGTTGTAGAACAAGGAAGTCCCAACTCTCTACTCAATCGGGCCAAACTAAGACGTGCATTCTTCCTGAGATAGGGGATAAGATCAAGAGCCTTCATATGATCCTTCAAACAGGAAGCCTAAAAAAAGCTACTCCCTCAATTTTCGAAAACCTTCCGACAATATCGGTTTTTTTCCATTTTACGTGTAAAAAACATACTTATTACTCCTCTATTCTCCCAAAAAAACCACAACATATTTAAACCCCCTAAACTTCTATTTTTTTATCCTTTCTCGTCGAGAAAAAAGAAGAAATGGCACAAAAAACAGAAGAAACAATGACCCCTTCAGAACCCCAAAAAAAGGCGCCTGAGAGTCCATCCTATAGTGCTCAGAACATCATTGTATTGTCAGGATTAGACGCGGTCAGAAAGCGTCCCGGCATGTATATTGGTTCAACCAGCGAAAGAGGCCTCCATCACCTCGTCTATGAAGTCGTGGATAACTCTATTGATGAAGCCATGGCGGGCCACTGCACGAAAATAAGGGTGATTCTGCATGCAGACGGCTCCTGTTCGGTCTCCGACAATGGAAGAGGAATCCCCACAGATCCCCATCCTCAGTACAAGGTTTCAGCCCTTCAGGTCATAATGACCAAACTCCATGCAGGAGGAAAATTTGACTCAGATAGCTACAAAGTCTCAGGAGGACTTCACGGGGTGGGAATCTCTGTTGTAAACGCACTTTCCAAAAAACTCTCTGTTACGACCTACCGGGATAATAAAACATTCAAACAAAGATATCAAAGAGGTATCCCTGACGCAGCAGTTTCAACAGAGCCCGGAACAAATCAAACCGGAACCCTGGTTCATTTCTATCCGGACGATGAAATATTCACTGTATTAAACTTCTCCTTCGATACATTAGCAATGAGACTCAGAGAACTCGCCTTCCTCAACAAAGGAGTCACAATAGAACTAAAACAGGAAGAAACAGGGAAAGAAAAAGAATTTTTTTATGAAGGAGGAATCCAAAGCTTTGTAACCTATCTAAACAAACAAAAAAATCAACTTCATGACGTCATCTATCTCCAAAAAACAAAAGGAAAAGTAGAACTCGAACTCGCAATGCAGTACACAGACGCCTACAACGAAGTAGTCTACTCTTTTGTCAACAACATCAACACACACGAGGGAGGAACACACCTCGCAGGCCTCAAAGCAGCATTAACAAGAACACTTAACAGCTATGGAGAAAAGAATAACCTCCTAAAAAATGAAAAACTCTCGTCAGAAGATGTAAGAGAAGGTCTCACAGCCATCATCAGCATAAAAATGCCTGAACCCCAGTTTGAAGGTCAAACAAAAACACGATTAGGAAATCAGGAAATAAAAGGAATCGTCGAATCCCTTCTTGGCTCAGGACTCTCAACATTCTTAGAAGAAAATCCCCGTGTTGCAGCAGCAATCATAGGAAAAGCTATCAGCGCCTCTCGAGCGAGAGAAGCAGCAAGAAAAGCAAGAGAACTCACACGAAGGAAAACAGCATTAGATAGTGCGGCTCTTCCAGGAAAACTATCTGATTGTAGCAGCAAAGATCCCGCACAATCAGAAATCTATATTGTAGAAGGAGACAGCGCTGGAGGCTCAGCAAAATCAGCCCGTGATAGAGGATTCCAGGCAATCCTTCCCCTCAGAGGAAAAATTCTCAATGTAGAAAAAGCACGCCTCCATAAAATCATGGCCAACAACGAAATCATTACAATCATTACTGCGCTGGGATGCGGAATAGGAGACGATTTTGATCCTGAAAAAGCGCGCTATCACAAAATTATCATCATGACAGATAGCGATGTTGATGGATCTCATATAACAACACTCATTCTCACATTCTTCTACCGCTATATGCAACCCTTGATTGAACAAGGATATATTTACATCGCCATGCCTCCACTCTACCTCATAAAGAAAGGAAAACAACGCTGGTATGTACAGGATGATAGAGAAAAAGAAAAAATTCTGGCCGAAATCGGAACCCAGGGCACCATCATCCAGCGTTACAAAGGACTTGGTGAAATGAACCCTGACCAGCTCTGGGAAACAACCATGGATCCTGAAAATCGTCGATTAAAACAAGTAACTATAGAAGACGCAGTCATGGCAGATGAGATATTCACCATCCTCATGGGTGATGAAGTAGAACGAAGAAGAACCTTTATAGAAGAGCATGCTAAGGACGTTGTAAACCTCGACATATAGCATTTTCTATGCATAACCTTTATAAACCCCCTGAAGTTCCTCGGCTCTAGATGAAAAAGAAGGAGCTTACAAAAAAAGTCAAAAAAAAGCGATGGTATCCTGTCGTAGCTCCAAGACTCTTCCGCGAAATGCTCCTAGGAGAAAGTTATCTCCCTGATCCAGCCCTTCTTGAAGGAAAATTCCTCACCCTTAACCTTATGAACCTCACGGGTGACGCAAAGAGACAAAACATCAATATTGGCTTTATAGTAGACAAAGTAACCGATGGAAAAGGATTTGCTAAAGTCATAAACTATTCAATGATTCCGAGTTCCCTTAAACGAATTGTTAGACGAGGAAAAGATAAGGTAAGCGACAGTTTTCTCGCTAGAACAAAGGACAAAGTCTATGTCAGATTAAAACCCTTATTGATAACCACCTCAAAAACACCAAAATCAGTCCAGCAAAAAATGCGCGCCGAAACAAGAAAATTCATCCGTGCAGCATTGTCTGAAAAAAACTATGATGATCTCGTGCCTGAAATTGTTGGATGGAGACTCCAGAAATCCTTGAAAGAGACGCTTACAAAGATTCATCCCTTGCGGTCAGTCGAACTCCGCTACTTTGGTACAGTAAAACTCAACCTTTATGGAATGGATGAAGAAGAAGTAGACCTGGATAAAGCAGAAGAAAAAATAGTTGAAAAAGAGATAACAAAAGAAGAGGAACCAACCCAGACAGAAACAGCTCCTGATATAGATAAGGAAGCCCCTTCAGCCCCTGAAAAAGAGACTTCTTCAGAAACCCAGACCCCCCTACAAGACACTCCTCAGGAAGAGAAACTTCAAACAGAATAAACTCTTCATCTTAATCCACATTTTTCTAATGAAAATCTTCCCTTTTGGAATTAGTAACCTTTAAATAATGCTATTTTCCATAAAAGAAGATGCCCACAAAATTCTCTCTGGATTGGGAAAGAAAATTTGGCTGGAATAGCGATCCATTTGTTGATCACATCCCTGAAAGTGTAGACCCTTTTTTAGCAGGATTAGATGATGCAAAACAAGGCCTGAACCTTTTCATCCTCAAAGAGAAACAATTTGGCCTTATTAGGGGAGCCAAAGGGTCAGGAAAGAGTATACTCACGAAGTGGTTCACATTAGAACTAAAAAACTTTGAAAATAGAATAGAAACAATACATCTTGATGTTCCTCCTGTTTTTTCCGAACAAGCATTATGCAAGCAGATAACAGAACCATTGACCTCTTTTACTGAGAGAAAAAAGAAAAAAGACTCTCCCTACACCTTTGAAGATGTTCTCCACGCAATAGGGAAAAAAACCAAAACAAAACGCTGCATTATTATCTTTGATCCTCTTGATAACCTTACAAGAGAAGCACTCTACGTAGCTGTAAAACTCTTTGCACTACCGAATGTACAAGTGGTGGCTACCTGTTCAAAAGAGTTCTATAGCAATCTTCCGAAAACAGTAAAAGACCAGGATTGTTTATCTCTTGAAATAAAATCTCTCACTCCAACTGAACTAAAAGACCTCTTACAAAAAAGGATCGCTTTTTTCGGAGGGAAAAGTATCGAGCCCTTTACAGAAAAGGAACTTCAGAGTCTGCACAAAAAAACCATAGGAAACCCTCGAGAACTACTAAAAGAAGCCAAGGAGATCGCTCTTAAGAAATCACTCTCCCTTGAAATGCCTAAAAATCTTCCCAGACACCTAAAGAAAGAATCAGAACTCCTTACTCTGAATGTTGGATCGCTTACCTTGAAATTTCTGCCCAATAAAGAACAACAACCCCTCTGGGTGTTTGGTGCAGAAAGCCTACCAACTGAAGAAACAGCAGAAACTAAAGCCGATGGAGACCTAGAAACCGAAGACATTCCGTCTGAAGAACCTAAAGGAAAAAAGCTTTCTGCTCTTAAAAACAAGCTCTCAGCACACGTCAACAAGTTTCATAAAGGTGTGAAAGAGGCTCTTTTGCCAAGCGAGCTTGAAGATAGACCTGGAGAAGCAGAGCTCGGCGTTTTTAAAAGCAGTTCATATACAGATAAATCAGGTTCTGAGATGGAATTAAATGAGCAACTTATCAAAGACCTTGCACGTCAAAGTCGGCTCTCAGAGAAAGATTTAAAAACTATGAAGTCAAAGAGGAAAAAATGAAAGAAATTATTATCCGTCCCATATATCTTGAGCGTGCTGCCTATTGGCTCATCATTCTCATTCTTCTCTTCACAATCATTAAATCAGACACAGAAAACGTATTAAATGGTTTTGGAACATTAGAGGATGATCTCCTTTCAAACTATAATAATACAAACAATACCGAAAACCTCACAGCAAACCTCACAGATAACACATCAGAAACTCCTGAGCCAGAAGAAGAGATAATAGAAGAAACCTGTGAAGATGGCATAAAAAATCAGGATGAAACGCAGATTGATTGCGGAGGTGTGTGTGAAGGATACTATTATGATGAAGCCTGTCATGATGATCCAAAACCAATCGTTCGCCTAACCTTCAACCTTGACTCAGCATCATGGGAGTATGGCTCTGGAGATGAAACAAACGCCCGACTAAGTTCAGTCACTCTTACAATCGACAACGGCCTTGCTACTGTTGCTTCAGGCTACAAGTTCCAGGTATATGTCTATGACGATGATGATCTGGACTACATCAAAACCCTGAACCAGGTCGGAGGAGCTGATGACTACATCACTATCATGGATATTGCAAAAGAAGCAAAAATCACAAAAGAGTTCGAATTCTCTGGAAAACTCTTCTCCAATCTGGGGAATAAAAAAAGCATAGATGTAAAAATCTATGATTCGGGCGAGAATCTCATAACATCAGAGTCCCTATTCCTTGATATAGAATAATGGGTTGGGCACTTCTTTAGAGCTCCACCAGATTTGTGTTGCTTGGTTTCAGCATATCCCTCCATAAAACAAGCTGTGTTGCCACTATAAAATAGTAAATAACCGAAACCTTTATAAATGGTGATGGGTTCTAGCCTTCTATGGCAAAAAAACTCCTAAACATGACCATAGACCTGGGGAACGGTGTAAAGCTCCTTGCCCCTATAAAACTCCATATGACCTATGAGGAATGGCAACGAATGTCCAGCTTCATCAACAGTCTCATCCACGAAGAAGAGCAAAAAGAACTTCCCCTTCTTCAACAATTGAAAAATGGAAAACCCTAATCTCGTCGAAAGACTTACACAGCTCTCAAGCGATGAACCCCTTCTCAAACAAGAGATAGTCCGCATCCTCAGACTTCCTCCAATCGATCCCAGAAGACAATTTGCAGATCTCCCCCGATTAAAAGACGATCTTGCTCAGAGAATCTATAACTTCTTTGTATTTGAAAAAGATCTTCCCTTTGAGTCCGGACCAAACTTTGCACGAACAATAGAATCAAGTATTAACAAAGACCCCTTAAAAAATGTAGAATACGGCATCCGGTCAGCACATGAGATGCCCACTTCCTTCCTATCAGCATTTCCAGACTGGGGAAGACTATATCTTATGGCAGGTGTTTTTGGTGTTCATCAATTCCGTCCAGGAAAAACAGATACCCGCTGGAAGACAATAGAACCATTACTTGATGACATGAACATTGCAGAAATAGGTGCCATCTACACACGAACAGGAATGGAAACCCTCGAGCGAAGTCATATGATCCGAGTAGGACTACAAAACAGAGATAGAGCAAGCAGAGGAAGAACATATACAACAGATATTAGTCTGCCTTACGCACGTCAAATAAGAGACCAAATCAGAAACATAACAATGCGATCTGTCAAAGCATCAGTTACTAAAGCAAACGTCCATTCAGAAGAACATCCCTATAACTCCAATAACGATGCAAGAACGCACATAAGAAGAACCTACCAAAGAGTAGACGAACTTTCATCACAACAAACAGACACAATGGAACTCTTCCCTACAACACCTCCTCCTTCAGAAGAAGAATGTAATAGAACTGAACAGCATCTGAAAGAACGACTAAGAAAATGCAGTCCAAGCCAACTTCAACACATCATCAAAACAGCACCTGAAAAAATGAGGGAATCACTTTTCACCACCCATATACCTCAGGAATCTCTAAAAAGAGTTTCCCCTGGATTCTTAGCTGAATATCTCCCTGCTGAAAAACTCAGAGAAATATTTTACTAAGAAGTCATAATCTTTATATATTCCAGCCATTCTATTTCCCATTATGAACTCCAACTACTCCTTTGACCTTAAAACAGCAATCCAAACAATAAAAAAGAACAAAGCAAAACAGGTTCTTCTCCAACTTCCCGATGGAATCAAACCCTATGCAAAAGAGATCCAGGATAAACTCGAAAAAGAGACAAACACCCAAATCCTGATCTGGGGAGGAACATGCTTTGGAAGCTGTGATCTGCCTCTAGAAGCCAAATATCTCAATATCGACCTTGTTCTGCATTTCGGTCATTCTCAATGGCTTTTTTAAAAGAAATAGGGCAGTAACTTTTTAAAGACCTTCTTGTTCGCATGAAAATGGGCTATGAATTAATCATTACCGAAAAACCTGCAGCAGCTAAAAAGATAGCAGAAGCCTTAGCAGATGGAAAACTAATCAGAGAAACAGAGAACAAGGTAGCATACTACAAAGTAACCCATAAAGGAAAAGATCTCATCATCGCCTGCGCTGTTGGCCATCTCTACTCTGTGGCAGAGAAAGAAAAAACCTTCAACTACCCAAGCTTTGAAATCGAATGGGTTCCTGCATCTGAAGTAGATAAAAATGCATCCTATTCTAAAAAATACCTTACAGTCATAAAAAAACTCGCAAAAAAAGCAGAAAGCTTCACTGTCGCATGCGACTATGATATTGAAGGAGAGGTAATAGGACTGAATATTATTCTCTTAGCATGTAAACAGAAAGATGCCCAGCGAATGAAATTCTCAACACTCACAAAGCCCGATCTTGTTCAAGCATATGCCACCAAACAAAAAACAATTGACTGGGGACAAGCAAAAGCAGGGGAAACCCGCCACTTTCTTGACTGGCTCTATGGAATTAACCTCAGTCGAGCCCTAATAACATCAATAAAGAAAGCAGGAAGATACAAAACATTGAGCATTGGCAGAGTACAAGGACCTGCGCTTAAACTTATCGTTAACAAGGAAAAAGAAATCAAAAAATTTGTCCCTGTTCCCTACTGGCAACTTCAACTCCTGGGTGCACTCAATAAAAATCCCATAGAAGCTTGGCACGAAAAAGATAAATTCCAGAATGAAAAAGAATGTCTTGAAGTCCTGGAAAAGACAAAAGGAAAAGATGGGAAACTCGCAGACATCTCTGCAAAACAGTTCTCAGTAGCAGTTCCAGTCCCTTTTGATCTCACAACACTCCAAACAGAAGCCTATCGTTCTTTGGGAATAAACCCCAAGCAAACCCTTGAAATCGCCCAAAACCTCTACCTTGAATCATACATCTCCTATCCTCGAACCTCCTCTCAAAAGATACCTAAGACCGTAGGAATCCCCCAAATTCTTTCAAATCTCACAAAAAACAAGGAATATACAGAACTCGCAAAAAAAATCCTATCAGGAAAAATGATTCCAAACGAAGGGAAAAAAACAGATCCAGCACATCCTTCCATATTCCCAACAGGTCTCTACCCCAAAGTTCTCGACGGTAGAGAAAAAAAAGTATACGATCTCATTGTAAGACGGTTTCTCTCTGTCTTTGGAGAGCCTGCAACACGCGAGACAGTAACACTTAAGATTGATGTTGAAAAAGAGATCTTTCTTGCTAAAGGTACCCGAACAGTAAAGAAAGGGTGGCACCAATTCTACCAACCCCACCTTAAACTTGAAGAACAAACCCTCCCCGAGGCTAAAATTGGCGATACTGTAAACATAAAAGAGATCATCAAGCACGATAAAGAAACCCAACCACCCAAACGCTTTAGCCCTGCCTCACTCATCA
>NYYS01000054.1 GCA_002685855.1 Candidatus Woesearchaeota archaeon
GTTGGAGCAGATCTTGCTTCACTTACCAAGGAAGCAGCGATGACCTTGTTGAGAAGGGTGTATCCTGATTTAAAATTGAATGAAGAAGAAGCTGTTCCTCCTGAGATGCTGGAACGATTAAGGATCTGTCTTTCTGACTTTAAGGAGGCGCTTAAAGTTGTGAGTCCAAGTGCTATGCGAGAGGTCATGGTTGAAATTCCTGATGTGAAATGGACTGATGTGGGCGGTGTTGAGGATGTAAAACAGGAATTAATTGAAGCGGTTGAATGGCCTTTGAAGTATCCTGATGCGTTTGGTAGGCTTGGTGTCCGTCCTCCTCGCGGAGTGTTACTTTATGGAGCACCGGGAACAGGCAAAACATTATTGGCAAAGGCGGTTGCGAATGAAAGCAGTGCGAATTTTATTTATGTAAAAGGTCCTGAGCTTTTATCGAAGTGGGTCGGAGAATCTGAGAAGGCTGTTAGAAAAGTTTTTGAAAAGGCTCGCCAGACAGCACCTACTGTTATCTTTTTTGATGAGATTGACTCTATTGCCCCGAGAAGAGGATCGTTCGATGGTGGAAGTCATGTTACAGAGACTGTTGTGAATCAGTTGCTTACCGAGATGGATGGACTGGAAAGTATGCAGGATGTTGTTATTATTGCTGCCACTAACAGGCCGGATATTCTGGATACAGCTTTGTTGCGTCCAGGACGTTTTGATAGAGTCATCCTTGTTCCTATTCCTGATAAGACAGCACGTGAGGAGATCTTTAAAGTCCATACGCGAGGGATGCCTCTTGCAAAAGATGTCAACTTAAAGAAACTGATTGAAAAGTCAGAAGGGTATGTTGGAGCAGATGTTGAGGCTATTGTTCGGGAAGCAGCAATTCTTGCGTTGCGCGATGATATTAATGCAAAGGAGATCAATCATGACAATTTTATGAATGCTCTTGATAAGGTGTTTGCATCGGTAACCAAGGATGTAGAAAAAGAGTATGAAGAGCTGAAAAAAGAGTTTAGTTCTGCAAAGGGAAAAGAGATTCTTCTTGAAAAGCCTAATTATATGGGTTAGGGTTTTAGAGCAATGTATAGTCCTCTATCCTTTGATAAACCCTTTTTTAGGAAAATGGGCTGAAGACCTGCTTCTTTAAAGTTTTTTAGAATGGTTTTTTTGTTAAAGAGAGCAAGTTCGTGCTGTTCTTCATAATGTTTTACTTTTTTCCCTTTTTCTGCCATAAGATAATGCATATCCACCAAGGAGATTATGCCCTTTACGGTAGATGTGGTAACCCGTACAATTTTGATTTCGTTCTCGTCGAAGAGAGTAAGATGGGGTTTTCCTGGTCCAAAGGACTTTGGTGTAAGCCAGGGTTCTATTATGATGAGACCCCCTTTTTTTAGATGTCTGTTCAGAGAGTTTAGTGTCTTTTTCAGGTTTTTTTCGGACTTGACATAGCCTATTGAACTGAAGAGACAGAGTATGATGTCAAATTTTTTATTGAGGTTGAAAGAGATCATATCTGCTTTTTTAAAAGGTATTTTTTTCAGCTTTTTCCGGGCAATAGCTAACATCTCTTTGTTGATGTCTATTCCAACACAGCGAAATTGTTTTTGAAGGTAGAGGAGATGGCTTCCTGTTCCGCAGGCAACCTCCAGAAGGTCTTTTCCTCGTGACTGCTTATATTTCTGGATAAGTTTCCTAACATATTCTGTTTCTTTTTTATAGTCTTTCATTACATACAACCGATCATAGTACTTTGCAAGGTCTTTGTAGAGTCTTTCTTTTTTCATATTCAGAATTAAATGGTATGTATCTCTTTTCGTTGGATGAATCCGAGAATGTTTTCTATGGTTGTTTGTTTGATGCGGTCTATTGCTTCTTTGCTGTTGAAGGCGTTGTGAGGTGTGAAGATGACGTTCTCCATTTCAAGGATTTGCTTGTCTTCAAGGAGTTGCCGCATTGTTTGTGTAGATTCGAGGGATTGGACGTCCATATCTTTTTTTAGGAGGATGTTTTCTGCTTCGATGACGTCAAGTCCTGCTCCTCCAATTTTTCCTGAACGAAGTCCTCGATAAAGGGCGTTGACATCTATTACAGGGCCCCGGGAGGTGTTGATAAGGATAACTCCTTGTTTCATCTTTTTTATTGCTTTGTCACCTATGAGATGTGTTGTTTGAGGAAGGAGGGGAACATGAAGTGTTATGATGTCTGCCTTAGCAAGAATTTCTTCCATTGATACATAGTTGAAGTGAAGAACTTCTGCAAGGAAAGTGTTTGGATGGTTGTCAAAGGCTAATACGTGCATTCCAAATCCTTTGGCTATTCTGATTACATGAAGTCCGATGTGACCTGCACCTATGACTCCAAGAGTTTTACCTTTGAGATCAAATCCTGTGAGTCCTTCCCTTGAATAGTCTTCTCTCAATGTTCGTATATAGCTTTTATGAACATGTCTTGAGAGGTTGAGAATGAGTGCAAAGGTGTGTTCGGCAACGGTATTTTCTCCGTAAAAAGGGACATTACAAACAGTGATTTTTCTCTTTTTTGCCTCTTTGAGATTGATGTGATCGTAGCCCGTGCTTTGGGTTGTGATAAGTTTCAGTTTGGGAAGCTGGTTCAGGACAGGTTTGGTAACTTGGGATGAGATGAAGATGGCTACTGCATCTACTGTTTTGTATTTGTATGCGTTTTTTGGAGTGAGGGGTTCTTCAGAAAAGAGAAGGGTGTGTTTCTTTAGGTTTTTTCTGAAAATGACCCGATCAATTTTTTTAGTTTCGAAAAAAGCGATTTTCATATGAGTTCATAGGAGGATGTATTTAAAAGTTTTTTCTCTTGGCAGAGGAGGCGAAAAAATGAAAGATTTATAAACTCTGAATTCATTTTTATATGACATTATTGTATATGATGCTTGTTTGAGAGGTGAGGTGCAAAAATGTTTTTCCGAAAAAAGAGAAGAAAGGTAAGTAAGACAAAGGTTGCTGCAAGTGTGGCTGCGGGTGCTGCAGTTGCAACAGGAGCTGTGCTGGCGGTGAGGAAGTTTATCAAATCACCAAGAGGAAAGGCTCTTGTGAAAAAGACAAAGAAGACAGTCAAGAAGGATGTAGCTAAGGTGAAGAAGGTTATCAGGAGGAAAAGTCCTGCAGCTGCAAAGAAAGCAAGAAGGGTTCTTAAGAGTGCTTCAAAGGTTGCTACAGGGATGGTTATAAAGTCTGCGCGTGTTGTAACAAAGGCTGCAAGTAAGGGAAGAAAAAAGGTCAAGAGAACTGTCAAAAAGGCACGAGCTCCTGTCCGAAAGGCTTCAAAACGCGTTGTGAAAAGGGCTAAAAAACCGGTTCGACGAGTTAAGAAGGCAGTCAAAAAGCCTGTACGAAGAGTCAAAAAGGCAGCAAAGAAGCCGATCAGAAGAGCTAAAAAAGTTGCTAAGAGATCTGTACGAAAGGTTAAACGGGTTGTCAAGAAAGCAAGAAAGGCTGTGAGAAGAGCCAAAAAGAAAAGATAGTGATGCGATGTGAAGTATGGAATCGGAGACGAAGTACGCGTTGTCCACAAGAACAAAACAGATACTGGAATCCTGATTAAGGATTCCCCTCTTCTTATTTTAAAACTTTCTTCAGGGTATAATATTGGAATAGATAAAAAGAATATAAAAAAGATTGAACGGGTAAAAAAGGCTCGGGAGATTAAGGAAACACCAATTTCTGTTAAACAGAATAAGAAGCTTCCTATGGTTAGTATTCTTCATACCGGCGGTACTGTTGCATCTAAAGTTGATTATCGAACAGGGGGTGTTGTATCTCGGTTTGAAGCTGAGGAACTGATCGGCTTGTTTCCTGAACTGGGGGGTATTGCTCAGATCTCTTCTCAGATGCTGGGTAATATGTGGAGTGATGACATTCGGTTTAGCCACTTTAATCGTATTGGCAAGGCTGTGAAGAAGGAGGTGGATAGTGGTGCAAGTGGGATTATTGTGAGCATGGGAACGGATAATCTGCATTATGCTGCTGCTGCTCTGAGTTTTATCCTGGATCCCTGTCCGGTGCCTGTGCTTTTTGTTGGAGCTCAAAGAAGTAGTGATCGTGGAAGTAGTGATGCTGCGTATAATTTGCTGAGTGCGGCTACGTTTATTGCAAAGAGTGATTTTGCAGGAGTTGGGCTTTGTATGCATGAGAATATGAGTGATGATTATTGCTGGATTCTTCCAGGTTGTAAGGTGAGGAAGATGCATAGCAGCAGAAGAGATGCGTTCCGGCCGATTGGGACGAGTAGTATTGCTCGTGTGGGATGGAAAGAGAAGAAGATTGAATTTATGAAAAAGGAGTATTCCAAGAGGTCATCTGAGAAGATCGGGCTTCATCTGTTTGCAGAGAATTTAAAGGTGGGATTGGTTAAGGTTCATCCTCAATTTTTTAGTGCTGAATTGGTTGCGTATACAGGATTTGACGGGCTTCTTCTTGAGGGGACCGGGCTGGGCCATATTCCCCTTGATGTTGTGGATGAATCAACAAAGGAGCATGAAAAGGTTAAGAAGGTGCTGGCAGGATTGTGTAAGAAGATGCCTGTGGTGATGAGTTCACAAACCATCTATGGAAGGATTCAGATGAATGTGTATAGTAAAGGGAGGGATCTCCAGGAATTGGGGGTACGAGGGAATTTATGTAATATGACTCCTGAGACCGCATTTGTGAAGCTTGCCTGGCTTTTGAGCCAGAAGAAGAAAAAGGAAGATGTTCTTACCCTGTATGAGGAGAATTTGCGCGGAGAGATTAGTGAACGAACAGAACAGGATTGGTTTTTAGAGTAGAGTAATCGATACTTATTTATGTATCCTGTTTATTAAAATAGGGTGAATCCCCTTCCTCTAAGATGGAATAGAAGCATGTTTTATATGTTTACACTTATTTTATTGGTGTTTACTGTTTCTGGCTGTGCTGAAAAGAACATAGCTGGAAAGGCCACAGAAATTTTTTATCAGATTTCCTATCCCACTCTGCAATTAAGGACGCCCTTGGGTGCTTTTGAGTTTTCAGCAGGGCAGAATGTTGTTCCAAAGGTGGTTAGTTATTCTAAAATGGATGAGGGGTATATGGAAGCTATTATTGTCTATCCTGAGGATATTGATCCTGATATAGCCTATCCTGCTGTTATTGTGATGCATGGAGGCCTTGAGAGGATTTGGGATGATCCTCCGCGACTTGTTGATAGTGTTCCCTGGCTGATCAGTTTGGCTGAAGAAGGATATGTTGCCATCTATCCAGATGCACGGCATCTCCAGTACAAAACAAAGGGCCCTGAAGATCTTCTTGCCACGATCAGGTATTTGAAAACAGAACAGACCGTGGCACAGATAGGAAATATTGGATGCCAAGGACAAAGTGCAGGCAATATGGCGGTCTGGGGTTTAGTGACTGCGTATCCTAATAAATGCAAGGCCTATTTTGGATTATATCCTGCACAAGATCCTAAGAATAAAGATTTTTTCACAAGTGACGAACAGATGGGGATGCTTGAGGCTAAAACGCTCTTTTCGGTTGGTAATGATGATGAACCCTATACAGGCTATGTAGAGGAGTATGAAACAGCTCTTCCTGTAGTTAATCCAGATCTTGATTTAAAAGCAACCTATTTTGAAGGAAGCAAACACGGATTCTTTTATCGAACAGGAGAAACTGTTCGCTTTCGTGGGAAAGACATACAAATTCCGTACGATGAAAACTCTGCTAACGCACAGAGAATGGCATTTGATTTTTTTAGTTATAGTTTGAAGGAAGAACAGGCGCCTCCCTGGTGGGCAGAATAAGGATTTCGAAAAGCATATAAAGTTAGGGGATAGAAGAACAATATGAAGTTGAAATTCGGTGTGTTTATTTTGTCGGTTATTTTAGTACTAGTTCTCTCTGGTTGTAGTGGACGGACTATTTCTGGAAAGGCGCACACGCTGCCTGAGCAGAAACTCGAGCTGAAGGCAAATGGAGAACAGGTTTTTAGTATTACCTTAGAACCGAGTCAGATCGGAATTACCTATGACTTTGCCCAATATGAAAATACACGATTTGATCATGACATTGATGCATTCATCTTCTACCCAAAAGATGTTTCGCCGGAAAAAAGCTATCCTGTAATTCATCTTGTGCATGGTGGGACTGAAGATATATATGATGATAAAAACATGGCTTTTTTTATACCTTTTGCTCTTCGGGCTGCTGAGAGGGGATTTGTTGCTGTCTATCCTAATGTGCGTCATCTCTCTTATAAGGATAAAGGGAGAACCGATCTCCTGGCAGGAATACAGTTTGTTAAAGAAAGCGATAAATTCATTGCTGATAAGCAGGGCTGCTTTGGGTCAAGTTTGGGCAACAGACCTGTTTGGTCTGTTGTGACAACTAATCCTGGTCAATGTGATGCTTATGTTGGTGTGTATCCTGCGTGGGATCCTAAAAATAGAGATTTTTTTAGTGGTGATGAGCAGATGGCAAAGGTTGAAGCAAAAACCTTTTTTACGATAGGAACAGAGGATATGTTTTTGAAAAATGTTGTCTTTTATGAAAATAATCTCAAAGTAGCGAATCCTGAACTTGACTACTATCAAACGTATCATGAAGATAGTGATCACGGATTTTATTTTGCTACAGGAAAAACACATAAAGTGAAGGGAGTTGAATTTACACTTCCTCTTGATCCTAATTGGGAAGAAGCACAGATACAAACTCTTGAATTTGCTGAATATGCTCTTAAAGGAAAAAGAGCTCCTAGTTGGTGGGGAAAATAAGGTTCTGAGGAAAACCTTATAAATGTATTAATTCTCTGATCTGTATGGCTGACTATTATGCTGCTTTGGGCTTTAAATGCGGAATAGAGATTCATCAGCAGCTTGAGGGCAAGAAACTTTTCTGTGCCTGTCCTACACGGATAAGGAAGGATGATCCTGATTTTGTTTTTGTGCGGGAGTTAAGAGCGAGTGCTGGGGAGTCGGGAAAGGTGGATAAGGCTGCACGTCATGAACAAAGTAAGGAGAAGAGTTTTGTTTATTATGGGTATTATGATACAACCTGTTCTGTTGAGTTTGATGATGAACCTCCTCATGAGATAGATCAAGAGGCGCTCCAGGCCTGCTTGCAGATCTGCAAGGCACTTCATTGTGATGTTGTTGATCAGATTCAGGTTATGCGTAAGACTGTTGTTGATGGGAGTAATGTTTCTGGATTTCAACGAACTGCTCTTGTTGGGAGAGATGGTTTTGTTGAGGTTGATGGGAAGAAGATTGGAATTGAGAGTGTCTGTTTAGAGGAAGAAGCGTGCCAAATTTTAAAGCGGAGCGATACTGAAGATATTTATAATCTTTCCCGGCTGGGAATTCCTTTGCTTGAGATTGCTACTGAACCGTCTATTCGTTCTCCTGAGGAATGCAAGGCAGTAGCTGAGAAGCTCGGGAGTGTATTGCGGAGCATTCCGCAATGTAAACGGGGTATTGGAACGATTCGGCAGGATGTGAATGTTAGTATTAAAGGAGGGACCCGAGTGGAGATTAAGGGATTTCAGGACCTGAAGAGTATTCCGAAGGTTGTTGCTTTTGAGGTTGAACGACACCGGAAGGAGATAAAAAAAGGGAAGATGGAACCCCATGTGCGGAAAGCAGAGGCAGATGGGACAACTTCGTATCAGCGACCGATGCCCGGGGCGGCGCGCATGTATCCTGAAACTGATGTTGAAGTGATCACGCCAAGGTTGATCGATGTGAAGAAGCTCGATCTTCTTGAGGATAGGGTTGATCGTCTTGTGAAGTTGGGGATTTCTAAAGATTTAGCAAAGAAGGTGGTGTCAAAAGGGTTTGATGTTGAAGGGTATGTGAAGAAGTATCCCACGGTTAAACCTCTGACGATTGCTGAAACCTTATTTTCGGTTCCAAAAGAGGTTCGAAAGAAGACAGGAAAGGAAATTGTTATTGCAGAGGTAGCGGATTTACTTTTTTCAGCAGTCCAGAAGGGGAAGATGCCTGTGGGAGCGATTAGTGATGCACTTGTGGAGTATGCAAAGAGCGGAAAGCTTGATCTTTCCCGGTTTTCGATGGCAGATATGAAGGAGGTGGAGGAGGAGATAAAACGAATTTTGAAAAAGGAAGGTGATGCTCCAATTGGAGCGATTATGGGAAAGATTATGGCCATTTATAGAGGAAAGGTTGATGGTCAGGAAGTTATGAAACGTATTAAGAAACACTACAAGGGAAGGAGATAGTATATGATCTTACTTGTTTTTTCTGTTTGTATGACGGTTGCTTTTCTTAGTGTGTTGTTCCTTCTCAATTTTAATAGGGATCCTAATAGAAGGATTCCTGAAGGTAAAAATATTGTCTCTCCTGCAGATGGAAAGGTTTTTTCAATACTTGACACAGAGGATAAAAAGACTATTGTTAAGAAGCGGTTTTTTGGGAAAATAAGAACATTGCTTCAAAAAAACAGGGAAACCTATCTTATCTCAATTTTTATGAATCCGTTTAATGTGCATGTTCAACGTACTCCGCTTGAAGGGAAGGTTGAACGTGTTCGATATGCAAAGGGGTTGTTCCATAATGCAGGAACGCTCCTGGCGACGGGGGAGAATGAGAAATGTGAGACTGTGCTCAGTACAAAAATAGGCAGGGTGAAGGTTATTCAGATTGCGGGTTTTTTAACAAATCGAATAAGTAATTATTTAAAGGAAGGATACTGTTATCCTAAAGGGATGCGAATGGGTAAAATTCATTTTGGATCTCAGGTTACACTTATTATTCCCAAGAAAAAAGTAAAGAGTTTGAAAATCAAGGTTGGAGACCGGGTTAAAGCAGGGGAAAGCATCCTGGCAACCTATTAAGTGGGCAGATGAAGCTTCAAAATGCACGTTGGAAGGCGAAAGAACGGATGAGAACACTGAAAGATGTTCCTAAAAAGAGCATTAGCGCTGTGGGAAGAAAAGCAAAGAGCACTGTTAAAAATATTAACAACAAAGGAAAAGAAAAGGTCCGCGTGATCAAAGTCAAGATAAAATCGATAAAAATTGCAGATATTTTTTCCTTTTTGAATGCGGTATTTGGCCTGCTGAGTATTCTTCAGGCTATTCAAGGGAATTTGTTGAATGCTGCAATTTTTTTACTTCTGGGCGTAGTTATGGATTATGCGGATGGAAAGATTGCACGCCTTACAGGTACTGCAAGTGTATATGGGATTGAGATAGACTCTCTTTGTGATTTAGTGACGTTTGGTGTTGCCCCGGGAGTGTTTGTGTTTCAGCTTACGAATCTTACAGGAGCCGAGTATATGACCACTTTGTTGACCTTTTCTATGGGTTTGCTTCTTGTTACTGGGATTATCCGGCTTGCAAAGTTCAATGTTCAGGAGATTAAGAGCCATTATGTTGGTATGCCTATAACGATGATAGGCATTATTATTCCTCTTTGCTTCTTTTTTGGATTGCCTCTTGCGTTCTATCCTTATGTTCTCATGGCTTCAGGGCTTTTAATGATTACTCCTGTGAAGGTTAGGAAGTTCTTCTAGGAACAGAAATGTTTTTAAAGATGATTCGGTGAATAAATGTATGGATCTCTATAAGAGCTTTGTTCGGGATATGACTTCGTTTGGGAGCAGCTACTTTCTTGCTGGATTGATCATCTTTTGCTTGTATATTGATAGGAATTTGGCGGTTTTGTTGCTTGTTGCCTTTTTAATAAGCTTGGGCATTGTCTATCTGTTGAAAAAACTTTTTTTTGTTCCCCGACCCGTCCCTGACAAGCCAAAAAATTTTATTGAGAGGATTGATGCTTCTAGTTTTCCGAGTGCCCATAGCTCGAGAGCAGCAATTTTTGGGTTGCAGCTTGCATTATGGTTTCAGGATCTTATTTTTACTGTTCTGATTGTGATCTTTTCTTTATTGATCTGCTGGAGCAGAATTGAATTAAAGCGACATCGCCTGATCGATGTTGTTGTTGGAGGAGGTATTGGTTTGGGAAGTGTGGGTCTGGCTCATCTTCTTATTCCCTATCTTTTGTGAAAATGATGCAAAAAGAGGGTATTGAGTGGGTGCGGAAAAGGATGTATCCTTTGTATAAACCCTTTATTGAATATTTTCACCGTCGCAAGGTTCATCCACATCAGCTTACTGCTTTTTCACTTCTTTTTGGCATTCTTGCATTTGTAATGCTGTTTGAAAATATGGTTTTATTTGTTTTTTTTGGTTTGATTCATCTTTTTTTTGATGGTCTTGATGGAGCTTATGCCCGAAAGACAGGAAAGGTTACGGTTGAGGGCGAACTTTTTGATAAGGGAACGGATTTTTTTATTACTATTCTTCTTGTTTCAAAAACAATTTTTTTCTATTCTTCACCGATTTATTTAATTGGGTTTGGTATTTATATCCTTGAAAACATCATCTTTTTTGGATCTATGCTTGAATCTCCTGTTCTCTCGTTTAGAACAATGACCATTTTTCTATTAGCTCTTCATATGTATAGTTTTTTACTTCTGCTTTTAGGTATTGTGGGAACTTTTGGACTTGTCTATCAGATTCAATATTATTTGGGGGGTAAAAAATGAATATGTTGATGTGGATTCTTGTGAGTTTCTATTTTTTTCTTCCTGGCGGCATTGCAAATATGGCACCTGTTTTGACAAGGAAGCTTACGTTTCTTGACTGGATGAAAAAACCCATTGATGGCGGGAGAATGTGGAGAGGAAAACCTTTGCTTGGAGCCAATAAGACCTGGAAAGGTGTGGTAATGGGTGCAGTGTTTGGGATGATTGTTGGGATTATTCAGTTTTTCTTGCAGAATAGTGTAGGTTGGATGCAGCTTTTTCCTTATACACTTGGTGAGGCAATGCTTATTGGCTTTCTTCTGGGTTTAGGTGCGCTTGTTGGAGACTTTGTAGAAAGCTTCTTTAAACGACGAACAAGTAGGAAACCTGGGGCGCCCTGGTTTCCGTTTGATCAGTTAGACCTTGTGATTGGGGGAATGGTCTTTGTTTCTATATATCTTGTTCCGCCTTGGCAGGTTTGGGTGAGTTTACTCGTTTGTATGCCTATTGTTCATTTTCTGTTTAATGTGTTGGGTTTTGGATTGGGGTTACAAAAGGAGTGGTGGTAGAGATATGCATGGTGTTTTTCATTTCTTTATTGGTTTGATTGTGGGTTTAATCTTGTATGGGCTTGGGGTGTTGAATTTAGGGTTGTTTCTTATATTTGTGATGTATAGTTTTCTGATCGATATAGATCATCTCTTCTTTTTTGTTTGGAAGAAGGGGCTTAATTTTCAGGAGTGGATTTGGCTGCATAAGAGCTTATATCGAAGAAAGGAGGCGCAGCCATATCTTTTTCATACTATTGAATGGCAGGTTGTATTGATTGTTTTAAGTTTCTTAGGGGAGGTATTTTTTGTGTTGTTTTTGAGTGGTCTTCTTCATGTTTTTCTGGATGCTCTTGTGCATTATCTGTACCACAGAAATTTTCATTGGCTGAGAAGGTGGAGTTGGATTTGTGTTATAATGGATAAATGAATCTTTTTTCTAAAAGGGATTAGAATTCTATTTGACTATTGATTTATAGGCCTGTATGTATGTTGCAGCACTCCAGGAGAAGTCGGGTTCTGATGTGTAGAAGAGCTTGTGTAGGGGTTTTCCTTGCGGTGTGTATACTTCGTGGGTGGTTTGGTGTTGAGTGATTATTTTAGCGACGTTGTTCAAGAGTGTTTTGGCTTCTATTGTTTTTTTGTGTTTTGCGAGTACTTCAATGGAGAGGTTTGTGTGCCAGAGCCAACACATCCCGTTATGATAGGATTGCATGTTGATAAAGTAGAAGGGCAGGAAGATCTGTTTCCATGTATAGGGGGGGATGATGTTTTTGAGGAGGTTTGATGTTATGGGAATCCCTTTTTTTTTATTTTTTGTTGTTTGGTGTTGAATTTTATTAAGGATTTTTTGTGTTTGTTCTTTGTTTGCTAGGTGAGTGAGGATTGCCAGGAGGTTGGATTCCAGACAGAAGTTTGTATGAAGGGTTTTTTTGTATTTCCAGTCGTTAAAGTGGCCTTTTGTGTTCCAGAGTTGGTTGTTGATGTTTTTTTTTAGGTCTTCTGCTTTTTTCTTGAGGGTGATAGATTGTTCTTTGTGTGTTATTTGGGCGTAGAGGGTTATTGCCTGATAGTAGAGGGTGTTTGAATAGAGTGTTGTGCCTTTCTTCTTTATGCTGTCGGCCCAGTCCGTATAATTGTTTTGATAGAGGAGGTTATTTGTTTCGTGATTTTCGAGGAAGGAGAGTGTGGCATCGAGTTTTTTTTTGTGGATTCTGAAAAAGGAGTTGTTTTTTGTCTTTAGAATGTATGTGGAGAAAATTGTGAGGAAGAGTATTGTGCTATCTAAGGCAGGATGGGATCCTTTGTCGTTGGTGTATACTGCGTTTAGTTTTCCTCTTGATGGGATGTTGAGAAATTTTAGTAGTTGGTTTCCTCTTCCTATTCGCAGGGGGATTTGGCCGTCTTTTTTTTGAAATCGAATAAAGAGGAGAAGGAGGCTTTTTATTTCATTGTATTGTTTGAGTTTGAAAAGTGCAAAACAGGAAAAGAATGTGTCTCTTGCCCAGGAGTCTGTGAAATGTCTAGATCCTGCAAAGAGGCCTTCCCTGGTTAGGTTTTTGTTAAGGACGTGTGTGCAGATTTTAAATGCTTGGTGTTCAATCTTCATCTCTTTTTTCATGGTGTGTTGAAATCTCTTTTTTTGTTATACCGAGGAGGAGGAAGATGCCAAAGCCAATTGCTGACCAGATAAGATCACGGGTTCGAACAAGGAAGCTTAGTGCTATTCCGACTGAGGCAGGAATTTTAAGGAGTGCAAATGCTCCAATCTGGCTTGCTTCCAATGATCCGAGTGCCATGGGCAGGGGCAGGATATAGGCTATTCCTATAAATGAAAAGACGAGAAAAACCCATAGAAGGGGGATGTTATATCCAAGCATGAGAATGGCTACTTTGTATTCGAGAAACATGAATAGCCAGCTTAGAAAGCTGAAGAGGATTGCAAAGAGGAAGTGTTTTTTGTCTTCTTTATAGAATTTTATAATGAGGTTTTCGAATTCTATGAGGTTTTCTTCGAAGGATTGGAGTTGTTTAATTTTTTGCAAATGGAAGATGCGAAAGATACGATAAAAAAAGTGTTTTCCTCTAAGCATGCGGCTAAAAAAGAAGAAAATTGTGAATGCTATCAGAGAGGAAGTGATAATTGCAAGGATTTTCATGTTTTCGGGAAGGGCAACGTTCACTACAAGCACACCTATTCCTGTAATGAAGAATATACCATTAGTTGTGAGTTCTACTGTTTTGTCAATAACTACTCCTGAGAATGCCTGGTGAAAGGAAAGGCCTTTTCTTTTTAGGAGAGCGGCTCGCACGGGTTCTCCGCCGAGTTTAGCTGCAGGGGTAACATAGCTGATTGCGTAACCAACAAGGCGGTATTGGAAGAGTGAAAGGAAATCAATATAGTGTTTCTGACTTCTTAGTATTATCTGCCATCGGGCTGTGAGTAAGACCATGATGCTGATTGAGACGAGAATATAGGTGATGAGAAGTCCGGAGGAAACGTGACTAAAGCGAAGGATTATTTCATTTAATGAGATTTTTGAAAGGATGTAGGTAAGGATGAGTGCACCTAAGAGGAGTGTTGCGAGTGTAAGATAGTTTTTTTTCATCTCGTCTTCATGTGAGGAGTTTATTTATAACTATTTTGGATTTACAGAATGGAAAATACGAGCCTGGGGGGACTTTCACACAACTTTTTCATTAAAATGCGACTCGGCGGGTTCGAGCTTGTCTCGTACCCTCCATTTTTGCCGCGACTTTTTGAAAAAGTCGCTTTTGAACCCCCGACCTACAGCTTAGGAGGCTGTTGCCCTATCTATCCAAACCAAAACCTCTCAGGGGGACTAAGCGACATAGTCACGCATGTCGCCCACTTTTCCCGAGGCTTTTTTGAAAAAGGCTCCCAGACTAGGCTACAGGCTCGTAGAAGTGAAAATCCATTAATATTTAAATGGTTTACTGCTTTCTAACAGAATGGTTGTAATTAAAGCAAAGCCCGAAGACTTTTTGGTGAGAGAGGTTGCTGAGCTCGATCTCTCTGGCGGAAGTCATAGTGTGTATGAACTGAAAAAGAAGGGTATGACTACAGATCAGGCTCTTTTTGGTGTGAGAAAGGCGTGGCGGGTTAAGAGGATAGGGTATGCCGGGCTGAAAGACCGGCAGGCAGTCACCTGGCAGCATATTTCTATTTTGAATGGCAGGAAGGCTGATTTGAAGGGGGATGGTTTTTCTCTTCGCTATCTTGGAAAATCTCCACAGGGGATTGTACTTGGTGGTCTTATAGGGAATGGGTTTGAGATTGTTGTTCGTGATATTGATCCGAGCAGGGTTGATCAAGTTGAGGATGTGGAACAGATTCCCAATTATTTTGATGAGCAACGATTTTCTGAAAGGAATGTAGAGGTTGGGAGATTGTTGGTTGCAAAAGAGTTTGCTAAGGCTGCTGCTTTGCTTGCAGAGGGGACAGGAAGAGAGGAGTTAGGGGTACTACGGTTTTTGGAGGCTGAGCCGGGCAATGCTATTGGAGCGTTGCGTACTTTGGATCAGAAGTTGTTATTATTGTTTGTTCATTCTTTTCAGAGTTTGTTGTTTAATGAATGTCTGGGGCGACTGATTCGTTCAAAGAGTTCGCGGTTTTTTCTTGTTCCTTATTCAGAAGGAGAGTTTGTATTTCCTGAGGATTCTCTTTCGATAGGAGATATTCCTCTCCCGGGTTTTTCGGTGTCGTATTCTGGAGAGGAAGGAGATATGATGAAGAGGGTGATGTCTGAACAGGGTGTTCAGGAAAGGGATTTTATTTTGAAATCTCTTGCAGGATTGAGTTGTGAGGGAAGTTTCCGTTCGGGATTTGTTGATGTGAAGGATCTTTCGTTTGGTTGGGATGAGGATGAGATGAATAATGGAAGAAAGAAGTGTTTGATAAGGTTCAATTTAGGGTCGGGGAGTTATGGGACGATCGTGGTAAAGGCGTTGTTCAGGAAAGTGCTTCAAGACAGGCAGTGAAGACTTCTTCGACTGATTTTGATCCGTCTATTTTTTTCAGAATTCCTTTTTCTTTATAGAAGGTGAGGAGGGGTTCTGTTTGTTCATGATAAATGTTGAGTCGTTTTTTTACTGCTTCTTCTTTGTCGTCATCTCTTTGTATAAGTTGTCCGTTGCAGGCATCACAGATTCCTTCTTTTTTTGGAATGAGTGTGAGAGTATTGAATATTGTGCCACAGGCGCTGCATGTGCGCCGGCTGCTTATTCTTTTTATTGATACTTCTTCGGGCACATCTAAGAGTAATGCTGTATCAAGCTGAACGTTTGAGTCGAGGTATTCTGCCTGGGCCATGTTACGCGGATATCCATCAAGAATGTAGCCGTTTGCGCAATCATCTCTTGAGAGGCGGTCTTTCATAAGTTCATTTGTGATGTGGTCAGGGATGAGATTCCCCTGGTTGATAATGGATTCTGCTTTTTTTCCGAGTTCTGTCTGGTTTTTGATGTTTTCGCGGAAGATGTCTCCTGTTGAAATATGAATTATGTTGAATTTTTTTGCTAACCTTGATGCCATTGTTCCTTTTCCGCTTGCTTGTGGTCCAAAAATTAAGAGTTTCATCCTAAATACCCTAACACTTCTTCTGGTCGTGCAATTTGCTTCCAGTATTCTTTTTGTTTTATGATGATTTTGAGCAGTTGTTCTTTGAGAGGGATCCATTCTTCAAGAATCTTCTGCAAAAACTGTTCTTGCGCATTCAGACTATTGGTAAGAAGGAGCTGTTCAGTATGTCGAATGAGAAACATAAGTTGTTTATAATTTGTATATGTTTGTTTTTTCTCTTCTTCTGAGAAGTTTTCGATTTCGAACATGGTTGAGAGGTTTGAGTCTGGGTGAAGGAGATCTTCCAGATGTTTTGCATGGCTGTCCAGGCAGTCATGGATGGTCTTGATAATTGATTTGAGAGGGTTTGATCCTTCTTCAATTAGCACAATATCAAATTCCTGATCTAGTGCCTCGTACTCAGGGAGTTTATGGGCTTTTAATAGTGTTTCATATGCTGATTTTTCCATTTAGGCTGAAGTTCTGTTCTTTTTAAAAAGGTTGTGATGGCGCCTTCACAAGGATATGGCGATGACAGTAATGCTTAAATATCTCCGAATCCTCCTTCTGTTATGGGACTGATCTATTCATTTTCAAGGATACTCAATGGAGTGGATGTTGGGGATGTAGGTCAACGGGCCAAGGATCTTGCTTTTCTATCTGCTAAGGGCTTTCGTATCCCGTTAAGCTTTGTGCTTGGAAAAGACGCCTATGAGCGGTTTATGAAAAAGAATAAACTACAAGAGAAGATCGACCAGGTTCTATCAAAACAGGCTACGTTTGACAAGGAACGAGCAGAAGAGGTTTCTCGGAAGATCGGGCGCCTTTTCTTGGAAGCTCAATTTGATCAGAAATTTGAAGAGGAACTTGAAGATGCCTATGAATCTCTCGGGTTTGAGCTGGAACAGCTTTCAATCGGGGATAATGAGCCAAAGGTAAATCTGTTAGCGAGTCCTATCTATTGTATGCACAGGATTTGCTGTAGAGAAGTTGTGTTTGATGTTGGGGGTTTTCGTTATTTGCTTGAATCATTAAAAGAGGTTTGGGCATCTCTCTATTCACGAGATGCTATTCTTTATCGACAAAAGAGAAGTTTGAATGTGCCTCCTTCGATTGCTGTTATTGTTCAGACAAGTCTTCCTTTTGAGAATTCAGGAGTCATTATGTCCAGCAAAGATCCTTCGCGAATTGAAGGAGAGATCTCTGAAGGAATGTGGAAAGAAGGTAAGGGAAAGGCGTTTAAGGTTGAAGAGAGCGGAATTGTTGTTGAACAGGGCGAGGTTGATACGAGCAAGATTGGATATAACCATTCTTTATTAGAGGTGTCAAAACTTACGAGACGGACGCGTAAAGTTTTGAATCAGGATATTCGTCTTCTTTTCTCGACCAGCAAGAAGGGTGCTACGCTTCTTTGTGTTGAACGAAAAGAGATCCCTAAAAAGGCTGTGGAGGCTCCTAAAGCTAAGGAAGAAGTCGTGAAGGAGTTCATTTCAATGCAAAGTGGGAAGGAAGAACCTCCAACCGCTGCTGTTACCCAGCTTCATCAGTCGTTAGCAGTGAGTATTGTCCAATCATGGGCTCTGATTGCAGAGGTTTTGCAAAAGAAATATAAATACCAAAGATTTGAAGAGCATATGAAGGCATTAGAAAACGGAAAACACCCCTATTCTCAGGAAGCACGCCGTATTGCCCTTCTTGCAAAAAGAATAACCGAAGGAAGTGGCGCAGGGGTGGATGAAGCCTTTTTTGCAGTGCGGAACTCTTTACGGTTTTATGAGGCTAATAAAAGATGAATTTGTTCAAAAAGGATCCCAAAATTCTTACGATTGAGGTGAATGACCAGAAGATTAATGAGGATTTGTGTCATCTTATTGTGAAGCTGGAGAAAAATATTTCTGAGTTACAGAATCTTTTTGGTGGAAGTGATGTAGCATCAAAAAATGAAAAATTGAGTGAAATTCTGAATATGATCCTTCAGTTGAAGCAGGATGTTACTGTTTTGAAAGGAGATGTGAACAACATTATTGATATTGAGCTTCAGGAAAAGGAGTATATTCTTATCAAGGATGATACCTTTCTCAAAGATAAGGTGGGCCAGCTTGAAATTGTCGAGGGACTTATTCAGAAGATTCAGGGAGTACTTTCTGACCATCCTTCGATGGATGCTCTTAAGGCGGGGCTGTTAGAAGAGATAGTTGAACTTTTAAATCAGGTTATTGATTCTCTGAATAAGATTAGAGGGGATGATACCTCCCTCCAAAAGATTTATACGTCTCTGAGGAATGTGTGAGTTTTTCCTGTAAATTCTTCTTTTCTTCGTGACGAATACTCCTTTTTTTCTCCAATACATTTAAAAATAAACAGGGATTTTTGCCATAATACCGTGATGGGGTGATAGTATGTTAGAATATGTATTTGGAGCAGGAATTTTAGGACTACTTTTTGCACTGTTTACTGGATTCTGGGTTGTAAAACAGTCTACAGGAAATGATCGGATGAGAGAGATTGCACAGCACATTCGTGAAGGTGCAATGGCATATCTCAAAAGA
>NYYS01000055.1 GCA_002685855.1 Candidatus Woesearchaeota archaeon
ATACGATGATCGCACATTATATTTTAAACCCAAGTGGACGTAACCATAGTTTAGATGATATGGCTAAAGCATACTTTAATTATACTATGGTTCCTATTTCAGATTTAATTGGTAAAGGTAAAAATCAGATTACAATGGATTTAGTTGATATAGAAAAAGCATCATTTTATCCAGGAACCTTTCCTAAAACACTCCATGGGTCTACCAGCCAAAAAAATGTGCTCTTTATAGGAACAAAAAACAACCTCGGATATGACATCACATTTGATAAACTCTATGGAAAAAACTTTCCTTTTCCCTCTTCAGAACATGAAAACGATTGTGGAATCAAGGGAGGAGCCGATGTAAAAGCTTGGTTTGTTGGTGACGGAATAATCGGACTAAGAACGAAGGACAACAAAATAGATTATAATGATGAAGATTTTGATGTTGAAAAAATTGCCTGGGGGGACACAGGTCAAGAAGAAGTCATGATTGAAAATGGACAAATATTCCTTATAGGTGTTCATTGTATGGAAATGGAGTCCTTCTCGGGATCTCGAATAAAACAAGATATTCCAATGAAATTCACTTCAGAAAACGGTCTTGAACAAAACGTAATCTTCAGCCTACGCGGTAAAGTAACCTAAATATTTATAAATAGAATTGATTAAATAAACCTATGAAACGAGCCCAAGCAGCAATGGAGTTCCTTATGACCTATGGCTGGGCTATATTAGTTGTATTAGCTGCAATAGGGGCATTAGCATATTTTGGTGTATTGAGCCCAGATAGTCTACTTCCGGAAAGATGTACGGGGCCTGCTGGTCTTGACTGTTTAGAAAGAGCATCCATCATTCCGGATGGGCTAAAATTAAATGGTGTTTTAGATGTCGAAAACATTTTAATCGTAGCGTCAAAAAATAACCTTGGCCAAGAGATTGAAATAACAGAAATTCCCGATCCAACTGGGAACGATCATTGTTCTGAATATGAAGGATACGGAATAGCATGGGATTTTGATGGAGTAGATGGCATAGATCCAGAAGACCCAGATGATATGATCGTTCTTCATCCCGTACCAGAAGGACCTGCAACAATAAGTGACGGCGTTATCTTTTGGATTGTAACAGCTTGCAAAACTCCTTTTGAACCCGGACGCTTCAAACAAGACATCACGGTTATCTACAAATCAGAAAATGGTCTTGATAATAGAGCCGCATATTCCATAGCAACAGCTGCTCCCTAGCGAAATAACCCCTTAACCCTTCCAACCAACCCCTTCTCCGGCAACACACAATGAGCCACATTCTCCATCAACGTAGGATGACACTTCGGAATAGAAAATTCTACTAATGAACCATCCACAACCTTTAAAAACACCCAAACCTAAATCCTAGAATGCCAACCTTCAAAGCCAGAGAAATTCTCGACTCAAGAGGAAACCCCACCTTAGAAGTAGAAGCCAAATACAAACAGCAAACAGCAAGAGAAGAGGTCCCCTCAGGCGCATCCACAGGAATCCACGAAGCTTTAGAATTAAGAGACAAAACAGCAAGATACAACGGAAAAGGCGTCCAGAAAGCTGTCAACAACGTAAAAAAACTCAACAAACTCCTCCCAAGAACACTCAACCCAAGAATAATAGACAAAACACTCATCCAACACGACAACGAACAAAAATCACGCTACGGAGCAAACACCCTCCTAGGAATCAGCCTCGCAGCATGGAAACTCAAAGCAAACAAACAACCCCTCTGGAAACAGTTCGGAAAAAAACCCCTCCTACCCATCCCATTCATGAACATCATCAACGGAGGAAAACACGCCACAAACTCCCTAAGCATCCAGGAATTCATGATCGTCCCCAAAGCAAGAACATTCAAACAAACACTCCAAATCGGAGCAGAGGTCTACCACGAACTCAAACAGGACATAAACAAAAAATACAAAGGACAAACAGCAGTCGGAGACGAAGGAGGATTCGCACCCAACCTCAACACAGAACAGGACGCTCTCGACCTCATAGAAGCATCCATCCACGATCTAGGCTACACCAAACAAGTAAAAATAGCCCTCGACGCAGCAGCATCAGAATTCTACAAAAAAGGAAAATACATCCTCCACAAAAAAAAGAAAACCCCCCAGGAAATGATCGACTACTACCAAGCCCTAATCAAATCCTACCCAATAATCAGCCTAGAAGACCCCTTTGAACAGGACCACTTCAAAGAATGGCAAGAACTCACCAAACACACAAAAATACAAATCGTAGGAGACGACCTCCTAGTAACCAACCCAAAACGAATACGCTTAGCCATCCAACACCACCTCTGTAACGCCCTCTTACTAAAAGTAAACCAGATCGGCACCGTTACAGAAGCAATAGAAGCACACACACTAGCAAAAAAAGCCGGCTGGAACACCATGGTAAGCCACCGCTCAGGAGAAACCATAAGCACCTTCATCGCAGACCTCGCCGTGGGACTCCAAACCGGCCAACTCAAAGCAGGAGCACCCTGCAGAGGAGAACGCCTTGCAAAATACAACCAACTCCTCAGAATAGAAGAAAACACAAAAGCAAAGATGGCAGACTACCCCTCCCAATAAACAACCACCCCTCCTAACAGAATTATTCCAACTTCTTCGAAAATATTACGAAAAAAACTCCAATACACATATATCTACCCCCCCCACTTCATCAACGTATGGAACTAACAAAAGAAGAATTAGATGCTTTCAATTCAATTAAAGAACTCGACATCTTTATGATGGAGAATCCAAACTCCCCCATTCCCCCCGAGCTCCTCTTAAGACAACCCTACAGACCAATTAATTTTAACCTAAAGTATGACTACAAAGAACCCCTCCCGGCCGAAATCGCCAAAACAATCTTTATCCCAACAAGTCCCACCTATCCCTGCGACCAATTTTTTATAGAAATCTACAACCAAAGAGAGATCCTTCGCCAAAAAGATTCCCCCTTATTCACAAGCCTCGCCCTAACCAAAACCTTCGACACACTTCTCCCAACAAAACCTCATTCGATAGACCCCTCACTCGCAAAATACTGCAAAGAAACACCCCACCTCACCATAAAAGAGGAAATACTAAACCTCTTTGCCCATTTTTGGGGCTATGAACAGCCAGCTCCTCCACTCAAAACAACAACCCCTCCCAATCCAACAAAAGAAAGAAAACCCTCTCTGAAAGAGTTCAAAAATCACATAGAAGAACACTACCTATCACAACTCAACACTACCTCCTTTGAATACGAATGCTGCCAAAGAGGCTCCCCCTCACCAAACAACCCAAGAGCAACCCTCGATACAAGAATAGCAGACCTTCAACCCGGAATCATACAAGAAAGCACCCTTAACCTCCCAGAGGGATCAAGGGCATATAGACGCCTTGTATTCAGAATGTAATTCCAAAAGTAATATTAAAAAACCATTCTATCTGTTAGCAAAATCAGAAAAAAATTTAAATATGTTAATCAATTAACTTTTTTATGACTTTTTCAGACTTGGAAAAAACCCTTGATAAAATAATACACTTTCAAACAAGATTTATCAGAGGAAGAACATACCGCTGCTACGTCTTTACAGATACCCCTTCCCCCAACTTTGACACAGATCAGGTAGTCCAGCATCTATCTGAATTTTACGGACCGAATTTCCAATTTGTGAATTCAGGAAACATCTTTGAACAAATGATCCAAAGAGAAGGAGAACAATTCAAAAAAACTATATTGGAAACAATCAGCAATGGAACGAATAATTTTTCTGAGTTTGCTATAAGGGAACCTTCAACATATACTGTTTACGAAGGATTGCATTTTAACAGAGGAATACAATCTCTAATAGGCAAAATTAGAAAACAAGGAAACTCCCTCTTTACAGACATTGAACCAGGTGAACGCCGAGAATATCTTCTAATAACAGGAAGGTGCCTCCAAACAGTAGACACGGATAGAAGAATGCATTCACGAAGCTCTGTAAATAATTTTGTATCGACCTCAGGAATGTCCTACGGGCCACGATGGAAGCATCCGAACGACCCTTCAATAACAGAATTTGGTAAGATAATCTGCGCGCACGCTTTCCTCACCACACTCCATTTTATCCCCCGACATAAACCAAAATGTCTTACGACAGGAAGACCTTTTCCAGTAGAAGAAGCAAAAATGAACCTTCCTCATCCAGATCATCTCCGGGAAGTTTATAAAATTGGAGAATCTAAAGAAGTCTCCTATGCATCTCTATTAGAAAAGCCTGTCCCAGGATATTTTGAGCGCACAGGAGAAAGAAGATGTATCTTCTATGATGCACACAGCAGCGAAGCAGTTGAATTTCATAACCTTTCAGGAAAACTATGCAGATACCATACTAAAGTTATGGACGTTCTTCGAGATCAAACATAAAAAAGAAATTTAATCTAAGAAAGGGCAAAACCTATCTATTTACTAGCATATACTCACCTCTACATAATCGATCTTAACCCTCATACCGCCCAATATTCTCCAACACCCCCTTCAACCTTCCGAAAACCATATAAAAACAACACAATAGTAGAGCATATGCACACAACACTCCTTATAATCATCGACGGATTCGGCATCAGAAAAGAAAAAAAAGGCAACGCCATAAAAAACGCCCACACCCCCAATCTCGACTATGCTTTCAAGCATAATCCCTACACAGAACTCTACGCCTACGGAAAACACGTCGGACTCCCAAAAGGATTCCAAGGCAGCTCAGAAGTCGGCCACCTCAACATCGGAGCCGGAAGAATCGTCCCACAAGAAGAAGTACGCATCGATACAGCCATAAAAAACAAAACATTCTACAAAAATCGAACGCTTCTCAACGCAATCAATAATGCAAAAAAACACAACACCAGAATCCACATCATGGGCCTCCTCCAGGACCAGGGAGTCCACGCCCATCAAAATCATCTGTTCGCACTCCTCAAACTCTGCAAAAAAGAAAAAATAACCCCCCTCCTCCACATCTTCACAGACGGAAGAGACACCCCACCCATCTCTGCAAGAACCTACCTCAACCAACTCCACAAAACCAAACTCCCCTTTGATATAGCCACCATAACAGGAAGATACTATGCAATGGACCGCGACAACCGCTGGAACAGAACAAAAAAAGCCTACAACGCCATCACAAAAGCAAAAGGAACACCCGCAAAAAGCTGGAAACAGGCACTCATACAAGCCTACACAAAACATGAAACAGACGAATTCATCACCCCAAAAATCCTCAACAACTACACAGGCACCCAAAAAAACGACCTCATAATAACGTTCAACTACCGATCAGACCGAGCAAGACAGATCACAAAAGCACTCCTCAACCAAGCCCCCTTCAAAACCCCCCACAAAAAGATCAACTACCTCGGCATGGTAGAATACTACAAAGCCATGCCCTCCCCCTACATATTCGACAAACCCCACCCCAAAAACAACTACGGAGAATACCTCGCAAAAAAAGGAAAAAAACAACTCCGCATAGCCGAAACCGAAAAATACGCCCACGTCACCTACTTCTTCTCAGGAGAACGAGAAAAACCCTTCAAAAAAGAAAAACGCATCCTCATCCCCAGCCCAAAAGTAGCCACCTACGACACAAAACCCGAAATGTCGGCAAAAAAAATCACCCAGGCAGCCCTCAAAAACATAAACAAACACAACACCATCATCATCAACTATGCCAACTGCGACATGGTCGGCCACACCGGCAACTACCCCGCAACCCTCAAAGCAGTACAAACCGTAGACACCTGCATCGGAAAACTCATCAAAGCCAACAAACAATCAACAACCATTATCACCGCAGATCATGGAAACGCAGAAACCATGAAAACAAAGGACAACAAAACCGTCACCAGCCACACCGCCACAAAAGTACCTTTCTGCATCATCACCAACAAAAAAATCAGACTCAAACCCCAAGGAAAACTCGGAGATATCATCCCAACCCTTCTCGCCCTTCAAAAACTCAAAAAACCCAAAGAGATGACAGGAAAAAACCTCCTTCTCACCTAATCTCTCAATATTCTTTCCCTTGAGTCTTTTTTTGACGACATAAACAAAAAAATATATAAAGGAGAAGATAGGAAAAGAAGGAAAAGGTTAGTGGGAGGAACCTAGAAGAAATATGGTTGCCATCAATCATAGATTCAACTAGACAATAGTATGCAAAAAAGAGGTAACAGAGTCAGAACTATTCAGAATACCTTACTTATTCTAACAGTCTTCTCACACTAGCTCTCTTCTTAGGCGAACCCACCCTTACAGGACTTGTCATACAGGATTCTACCCTTATCTATGAAGATTCACGTTTAATGTTGTTCCGCGAGCCTGGAGAGTACCTCCTCCCACAAATCGAAGCTAACAGCCTCGAAATTTCTGGTACTCTTCAGGGCAGTGGATCAGCAAAGGTCTATCTTCAACAACGAGGAAAAGACATCCTCGTCTACCAAGGGAGCGTAGGCAGCCAGGAAACAGTAGACCGCCTTCCAGAAGAAGTTCTCCCACAAACCGCAACAGACTTCTACACTAACACAACAAACACCTCAATCATCCTGGTTCTAGCATACGACACCCAGGACGGATTCGATCCAGACAATGACGGAGTAGAAACAAAACAGGGAATTATCGACCTCACAGTAAAAAACAGCCAGCTCTCTCCCAACCTCAACCATGAGAATCTTTGTATCATCTGGGAAGTCGACAACGAAAAAGTAGAATGTAATGGAAATACTGAGTGTTGCGCCCTTTCCGGCCTCACCCCCCGATTGGAATCCTGGAACCAACCCTTCTATGCCTACTACGAAGAAAATAAACCTGACAAACGCATAATTACTGCCCAGATCAACTATCTTGATCTGGGAACACCCGAACAACCACTCTTCGAAAGCGTTGTATCAGGAAAAGCCAGCCACACAATAGAATTCGTAGATAACCCTGGAAAAGTGTCCTTTGAAGACATCTGCCAGGAAAGTTGCTCCTTTGAAACAACAGAAGCCTCCACCCTCAAAATAAAGCTCTACGGAGACACCACTCTTGAAATAGAGCTCTCACAACAACCCTTTATAAAGAACGAAAAGAAAAACCTTTTTAAACACTCCCCTCTTCCTCACCCTATGGGGAGAATAAAAACACAACTCATCAAACGAACAACAAACGAACTCTTAGCTAAACATAGAGATAAATTCTCCACCGACTTTTCTGAAAACAAGGCAAAAGTACAAGAGCTCACAGACATGCAAAGCAAGAAACTCAGAAACACGGTTGCCGGCTATGTAACCCGGCAAATGAAAGTAGAGAGGTGAATGCCATGACCGAAGACAACATTGTCTTTGTAGGAAACAAGCCCTTTATGAACTATGTAACAAGCGTAGTAATGCAGTTCACAACAAAAAGCGCACCAGAAGTTATAGTAAAAGCACGAGGAAAATTTATCAGCAGAGCAGTAGACATCGCAGAAGTCGCAGTAAAACGCTTTCTCAAAGACCAAATAAAGGTAAAAAACATAGCAATAGACTCAGAAGGCTTCCAGAACAAAGAAGGAAAAGACGTCCGTGTCAGCATACTCGAGATAACCCTTCAGAAGATCTAACTTTTCGCTCACTTCTATATTTAGCTTCCTCAACACTACGTAGATATCTGACTGAACTCTTAAAAAAATTCCTCGTATAAATATGCACGCCAGAACAACACCGCTCATACACCTGATACAACCTTGTCTGAAAATCAGCAAACGAATCACAACCCTCACCAACAGGATTAGTCCGAAGATACCCTGCAACATCATCCGGCGCCTTAAAACCACACACAGGACTTAGTTTTTCGATCTTCTTCGCACTCGAAACAGGAATCAACGAAGGAATCATTGTAACAGGAAACATCCCATTCCGATTCCTCAACCGATTCACCTTCAAAAAAAGATCCCCAAAATTATTCGGATACAATGTAAACTGCGACACAAAATGATCCGCACCCATAAACTTATGAAAAGAATACCTAAAATCATCATTCCTAGAAACCGCCTCAGGATGTCCATCAGGATGCGCAGCCCCTGCAACAACAAACCGAGAATCATACCCATGAACAAACTCAATAAGATCAGAAGCGTGCTGAAAACCTTCCTCAGGAATATACAACCGAGACTCACCCTCACTCTTATCTCCCCGAATCACAAGCAGATGAGAAATACCCTCTGATAACAACGAATCAAGATACTCAGCAATCTCCTCACGACCTTTATACTTACACGTCACATGAACAACAGGAGTAAATCCCTTCTCCTGAAGACCAACCGCAGTATTCAACGTACCCTCCTCCCCCTTCCCCAACGCACCACAGGTCACAAATACATACGGAATAGGCAAATCAGTCAAAGAAAGCACACGATCATTCAAGGCAGAAACCCCCTCCAAAATATCATCCAACCCTGTCTTATACTCATCACAAGGCGGACACACCTCTAAAGAAATCTGAAATCCCTTAGCATACTGCTCAACAAAACTACTCCGCGCAGAAGGAAGACCTCCATTCCTTCTCACAGGAATACTAAATTCGTAACGACCTGAATCATCCATCCAGCTATCGAATCCAACATCTTTATAATATTTTCTGAAAAAAATATTCTAATAAGAATAAAGAAGATAGCCCCGCACGGATTCGAACCGTGGTCGCCAGGTCCAGAGCCTGACATGACTGGCCTCAAAGATTTGGCCACTACACTACGGGGCTGTATTGTTCGAGAAGAAAGAATCCCTTTAAAAAGTTTTATCCCATAACATTTAAAAGCATGAAGAACCGCCCAATATCCATGGAACGAATAACCCTCGCCAAACATATAGCTAAAGAAGTAGGAACAGAACTTCTCTCCAACTACTGGAGAAAACAAAAAGGAAACACAACAGGAAAAAAAGGCATCTCACACGGCTGGGTTACCCAGGGAGACCTCAAATCAGACGCAATGATCGTAAAGGCCATAAAACAGGCCTTTCCCAGAGACGGCATCATCTCAGAAGAATCAGACTCCACAAAAACCGAATCAGGCATCATCTGGATCATCGACCCTATTGACGGAACAACAAACTTCTCAAGAGGCGGATACAACTGGAGCATCGCCATCGCCTACATCACCAAAGATGACGTACAAGGATGCGTCATCTACGCCCCCGCCCTCAACCTCTTCTACTATGCAGAAAAAGGAAAAGGCGCATACGAAGAATCCATGCATGGAACAACCAAACTCGATGTATCAACAAAAGACACAATTGAAAACGCAATCGCACACTTTAACGCAGGATTTGAAGACAAACCCAACCACGAAATCCTCAAAAATAACATGGACAAACTCTGGCAATTCCGCTACCGCATGGAAGAATCAGCACAACTCGAATTCGCAAAGATCGCAGCAGGAGTCTCAGACTACTATCTAAGCCACGCCGAGCTCCCCTGGGACCACGCAGCAGGAGCCCTTCTCATCCAGGAAGCAGGAGGAAAAGTCACAACCTGGGGAAAAGACATCTACATCCCAACAGAAAACGGAATCCTCGCAACCAACAAACACCTTCACCAAAAAATCATCAAAACACTCGGAGACCTCTATGCTCGTTAATTACAGACTCATCTCAAAACAAAACCTAAAACAAGGAGAACTCAAAGCCCAACCAGGTAATGGAACAGCAAACACTGCCCAACTCCCAACATTCAAACAAACACAACTTCTCATCAAAGAAAAAATCCATCAAAAAGAGATAGAACAACGTGACATCAAATACCGCTTTACCGCCTATGACGAGTCAACAAAAACAATAACACTCGGACTCACCTGGTACCAAAAAGTAGATGAAGACATCAAACAAACCGTCTTCAACCCCGACGCAATGAAAGAACGCGTAGAACAAGGAATAAAACAGTTCAAAAACTCCTCAGCTCTCATCTCCAACAGCCTCGGCATCCACGCACTCCTTGAAACCAACGACGGCTTCATCATACTCACAAAAAAAGCCCTCCACGGAAACATCGCAGCCATCGGCGGCTATGTAGACTGCCCAGAAAACATCCTCGAAACAGACACCCTCGAAATAGACCCCTTCCAAGACCTCGTAAGAGAACTCGCAGAACCCGAAGAAGGCCTTCTCCTCCAACCCGAAGACTATACTCCAGAACTCATAGGCATAGCAGAACAAGAATACCACCTCGGAACAAACATCCTCTTCCATGTAAAAGTAAACAAACCCTCAACAGCCTTCCAAAACAAAACAGCAAAAGAACACTTGGAAATATACCTCATCAAACCAGACGAAGTAGCAGAATTCCTCAAAAAAACAAACACCCAACTCTGGTACCACACGGCTGCACTCCTTGACATCCTTGACATAACAAGATTCTAGCCTGAATAACTCTTCTCCTCCTTCCATCCCTTCTTTTCTTTCAATACTTTCTCGTAGAGAAAGTTAGGAATGACTTAATGAGTATAGTTAGCCATAGGCTAACTTAGAAACTTTAGTTTCTATACTGAAAATAAAGAGTACTACGTCCTTTAGGGCGTAGGGTTTGAGTTCTTGGTTGTTGTAGAAAAGTTTTTCAGGGGCAGAGCC
>NYYS01000056.1 GCA_002685855.1 Candidatus Woesearchaeota archaeon
AATCCAATAAACATACAAATCAAAAACAAACTTACAGAACCCCACAAAGGATCCATGCTCGTCTTGATAGGTCCAATCTTAAAATCAACCTTCTTAAACTTTTTAAGATGCTTACTCTCAGAAATATCTGTTTCCCCATACCCTGTAGGCCGTGTTGCCAAAATATTCTTCCCCATATAAAAAACACCCGCAGGAAGCAGAATATTATACAACGTAAACAGATGATACCACTTCACACCTTCCATAAAACTCACAACCAACGGCAAAATAACCAAACCAAGAATAGGAAGAATAATACCCAGCATGTGCAGCATCGTAATCGGGCTCTTCAAGTTATGCGCATAATGCAACATCTTCTCATAGGTCTCATCCAGCATAACCTCTAAACCCTTATCCAGACTATTCAGCCTCCGGGACTCATCCCCTTCATACAAACTACCAATAATAAGATTCATGCTCTCAATAAACTCAGAATTCCACTTCCTCCAACTATTCAGATAATCTTCAACAGACTCCCGCACATTTTCAAACTTCTCTGTTTCAACATTCCACACAACCTTCTTCAGATCAAGCGACAACGGCGGAGAAAGATGCTCTGCAGCAAAATCAATAGCCAACTCAAGATTAGCAGTATGCCTGATATAGGTTACAACATAAAAAACACACAACACCATCTGGTTGCTTGCCTTCAGTCTCCATTGATTTGCTAAAAAGAAAGGCATCTTCTGCAACGAGATCATCAACACAACACCAACAAGAAGAGAGGACATAATAAAGAACATGCTTGGCGCCCCAGTAAGCACCATAAACACACCACCGCCCAGAAAAATCCCGAACAAAATCATCAGCATCGGAGCAAGAAAGGACAAACTTGTCGCACCCGTTGGAGTAACATTCAGATGACAGATATCAATAGCTTCCTGCAAAGGAGGAATCTTCTTCTTGTCCGGCTTAATATTCAGAATCTTCTCACTCAGATTGCATGCCTTCTCATACCACGAAAGATGCTTGGGCAGATACTCCTTCTTAAATTCCTCATACGCACGGGTTCGTATAGGTTGATCCTCTTCCAGAGGTTCCCCACGAAGCTGCTTCTTTAGCTTGGAAGCATACTTCTCCTTAAGCATATCATACCCTTCTGCCATTCTCACTCCTTTTTTAAACAATTTTTAATTCCTGCCTATTTAAAGCTTGTTGTACATCACGCCCATTCCCTCTATTTTATTACCTAAAAATCGCTGGGTTCAAAGCCCCGCTCTTCAGAGCGAGTTTTATGGTTCAAAAATCCGCCGATCAAGCGGATTTTGTTACTTCAGAATAGAAATCTTTAAAAAACACCAACTGTTCCCCTGTAAATGACGGCTTTTCAGGACTTTTTAGATACACAGGAAGAGATCTACGACCGCTTCAGAGATACCTCTGCAGTTCAGGAAAACGGATTAACACCTTCAAAACCAGTCATTGAAGGACAGGGCGGCTACCTGATCGCTTTACGACACAACGATTCAGTTGTCGAACCTATGGCACGATTCGCCGAACGATTAACAGACATTGTCCCAGTAATCACCTACGATGCTTCTAACGTTCATACTGCTCTCTCTGCACCTCATGTTTCTCCTCGATTCGCTCCTGATGACCAAATATTAGAAGAACTTGCAGTGGGAGTATTTCAAATGGTTCATGCATTAGAAAAACCCTCAATATCCTATATTGAATGGCTCTACAATCAAGACACCGTCATCCTGGCAGGAAATCCTGATCAAAGATTTTACACTAATTTGTTGAAGATGGAACGATTCTTCAGAGATCAAGGACAATCCCTTCCCCTTCCTGCTATGGCACACATGACTGCTGCTCGGTTTACAGAACCTGTTCCACCCTGCCACCTCCATGATTTTTATGAACTTATGCAGGACGCACCCGATATTGGAACAAGCAAGCCAGAAGAAATTCTTGTTGGATATTTTACCATGGACGCAAAAAACGGCTTTAAAGTCCACGAATATGAGTCATTAATATTGTAATCTTACTGTGCAAACGCCTCAAGCTCCTTCTGCTTCAACTTTTCACGAATAACTGCCTTCTCAAGCCACTCCTTCCACTCAAAAAAGATCTCCTTGCTATCCAGATGCCCCATCTTTGAAAGAACCTTCTCAGAAACATTATGAAACGCATCATTACACCGAATAACAAACTCCGCCTCCAACAGATCATCATTCTTCTCCCGTTCAGCCACCTTGAAAATCTCCTCCTTAACCTTTGCACGCAACTGAATATTATCCCAGATCGCATCCCAGTTCCCTGCCCACTCCTTCACATTCCCTGCAATCGCCTTCAACACATCGATATCCCCGTTAATAAAATCATCTGTTGGCTCCAGCTGGTCCGTCTTACTATTATACTTCATAATATCAACAAATCCATGCTCAGTAAGAGGATCATCCTCCCACGTCTTCCTCACCTCAGTAATCTGAGTAACCCTTCTCCACCGATGCAATCCATCCGGACTCCGGATAGGATTCGCAACAATAACAATATCCGTCGCCTTAAAACTCGTCTTAGGAACATCCAAATCATTCACAACACGATCATACACACCATACGGACTATCCCCGTGAATCGTTCCCGCAACAACGTTCGCCAATGCACCAACACGCATCGCTTCGTAAAGCGCCCTCGCCTCCGTACTTCTCACCTCTCCCACAATCAACGCACTATCTCCCAACCGTAACGTCGTACGAATACCCTCATCAGCAGGAACCTCAGAACCCCCCTTTGACAATGCAGACGCAACCTTCATCGGCTGCACATTATATCCCAGCTTCCGCATACTCGTAGTCGGAAGCTCTAACGTATCCTCAACAGTAATAACCCTATACTTCCTCATAATCTCCATCAAGACAGCACCCAACAACGAAGTCTTACCCGCACTCCTTGTTCCTGCAACAAGCATCGTACGATTTCCATCTACAAGAAAACTAATCAACCCTGCAGCCAACGGCGAAATCATCCGCGTCTTCAAAAACAACGGCAACGTCCAAGGCTTATCACGATGTCTGCGAAACGCATACCCCAACCCATACGGATTCAACGGCGGTCCAATAACACCAATTCTCGCATTCGCAACATTCGGAATCGAAATCTCTGTATCCAGAATAGGATTCGCCTCATCCAACGGCCGTCCAGAGATCATCCTCAACTTTGAAGCCCAGCTCTCTGCATCAGCAACACTCGGAATAATATTCGTCCGACACTCATCATAATCACCATGAACAAGATTAATCGGCTGCTGCCCCATCGGAGCATTCAACGTAATATCCTGTACCTTCGGATCCTCCATCAGCACCTCAATAAACCCAAACCCAACAGTATACCGAACAAGAATCTTTGTCAGCTCCTCCACCTCCTCTTTAGTCATCTTAAAATTCTTATAATTCGCCAACTCCTCAATAAGGTCTGCCCCCACATTAAAAAAAACCTCCCGCATCCGTTCAGGATCCACAAACTCCTGCTTTTCCGGCTTATGCTCCGCCATAATATTGCGCGCAAGATCCAAAAGCTCATACTTCTCCTCTGTCAACTTAAACTCCGGAGGCATCACATGATACACCGTCTGAATACTATCCTTCAACCTAAAAATAACAACCTCTATCCCTCCAAGATTATAATTATCAATTTCCTCACCTCCCTTAGGATAGGAAGCCATCAGCTTTGTAAACATAAAATCCGGCTTTATCGTCGGAGCAAAGAACTTCCGATAGATCTCCCGATTCCCTATCTTGTAACCCGCAAGAAAGGTATGTGCCTTCTGGATAAATTTTGTGTTGTGTAAAATCCCCCCTATATATTTTATAACAGAAATATATTTTTTGGTGAGCGCCTCCTCCTGAGGCGTGACTGCATGTTGTAACTTAATCTCTTCGCGTCTTCGTAATCTGTCAAGCTCAACATACGCTCCTATCGGATCCTTCTTCAACAAATTAAACAAGATCTGATGCAATTCATTAAAATGCTGATTCAACAACGGCTCAGGAGCGCCCGCAGTTTTCAAGGCATCATAGCTATACACATCTTTCTGCTTAATCAACTGATTATAGATCTGAGCCATCTCAGCCAGCATTCGCGTCTGGGTATAATCATACTCATAATCACGCTTCTGCAGAAACTGTATCTTCGTAACATTCGGATTCTTAATCAGATTCTCAAACGTCTTTGCCATACATACTTCACTATCTTCAATACTAGGAACAAACCCCACCTTTTCAGCATCAATCCTCAGAACAGTATCCTCGCCCTCCTTTACAACCTCACTCCTCCACATATCCTCTTCAGCCATACCTTCCTGCATTCCTGAACCTATTTAAACTTTATGGAATCCTTGGACGAAGATGAAATTCTTTTTTTAGATGTTATTTTTTTGGGGGGTTTTCTTTTTGTAGGAGTAAGCAGAACAAATAGTGAATAAATCCTTTAAAATCGTATATACTTGAGTATAGAAATATTTTTAAATGGTTATGTGTGTATTAGTATTATTATAATGGTTTGACAAGGTGGGTGGTATGGAAACTCAGAACTTGGTTATTGTTGGAGTAGTAGCGTTTGTTGCTGTAGTTGGGATCGCTTTCCTTTTTTTGAATAACGGTTCAGAGAATCCTTCAGCTGATTCGCAAAACATAGCAGGTGAGGCCTATCTTTTTGGCGGGGGAGCTGATCCAAAGAGTAGATTCTATTCAAACTATGAATATTCATGCTCGTGTATATCTAAAAGGACATGTAACGATCCTCCTTGTATTGACACATGCTCATCTACTCAGAATAGGGATCGGGTTTGGTGCCGACCTTCCCCAGGATCTATTTGCTCTGCGTGTAAGCTAGGGGTGACACCCAATTAGAGGTAAAAAATGAATATGAAAAAATCACTGTTGTTGACGTTGTTCACAGTTCTGACGCTGATGCTGGTGTCCTGTTCTCAATCAAATGTTTCAGGGAAAGCTTCAGGACTTTTTGGTTCTAAGGATACGTTAGAGCTGGATAAGGGTGAAACCCTTGACTTTTTTTGTTCATGCACGGGAGAATATGGGTATTGCGATATTATTGGTGAAGGAGATGATTTGGAGTGTAAGGATAGCTTGACTGATCCGTGTGGGGGAAGTTGTGTTTCAGATGCGGCTATAAACTAATTCTTACTTTCTTCACCCTCTCTTTTTTCGATAACCTTTTAAACATCTCAAACCCAAATAAACATATGGAACCGCAACCCCCTCCCCAGGATATTCCCCCCTTCTTATCAGAACAGAAACCTGGATCGGAAACAAAGAAAAAAGATGATCCTGCAGGGAACTTCCAGGCACTTGCATCAAAGGTCAACGACACAGAAGCCCGCCTTCGAGTCCTCGAAGAACGCTACGGCAATATCAGAAAGAAAACACAGCTTACAGACCAGAATATGCTAGATTTTGAAAAAGAGTTCTCACGAGAGATGAAAATGGTGCTGGAAAGCCTCACAGACCTCAAGAGAACAATGTCCACAACAGAGGAAAAACTCCAGCAGATCCAGTCAGAACTCTCACGAACCGCCACTAAATATGAAGTTCAGACCCTTGAACGCTATCTCGATCTCTGGCAGCCCATGCAATTTGTCCAAAAACAGCAAACCCCCCAAACAAAAGAGTAACATTTAAATAGGCTCTTTTCACATATACTAAAAAAGAGGTGCCGAATGCCCTTATTTGCAAAATCTCCAAAGCAGCCAAACGGCATCCCCATCGACCAGGTGAGAACAATGAAAGATCAGGGATTAGATGACAACCAGATCGTACAAACCCTTCAGGGAGACGGCTATAACTCTAATCAGATCTTTGATGCATTAAACCAGATCAAAGTTAATCCCGCAGGTCTGCCCCAGCAAGCAGGAGCCGATCCAACACTTTCTCAACAAGATCCGGGAATCTTTCAGCAAGATCAGGGAATGCCTCCGCCAGGAGGGATGCCGCCCCCAGGCGCAATGCCGCCCCCAGGAGGGATGCCACCACCCGGAGGACTGCCACAACAAGATCCTGTTTCTGTCCAGCCACCCCCAGGACAACCCGATGCAGGTGGAGAAACCACAGAAGAGCTCATAGAGGCAATTATCGATGAGAAATGGAACGATCTCCTAAAAGATATCACAAAGATCATAGAATGGAAAAACAAGACCGAAACAGATATTGTGGCCATGAAACAGCAGTTTGAAGACCTAAAACAACAATTCGACAGACTCCATCAGGCAGTCGTGGGAAAAATAGGTGAGTATGACCGTAACATCCTCAGTGTGGGAGCAGAAGTCAAAGCCATGGAAAAAGTATTCTCTAAAGTCCTGCCTGTCTTCACAGAAAACGTTTCAGAACTCTCTAAGATCACAACTTCTCTGAAGAAGAGCCCTAAGAAATAGATTCTTATCGCGTTCCTAAGGTCATAGTAAACGTCGCTATCAACAGAATAAACAACAATCCCAACACCTTGGGATGAAAGATCGTATTTACAAGATTAGATTGATAATCGCCAGTATCAGTATCACTGCTCACCTCGATCCCCCCTGGTACAACATCCTCGCCAATAATTTCTGTGTTTCCTCCTACACTTCCTGTTCCATCCTGTTCTTCAAGAAGTCCCTGTCCCATAGCATTTCCCAATGCAAACAAGACAATAATAATGCCCACAATAATGATCGTCCATTTAACTTCATTCACCTTTGCTGCATTCAAGATATCAGTCTCACTCACACCCATCATGCGAAAGCTAATCAGAATAAGAAAGATGACGAGCGCTAACAAGATAAACCAGGGCGTTACAAAACCAAGCGTCAAGACTGCAACATCAGACATCACAAACAAGGCAGCCAGTGCCAGCGCAATCCATGCGTGTAACCCTTTATTATCCTTTCCTAACACGTTTAGATAAGAAAGTATGCCGTAAAATAAAAAGAAAATAAGAAGGAACATGAACACTATCCCGAAGTGTTGAAATAATCCTATATCGAGCAGTGTTGCCATATTCTCTCTCTATTTCTTGAGTGTTTTACCCAACTCTTTCCAAAATCCATCTTCCTTTTTGGAATCATCAGGTTCGTGCGTGATGAAGTAGATGATGATACCAAACACAAGGATGACTGTTACTAACGCCTGTGTATCCGGATCTCGTAAAAAGTTCATTCCCCAAGGGAATCCGGTACCAAACCACCCCGCTGCTCCTCCAAAAATAACCACAACCGCAAGTAAGGATATAAGCACAGCCCAGCTTGCAAGGCTTCCGCCTGCAATATTGACTTCATCTCCAAGTAGTCCGAGGATAATCAAGAGACATAAGATCGCAACTAAAAAGAGCGAAATATTCGGCAAAGCCGAATTCATAATCTCAACCACATCTTTACCTGGCGGATACCTGCCCGTAATATGTGGAATCACTACTGCTAGCGCCAACACCAATGCTATTGTAACACTATATGGCTTATTCTTATCTTTTTCAGTCCCAAATATTTTCACCTTTTGCAAGACCGCATACACTACCACAAAGATCAATAAAAATGGTAGCAATACATCACTAAGCCCCATATTTTCTAACCTGATAAACATCTCCTCAAATCCCATCGTCAATCACCTTCCGACTTCTTTTCAGTGGAACTGCGAGCAATATCACTAAATCCACCTGTAATATAAAATATAAACACAACAATAATCATTAACAACGCAAACGATGCAAAAGTTGTACTATCCCAGCTCGAAAGAGTATATGCCCAGAGCCATTCAAGCCAGCCAAGCGCATCCAGGAATACAAGTACAATGCCAACAAACATAATCACTAAAAAGAGCGTCTTCCATCCTCCTTCCAAAAAAAACCCTTCTTTTTTTTCCTCATGAAAACTCCCTGCCAACATCAAAAAGCATACAGATAGTAATAGCAACAACACCATATTTGCCAATGCCTGATTAATCACTGCCACAAGCTGCGAACTAGCCACAACCAAAAAAGCAATCACAAACGCAGTCATGCTGTTCAGGTTTTTCCGGGTTGAAGTTTTACCATCCACCTCCTCCTGGCCAAACACCTTGCTCTTCTCCATTATGGCGTATACAATCGTGAACACTAGGAGAAATGGCAACACCACATCATAGACTCCTAACTTATCAAAAAACTCTATTGTTCCCCGAAACGTACTTGGCTCTACCATCGCTTTTAAATTAGGGTGTGAAGCCTATTTAAAGCTTTCGAAAACAATCTCTCTTGAAAAAACACTTTCAGACCCCCTTATTCTCCCTGTATACCCTCCTAATCCTTAAAGAAAAGAAGGAAAGATATTTAAAATCTTCAAAGATCTTACCAGAAATGACACAAACTCACTACAGAACCCATACCTGCGGTCAACTCAGAGAAGCCCATCTAGACAAAGAAGTAATCCTCTGCGGCTGGCTCCACAGAACCCGAGAGCACGGAAACGTCACCTTTCTCGATATACGTGATAGGTACGGCATCACCCAAGTTGTAGCTGATGAATCCCTCAAAAAAGAACTCAACCTAAAAAAGGAATCAGTCATCCAGATAACAGGAACTGTCAAAAAAAGACCCGAAGCCAATAAAAACATGCCCACAGGTGCCATAGAACTACACGCAACCAAAATCACCCTTCTCAACCCCTCGGAAACCCTTCCCCTGGATCTGGAAGGCCACTCCGACATGACAGAGGAAACCCGCCTTAAATACCGCTACCTCGACCTCAGAAGACACAAAATGCAGGAAAATCTTATCACACGCCATAAAGCAATGATCTCTGCAAGAAACTTCTTTGATAAAGAAGGATTTGTCGAAATCGAGACCCCTATGCTCGCAAAATCCACCCCAGAAGGAGCCCGCGACTTCCTCGTACCCAGCAGACTCCACAAAGGAAAGATGTACGCCCTCCCCCAATCACCCCAAATATTCAAACAACTCCTTATGCTCTCGGGATTTGACCGCTACATCCAGTTCGCCCGCTGCTTCCGCGACGAAGACCTCAGAGCCGACCGCCAAACCGACTTCACCCAGATCGACCTTGAAATGAGCTTTGTTCAGGAACAGGACATCTACACAATCATGGAAAAATTCGTCAAACAACTCTGGAAAGACATCTTCAACCAGGAACTCCCAACCCCCTTTCCCCGCCTCACCTACGAAGAAGCCATGAACACCTATGGAAAAGACTCCCCTGACCGAAGATTCGAACTCCACCTCCACAACCTCACAACCATCCTAAAAAAATCAGACTTCACCATCTTCAAAGATGCAGAATACATCTCCTGCATCATTCTCGACAAAGAACAATCAAGAAAAGAGATAGACAAAGCCACAGAGCAAGTAAAAATCCACGGAGCAAAAGGTCTCGCCTGGGTAAAAATCACAGATACCTTTGAAGGAGGAATCTCAAAATTTCTCTCGTCTGAAATACAGCAGCAACTCAGAAAAGAACTCAAACTAAACAAAGGAAAAACAATCTTCTTTGTCGCAGACCAAAAAAAGATAGTCCTCCCTGCATTGGGAAACCTCAGACTCTATTTCGGAAAAAAATATGAATTCATCAAAGAAGAATGGAACTTCACCTGGATCACAGACTTTCCACTTCTCGACTGGAACCAGGAAGAAGAACGCTATGTCTCAATGCACCATCCCTTCACCGCACCAAAAGAAGAAGACATCTCCCTTCTAGAAACAACCCCTGAAAAAGCAAAAAGCAATGCCTACGATCTCGTCCTCAACGGAGTAGAAATCGCAGGAGGTTCTATCAGAATACACAAATCCGATCTCCAAAAAAAGATGTTCCATGCATTAAACATCCCCGAAAAAGAAGCAGAAGAAAAATTCGGCTTCCTTATCAACGCATTCAAATACGGAGCTCCTCCCCATGGAGGCATCGCATTCGGCTTTGATAGATTAATCGCACTCATAACAAAAAACGAATCAATCCGCGAAGTCATCGCATTCCCCAAAACAAAAAGTGCAGAAGACCTCATGATGGAATCACCATCAGATGTTTCCCCACAACAGCTCAAAGAGCTCGGCCTAAAAAAAGATTAAAATGGACGTCTTCTCAGAAATCGAAAAACTCCTCAAAGAAAAAGAGCTTCCCTACGAAGTCATGCATCACCAACCCTGCCACACATCCGAAGAAGCAGCAAAAATTCGAGGAACACGCATAGAACAAGGAGCAAAAGCACTCATCTTCCGATCAAAAGGAAAATATCTCATGGCAGTCATCGCAGGTGACAGAAAAGTAGACATGAAAAAACTAAAACAGATCATCAACTCAAAAAAACTCAGCCTTGCAACACCCGAACAAGTTCTCGAAATAACACACTGCAAGATCGGTTCAGTCCCCCCCTTTGGCAACCTCTTCAACATTCCCACCTATGCAGACACATCTGTTCTTCAAAACAAAAAGGTCTGGTTCAACGCAGGCCGCCACGAAACCTCTATTGGAATGCCATCAAAATCCTGGAACAAAGCAGTCCAGCCATTTATCGAAGAATTTCACTCAGATGAATAACCCATTCGCTTTTTTCTACTCAAAATATCTTCCATCATGCGTCACAACATAATCCCTATCCCTCAACTCGATCACCAGTCGTGGATGTTGATGAACATGCTCTGCATTCTCAGTGAAAAAAGCGATCTCTCCCTCATACAACTCAGGATCCCTATACACATCTCTTCCTGAAACAAGATCATGTCTGCTTCGAATCATAAAAGAGATATCCTCTCCCTCCTTCACCCTGTCGCGAAGATACTCTCTATCAAGCGGAAAGCGAAACACCGTCTCCCCAGGAGCATATTCTGCAATCCCAACAACCGGCTGCTCCTCCAACCGATTTCCTCCAAGAAAATCTTCCCAACTCTCAAAACCACTACGCACACAGGCCTGATTCCAGTTAGCCCCTCCTCCATTCCAGCGAAGAGAGTGTCCACCTGATTTAAAATAGACTGCCTCTCCATCAGGATTCTCAAGTAAGGTAGAAAAATGTGAATGATGGGTATCAGGATTATTATCTGTCTCATTTGATTCACCCGAACCATAATCCCACCCTGAAGGAAGAGAATGAAGAGTAAACTCGGGCTGCTCCATACTCCCCAACTTACCTACACTTCCAACCTCAAAATAACCACCCCAAATACTATCAGGAACAACCTCAAATGGCCCAACTACCTCCACAAAATGCCGGGATCGATTAACAACATACCTGCCCACTTCCTGATGCGGCTGTTTTACCATCCCAACCTTCCCTAAATAAGAAGCCCCATTATCCTCATACTTCACAACATCCCCAAAATAATTACGACCCGCCGCCTTAGGATCGTTCTCATCAGGACCAAAAATATCCTTCACAACATCACAACCTGTAGAACTCAAACCAATCAAAGAACCCAACCCAACAGATAACAATCCTTTAAAACCGTGCCGTCTCATAACAACAGAAATCAAAAAGATTATTTAAGCCTTCCTTTCCCGTCTCCAAACCGCTTCACAATCTCCTTCTTAAATGCAGAAAGCCTCCCCTCCCTAATAGCCTTCCGAATCCCATCCATAAGTTCCCTCATAAAGAACAAATTGTGTATACTCTTCAACCGCTTTGCCATCGGCTCCTTAATCTTGATCAGATGATGAATATACGCCCGACTATAATTCTTGCACGCATGACACCCACAAGAAGAATCAATAGGCCCAAGATCATCCCTGTACACAGCCCCATCGATATACAACTTTCCCTTTGAAGTATAGAGAGTATTATGCCTGCCCGACTGCGTCGGGTAAACAGAATCAAAAAAGTCGATTCCCCGACTCACACACTCCACAACATCAACCGGGCTGCCAACTCCCATCAAGTACCTTGGTTTATCCTCATCAAGATGCGGCAGCGCCCACTTGATTGCATGATACATATCCTCACGAGGCTCCCCAATAGCAATCCCTCCAATCGCATTCCCATCAAACCCCATTGAATTAATAACTTTGGCCGACTCCTCCCGCGTCTCCTGAAAAAATCCCCCCTGACAGATCCCAAAAAGAAGCTGTCCCTCCCTCTTATGGGCCTTCTTACTCTCCGCCATCCAGCGATGAGTGTTCTCCATACTCTTCTGCACCTCTTCAAGCGAAGCCCCATACAACGGCATATCATCCAAACCCATAACAATATCTGCACCAATCGTGTTCTGAATCTCCATAATATGTCCAGGAGTAATAAAATCGTTCTTGCAAAAAAAAGGATCCTTAAAGTGAATACCTCTTCGTGTTGTCTGTTGATGAAACTTACGACTCACCTGAAACCCCCCGCAATCAGTAGTAATAACCCCAGAATAGTTCATAAAACCATGAATTCCTCCAGCCTTCTCAATTATCTCGATCCCCGGCCGGCAGCTCAGAAGGTAACTATTACAGATAATCGCAGGAGATTCTATCTCTTTGTAATCATTAGGAGTCAGATACTTCCCTGTTCCTCGAGTTGCTACAGGCATAAAAAAAGGCGTTTCAATCCAGCCATGAGCAGTCTTCAACCTCCCCACACGAGCAGATCCATCTTTTGCAGTTATCTCAAAGCTCATACTCTCCAGGGAATCCCTTCCTCCTTTATAAACCTGTCCGACAAAGGTTCCTAGATCCAAAACACAAACCATTCTAACCCCTTTAAAAAGAAAAGATCCAAGAGCATTTAAAAACAAAACAATATATACAATATATTCTGAACAATTATATAGTTCAACCTCTTTCTTAATAACAAGGAGGTGCTAATGGATTTAGATAAGCTCTACTTGGAAATACATAGGGCAAATTGTAAAGGAAAACAACATCTGCATATAACAGAAGAAGACGGTACAGAGGTTGATGTGGAAATTCCCTACATCGATCCCGCACTCTGTGATCAAGCATTATAACCCTGCAAAACATAAACTACACAAAGCCCGCCAGAACCTATATCTTTTTATACTAGTTCTATCGTTGCTCTTAGATGAGTTGGCTTTCTATTCAACAGGCAATAGAGAAAAAAACAGGAACCGTTTCCATTAGAGGATGGGTCTATCGCGAAAGAGGATCAAACAAATTAAAATTTCTCGTACTCAGAGATGCAACAAATATCATTCAATGCATCTTTGAAAAAACAAACTTCGCCGAAGAAGAATGGAACGCCCTCGACAAGATTCAGATAGAAGCCTCAATCGAAATAAAAGGAACTATAAAAAAAGATGACCGTGCTCCAACAGGATTCGAAGTAAATGTTGAATCCTTCAACATCATCGGCCTATCCGACACATTTCCTATCACAAAAGACCAATCAAAAGAATTTCTTGCAGATAACAGACACCTTTGGATACGAAGCAGAAAACAAACAGCCATTCTAAAAATAAGAAGCACAGTTTTTGGTGCAATACATGAATACTTTCGAACCAATGATTTCTATGAATACCAAAGTCCCATATTCCAGTCAACACAATGCGAAGGAGGATCGTCCCTTTTTGAAGTAAACTACTTTGGAAAAAAACTTTTTCTTGCACAAACCTGGCAACTCTTTGCAGAAGCAGGCATCTTCAGCTTAGAAAAAATCTATACAATAGCCCCTTCCTTTCGTGCTGAAAAATCCAAAACATCTCGCCATCTCACAGAGTATTGGCATGCAGAAATGGAAGGAGCGTGGTTCTCATTCAAAGACATCCAAGATCATGGAGAAGCACTCATCAAATACGTTGTAAAAAACGTTCTAGACAAAAACAAACCCGAACTTGAACTCCTGGAACGAGACACAAAAATATTAAAAACAACACTCGAAAAACCCTTTGCACGCATCACCTACACAGAGGCACTAGAACTTCTCGAAAAAAAATTCAATAAAAAAGTTTCTTGGGGGAAAGACCTTCGAACAATAGAAGAAAACAAACTTTCAGAACTCTACGACACACCCATCATCATCACAAACTATCCAAAGATTGTTAAAGCATTCTACATGAAAGAAAACAAGGAAGATCCGAATGTTGTACATGGATTCGACTGTGTTGCACCCGAAGGATATGGAGAACTTATCGGAGGATCAGAACGCGAATCAGACATTGAAAAAATTGAAAAACGACTTCTTGACGAAGGTGAAAACCTTGCTGATTACAAATTCTACCTCGACACACGAAGATACGGAAGCATCCCCCACGCAGGATTCGGACTGGGCGCAGAACGACTCATAAGCTGGATATGCAAATTGGAAAATATTAAAGACGCAATTGCATTTCCGAGAACACCCTTGCGCTATGCACCATAACTTTTTAAAAGAATAGAAAAACTTAAAAAACATCCCCGCATCTTTCCACTGTCAAACCAAACAAAATGGAAAAAAGAACAATCGCAGGTTGTCTATTCATAGACTCAGATAAAATTCTCCTCATCAAACGCGCAAAAGAAAAAACATGGGAGCTTCCCGGCGGAACACAAGAAGAAGGAGAAGATCCTGAAGAAACCGCACTCAGAGAAACAAAAGAGGAAATTGGCGTAGATGCAGAAATCATCCAGCAATTCGGAACCTACGAATTTCTTAAAGACTCAATCAGATACGAGAACTTCGTATTCGAGGCAACCATAAAAACCGGAAAACCACTTCCTAAAGTAATTGAAGGAATTGAAGAAGTAGAATGGATCCCCATAAAAAAAATAAACAACTATCCTCTTTCTCCAAATATACCTCTTATCCTGGAAGACCTATAACATAGCACTCCAACAAATGCGGTCTCTTAATCTTTTAGATCTTCTTCTTTCAGATCCTCTATCAATTCTGAAAAAAGTGTCTCTGCATCTTTCTTAATAGAACTCTCATATTCATACACCTTCTGACCCTCTTCTTTCTCAACAGAAAAAACATCCATAAGTTTCCTAATAAGATCCTCTTCGCGAGAAGAAAAAGAAATCTTAATCTGACCAAGATGCTCCTGAATCAACTCCTGTTCCAGCTCCTCTGCTGTCGACTGACTAACCTTTATCTCTTCAAACTCCTCACTTTTCAACTTTGAAATACTTTTCAAAACACAATATGCTCCATTATCAATAAAAGTTTCATTAATCTTTCTAAACGCAATATCAGAACTCTTTCCTCTCTGCATCCTTCCTGCAATACGCAGAAGAATAATCTTATCCGAAACATTTTCTCTCGATGCAATCGAAAAAACCTCCTGACTTACCTCTTCAGGTAAACGATGATCCGCATTCACCTCTACAAGTTCAACCTCTTTCAGAACAAGAGGATGATACACAACATTTCCCTCATCATAAATATAAAATCCGCCCTGTTTCAACTTCTCAAGTTCAGAAAAATTATTCGGAAACAAAGGACCAGGAAAAACAACATTCTTTCTGTTCTCAAAATTTCCTCTCTCAACAATATGAACATGACCCCCTGCATAATAATCAAACCCTGCAGGAAGAAGACTCACACCACTAGACTCCATCTTCTCCAGCTCCTTCGGCTTCATCTCTGTAATAGCTGTATGAAACATAAAAATCTTAAACCCCTCTTCCTGCTCTAAACTCTTCCTATCCAGAAACTCATAATACTTCCGATCAAGCATCCCCCTCTTTCCTACCATTCCAGCTATCTTTGCACCTGTTTTCTCATCGATCGTAAAACGCAAAAACAATTTTCCCTCCCGAACATCTCCCTGCACAACATTCTTTCCTAGATCTGCCTCCTCTAACACATCCAGCATCGTCTTCCCTGTCGGACTAAAATCATGACTTCCTGCAATAAAATAAATAGGAATCCCCTTCAAACGAATCTCCCGCAACTTCCTCACAACCTGTTTCAGATTATCAATACGCGGCATAGATGTATGAAACAAATCACCAGAAATAAGAATGAAATCAACCTTTAACTCCACACAACGATCCATCGCCATCAAAAAAGCATCCGTGCTCATATCACGAAGCAAAGGATCTCTCCAACTTCCAATATGTACATCAGCGAGGTGAGCAAACTTCATTCAGAAAAGAAAACCTTGTTTCTATATATGGCTTATGCTATTTTTTAAATTACGGAGCTCCGCCCCGCCGTCGAATAGGAGGTCCATTTCCTTGCATTGCATCAATCCCATTACCCAACGTCTGCAATCCGACATAAAGAAGTCCTGCACCAACCGCAGCACACAAGCCAATATCTCCCAAACTTGTTGTTCCTGCAACAGTCACAACATGATCAGGACTTAGACGATCAATAAAAGGAACATGTTCTAATCCGGGAATATGGTCATAGACAATCTGAGCTGCCTTGCTCAAATGATGGGTAGAATAATGAATATTTCCACCAACAGTCCTATGCGCTGTAGATGATTCAGAGAGCTTATGAACGCCTCCAAGTACGGCTGAACTCCCCGCTACAACACCAACAAGGCTTTCCACACCACCAACAGCAACCTGAGAAACGCCATCACACAGCACCTCCTCAGTCCGTGTAGGATCTGTTCGATTCCCCCGTACATCATTCCATCCTCTTCGAATACTGCGAGCCCCAAAATAACCTAAAAGAGTTGCTCCACCTGCATAAAGAAGACCCTTTCCTAAACCCATTGTTGTAACGCCATTTCCAAGAAATAATCCCTCCTTAAGATGCTCTGCAACGCTTCCCGTGCCGCCATATCCTGCTGCATAGAGGCTTCCTACACCCAATTTAAATGCAGTATGCACTCCAATTGCTGTCTCTACAGTTCCTACAACAAGATTAGAAAGTCCTTCTGAAACACGTTCTCTTAAATTCTGATTATCTCTCAAAGGGGTTGGGATTGCCATGCTGCAGTGAATCCTGTCGCCTTTTTAAAACTTTCTATTCGTCATCACTTAAAAGTGATTAACTTGATTGTTAGCTCTGCTTTCTCACAGAGAAAGTTAGGAATGACTTAATGAGTATAGTTACTCAAAGAGTAACTTAGGAACGCTAGTGACTCTACTTTATCGAAGATAAAGTTAAGAACGATACTGAAAATAAAGAGTACTACGTCCTTTAGGGCGTAGGGTTTGAGTTCTTTTAGAAAAATTTTTCAGGGGCGGTGCCCCTGAATTGAG
>NYYS01000057.1 GCA_002685855.1 Candidatus Woesearchaeota archaeon
AAGCAGCATATAAAATAGCTCCTTTCTCAGTCAGACACTGTGCAAAGCTATCTGTATCAGCAGATAGGCTCACCTCTGGCTCAGAAGGGCTCTCTTCCTTAAAAACCACCTGTTTGCCCGTATCAGAACACTCACCCCAATTTTCCAGATAGTTACAGATAGTTGCCTTCTCTCTCAAACCCAGTATATACTCCTCATAGACCTCAGCACCTTTTGTAGCCTTAATAACGTCTGTAATCTGGTCAGAAACATCCTCAACCTCGGCAGATTCAGCACCTATCTTATCATACACAAGGATAATATGATACCCAAAATCCGTCTCAACCGGATCTGAGATCTCATCTAAACCCGTAGCAAAGGCCGTTTCCTCAAACTCAGGAACCATCCTCCCCTTTCCAAAACTCCCTAAATCCCCTCCATTCACATTTGAGGGCCCATCCGAGTTCTCCATAGCCAGATCAGCAAAATTTTCTGGAGTGGCCTGGGATAAGAGATCAGAGATAACTTCAAACGCCTCTTCCTTAGAACGATTCTGTTCACAATTTAATGCACCCTCATAACAGACAAGAATATGCCGTGCTCCAACCTGCTCTTCCTGCTCAAACATTGCCTGATTCTCATCAAAATAGACTTGAATCTCCTCCTCACTCACTTCAACATCATTCAATACAATATCCTCCACCAACATATTAATAATCTCCTGCTTCTTAAAAACATCCAAAAAGAGCTCATAGCTAATACCCTGGAGTTCAAGATTTGCTTTAAAATCCTCTTCAGTCATTCCTGAGCTATCCAGATTTTCCTGCACCAGCTTCAACACCTCACCGTCAGAAACAGTAATACCTCTCTCTTCAGCATCCTGTAAAAGAAGCGTTTCATCGATCGTACGATTCAGAAGAGTCTCCTTTGTAATAAAAAGCTTATACTCAGAAGGCAGAATCTTATACTTCTCCTCAATAGTTGAAAGAAGAATAGGCTCTCCATTAACTTCAGCGGCAACCTCGCTGGTGCTCGGTTGAGAAAGAGGCTCTTTTAGTTTCATAAAAAAGAGAGCCAGACCAATAATAACCAACGCTGCAATAACAATTCCAGCAACCAGAACACCTGTATCAGATGATTTTCGATGCTGCTTCTTCCTGGAATGGTGCTGTGGCTTTGCCAATACCTTGACTTTCTTAGGGTGAGAACTCGTTTCTTCACTTGGTTTTTTTTCGTTCATAGGCTCTCCTTTTTTTAGATGAGCTTCTTTAGGCTTGGAAGGATTTGCATCCACAACAAGAAACGGCTTGTCAGAAGCAGACTTTTTCTCCTCAGGTTTCCTCTTAGTTTCTTCTGTCTTTTTAGCTCCTGTTTCATTCTCTTTTTTCTCAGAAAATGCCTCATTCATAGCCTGAATACTCTCCTCAGGCGTCTCCTCCTTCACACCAATATCAAAGCTATACTTTACAGAATTCTGAGGAAAATCTTCTTCTTTAGCCACAAACTCACCTATTTAGTTCTTCACCCCTTTTTGGTAACCTCAACGAATGCCGATTTTTATATAAAATTTTCGTTTGAAATCAGAACGTTTATATACCTCTTTTTTATAGGATACTCCATGAAGATAAAAGAGGCGATGGAAAAGGATGTAGCGACAGTAAGCCCAAATGCTTCAATATTCCATGCAACCCAACTTATGGCACGCTTCAAAACAGCCCTTCTCGTAGTAGCAGACCACCATCAACCAGTAGGGCTCCTCTCTGCAAAAGAGATCTGCACAAAGGTAATCGCAAAAGACAAAACAAACCTTTTACCCGTCAAAGAGGTCATGCTAAAAAAAGTACTCACAAAAACCCCTCAAGAAGACTCTGTAGGCCTTATCCAGATCATGAAAGAAGAAAAAGTACCCCTTGTAGTAGTGGTCAACAAAAACAACAAGATCGTTGGCAGTATAACCTACGACAGCCTCATCCACCACCTTGTTGAAGAGGTGGAATTCTTAGACAAATCCCTCCACCATAAAAACATCTCCCTTAAAGACTATCGAACAAAATCCGAACAGTTCATGCACGAAATAGAAGACACCTATGAAGCAGACGTTGCCTGGCACTGGATCTGCAAAGATTGCAGACACACATTCTTAGTAAAAGAAGGAACCAAAAAAAAGAACTGTCCACTCTGCAAAAGCAAAAAAATAAAGGTGAAACGTTAGATGTATGACATTGTAATCGGCAGAAGTGAATCCGACAAAAAACTCTATGGACTAAGAGGAGCAGTACTCGTCGGAAAACACTTTGTAAAAATGGGAGCAACATCCTCCCTGGCAAACAAAGTCTACATGGACGTAACACGAAGTCACATCGTCTTTGTCTGTGGGAAGCGTGGAGGGGGAAAGAGCTACACCATGGGAGTGATCGCAGAAGGAATGGCAAACCTCGAAAAAGACATTGCACAAAACCTCTCCATCATCATGCTCGACACCATGGGAATCTACTGGACCATGAAATACCCCAACAAAAAAGACAAAAAACTCTTAGACGACTGGGGACTCGACGTAAAAATCTACACACCAACAGGATTCTACAACGACTACAAAAAAAAAGGAATCCCCACAGACTTTCCTTTCTCAGTACAACCATCAGAACTCACAGGAAGCGACTGGGTTATGACCTTCGGTCTCGATTCAAGCGATTCCGTAGCAGTATTAATCGAAAGAATAATCTACCAACTCAAAGAAGAAGCAAAACCGTTCGACCTTGAAATGATCATGAAACGAGTCATGAACGACCCCGACGCAGAAAAGGTCACAAAACTCTCAGCAAAAAACTACTTCCAAGAATGCCTTGCATGGGGGCTCTTTGACAAAGAAGGAACACCCCTCAAAGACCTCGCAAAAGGAGGACAAGTATCTGTCCTCGACGTAAGCTGCTACGCAACAACAAGCGGAGGATGGAAAGTAAAAAACCTCGTTATCGGACTAGTCGCCCAAAAACTCTTCCTCCAACGAATGCTCGCACGAAAAGACGAAGAATTCCTCCAACTCAAAGCAGAGATGAACTACTACTCAGAAGAAGGATTCAAAAAACAGGACTTTCCCCTTGTCTGGCTGGTAATAGATGAAGCACACGAATTCCTCCCAGTAAAAGGAAAAACACTCGCAACAGACCCTCTTGTAACCATCCTCAGAGAAGGAAGACAACCCGGCATCTCATTAATACTCGCAACACAACAACCCGGAAAGATCCACACAGACGTCATGACACAATCCGACACCGTCATCGCACACCGCATAACAGCAAAACCCGACGTTGAAGCATTAGGAATGCTCATGCAAAGCTACATGAGAGAAGGAATGGTAACCGCATTAGACAACCTCCCCCGTGTAAAAGGAGCAGGCATTGTATTCGACGACACAAACGAAAGAATGTACCCTATGCGGGTCCGTCCGCGATTTACCTGGCACGGAGGAGAAGCACCAAGAGCAATCCACGAAAAAAAAGAGGAAGATCTCCTGTTCTAAAGTCTGATTACATCAAGATCGTGTGGTAATGAAACGTGCATCTGTGAGTCATACGCTTGGTGGACAAGCCCTTTAATTTCTTCTTTCTTCTTCCTCTCATGTCTATTCATATGCACAATATAGACATCCTGAATTCCTACGTCAGCACAGAAGTTAACTACATCCTCCATTGACGCATGTACACTATCGGATTCACCCTTAACAGTAAATCCTTCATGAATCAGAAAGTTCACACCCTCAAATAACCTCTTGCTTTCCTCTGTTAATCCACCATCACCACTAATAGCAAAACTTTCGCCATCATCATAATCAAAACGAAGCGCATAGTTTGTAACACTATGTTGTGTATGTGCAGTTCTCACAACCATATCACCGATCTGCTGCTCCTTCCCCCATGTATGGTGCCGTAACGGAATAGTCTGCTTCAATGTTTGTGCAAGATTAATATATTCCAACTTCATCAACTCATCAAGAACCTTCTCTCTATCTGGTGGCGAATACACATGTAATAGCCGTGTTCGTCCATTCTCCCACATCGGAACAAGCAAACTATTGATTCCGCCAATATGATCCCCATGAAGATGCGTAATCAATAGATGTTCAGGAGCCGTATGCAAAGCCGCTTCCCCTTCCTGACGACTCTGAAGAACCTTCAACAACCCCATCGGAGCAGTATACCCACAATCCACCATAATAGATGTCTCCGGAGTCTCAATAAGATATGATGTGTTTCTCCTATTTGGATCAAATGCCTCTCCTGTTCCTAAAAAAGTAAGTTTTCTTTCTGTCATACAATCCGAATTTGCTTTGTCAATATAAACCTTTTCTCATTTAAAAACAAAAGAGCTCTGCTTATAAACATCAAAGAAAAAGAATTTAAAAACAACCTTTTTCTCTTCTCTAGTATGCAAAAGATCTCAATAATCGTCCCCGGAGCACTCAACACCGACCTCGTCGCATCAGGAATCAAAGAGTTTGTCCAGCCAGGACAACAACAGTACGGAACAGCATTCTCCATCTACCCCGGCGGAAAATCAAGAAACATCGCACAGATGATCGCCAGCCTCGTAGGCCCAAACAAGGTAGCAATGATCGGAAAAACCTGCAAAGATCCAAACAACCTCTGGAAACCACCCATAGACGGACTCCTCGATGCAGGCGTCAACACAAGCCATATAAAACTCCTCTCAGCAGAAGAAGCCCAAACCCACCCCGGCATTGCCTTCATCCACGTAAACACAGAAGGAACCAACAGCATCTACGTCCTCCCTGGAATCAACGCAACATTCTCCCCCCAAGACATCGATGATGCCCAATCTCTCTTCACAAACGCACAACACACAGGAATCCTCGTCCTCTCCCTCGAAATGCCCAAACAAACAGCATACCACGCCATCCAGAAAGCCCACCAGCACAATATTAAGGTCTTTCTCGACCCAGGCGCCTACAAAAAAGAGGAATCCTATGATGACATATATAACAACCTTTACCTCATCAAACCCAACGAACACGAAGCAGAACACCTCACAGGCATCAAAGTCACAGACAAAGAAACAGCAAAACAGGCAGCAGCATACTTCCTCCAACGCAACGTACAAAACGTCCTCATCACACTCGGAGAACAAGGAGCCTACCTCTTTACAAAAGAAACAGAACAACACATCCCCACACCAAAACTCAGTATTCAAGGAGAAAAGAATGCAACCGGCTGCGGAGACCAAACCATCGCAGCCCTCGCAGCAGCAATCTCACAAGGAAAACCTCTCGAACAGGCAGCCAAACAGGCCATCCTCGCAGGAACCCTCCAATTCTACAAAGCAGGCATTGTTCCCGTGACAAACAAAGAAATAGAAGAATATACACAACACATAGATTAATATACATTCCCTTAAAAAGAAAACAGGGCAGAGCTCCAGCACTACCTTACCCTCTCTCGCAAAACAAAACCTTTATTAACAGTTTTCGCTCCCCGATTTAAAGAGGTGAGCATTCAGCAACCCAGAGCTAAACCTAAGGATGAACACAATAAAACAATATATAGAACACTATTTTCAGCAGTATCCCTGGCTGAAAGAGTTCATAAAGTTCTGTATGGTAGGCGCCGTAGGCGTAGCAATAAACTCAGCACTCTTTTTCACAGCCTTTCACATCCTCCACAAAAAAATATATGTATCCTTTGCAATCGGCTACCTCACTGCATTCATCTTTGCATTCTACTTCAACATGATCTTCACCTTCAAAATAAAAAACAAAAGTAGATTCTACCCCCTGATGTTCAAATACCTCGGAGTCAGTATCGTAACCTTGATCATCGGAGCACTCACACTCAAATCGATGGTAGAAGTAATCCTCATAAACGTAAACATCGCATTCTTCCTCAACCTTGGAATAACAACCGTACTTAACTTCACAGGAAACAAGTTCTACACCTTTAAACCTGTGGGTGATGCCGAGTGAAGATATCGCCCTCACTCATGTGCGCAGACCAGATGGAGATGATGAGACATATCGTCTCCTTAATCAAACTCGGCGTAGACCAGTTCCACTTCGACATCATGGACGGAAACTTCGTAGGAAACCTTGCACTCAACCTCAACATAATAAAAAAAGCAAGAGAACTCACACGAACACCATTCGACGTCCACCTCATGGTCCAAAACCCCTCAACCTACTTCGACCAACTCATAGAATATGGAGCAGACTACATCATCTTCCACCTCGAAACAAAAGAGGACATCCAAAAAAATATCGACTACCTCAAATCAAAAAATGTCCATGTAGGACTCGCACTCCACCTCGATACACCTGTCTCAGCCGTCGAAAAATACCTCAACCACATAGACAGAATTCTCTTCATGAACGTACAAACAGGATACTCCGGACTATCATTTGATCCAAAAGTCTATGAAAAGATAAACACACTCTACAGCTACATCAAAAAGAAAAACCTAAACATAGAGATCATGTCCGACGGAGGAATCAAACTCGAACACGTCAAACCCCTCTACGAAAACGGAACCGACACCATAGTTGCAGGAACATCGATGCTGTTCAATGCCAACGGCTTCAGTAACAACCTCCAATCATTCAAAACAATAAGAGCACAACTCCCCATCAGAAAAGAGTGTGATCTCCCACTCTACACACCCGAAACACTCTACAAAGCAGCAGTCCTCAAAGAGGTCAACAAGTTCGAAGTCCAACAAAAGCCCCTCCGCCCACTCCAGGACCACGAAGCACTCATTAAAGTAATGAGCTGTGGAGTCTGCGGATCCGACCTCGTAAGAGTCTACAAAAAAGGAATGTACTCCCCCAACCTTGTACCCGGACACGAATTCTCAGGAACCGTTGTAAAAACAAACGACGCAAACGGATCACTCCTTGACAAACGCGTAGCAGTCTTCCCTCTCATTCCTTGTAAGACATGTGAACACTGCAAATCACAAAAACAGAACCTCTGCGAAAACTACAACTACCTGGGAAGCAGAACCGACGGAGCATTCGCACAATATGTAATCGCACCAAAAGAAAACCTCATCTTTTTGCCAGATACCGTAAGCTACGACGAAGCAGCACTCATCGAACCCATGGCAGTAGCACTACGAGGACTAAAAAAACTATCCGACCTCACCCATTCAAACGTCATCATCCTTGGACTCGGCCCCATCGGCCTCCTCGCAGGAATGCTCGCAAAAAAAATGGGCGCCCACACCGTAACAGGAATCGACAGATACGAATTCAAACAAAAGATCGCAAAAGAATCCGGCTTCACCACCACCTACGGCCCAACAGACACCCCTCCAGAAAAAAGCTTCAACGTCCTCATCGAATGCAGCGGATCCTCAAAATTGCTAGACAATTCCATCCAACTCCTTCAAAAAGAAAGTCGAATCCTCCTCCTAGGAAACCACGAACAGGACTTTGTCCTCTCACCAAAAACCATATCCACCCTCCTCAGAGGAGAAATCAGAATCTACACCTCATGGAACTCCCTCACCGTAGACCCTGGAAACAACGACTGGAAGATCTGCGCAGACTACATCGCAAAAAAAGAACTCAACATAGCACCCCTTATCACCCACAAATACCCCCTCAGCGACATAAAACAGGTCTTCGACAAGATCATAAACAAGGATATTCGCTCCCTAAAGGTGGTGATTAATCCGAATAGTTAGAGAAATTCTTACAATCTAGTTAACGACATAAATAAGTTATAAATTGTTGCTTAAAAATGTGTGTTGTCCAGAATTTTTCTAGTGCTTCTTGCATGTCGTCGAGGGCTATGAAATGCTGTGACTTTGTCACGGCATTTCTTGTAACTTTCCAGTTGGTTTCAATGGGTTTGAGTTCTGGACTGTATGGTGGGATGAATTCTACTTTGATCCAGGATTTTTGTTCATCATATAGTTTTTTGACTGCTTGTGTTTTGTGCCATCCTGCGTTGTCGAGGATAAAAACATATTTTTTGTTTTTGTCCAGATGAGCAAATAATCCTCTTAAGAATGCTCTGAATGTGAGGCTGTTTTGTGAATCATGAAATTCATAAAATAGTTTTTGGTTTTCGACTTGTGCTGCAAACACAATAAGTTTCTTGTTGCTCCAAAAGAACGCGCCTTTCGGACGTTCTCCTCGAGGAAACCAAACTCGTTTGTAATTAGTAGTGAGCTGAAAGCTCACTTCGTCGATGGCGACGAGTTCATAACCCACATACTCTTTGACGAGTTTTTTTTAAACCGTTCACGAAAAGCATCAACTTTATCTTGATCATGACGAAGATGTTGTGATCGCGGCGTTATCAAACTAAAACCCAACTTATGCATAATACGCTCAACATGACGCAACGAGTAAGTTTCACCAATTTCCTGACAAATAATCTCACTAACCTGTTTCGTACTAACAGAACAAAAAGCCTCATTCGCCAACTTCACACGTTCCAGAATTCGCTGCTTAAGCAGCGAAAGATTCTTCACAGTCAACTTAGTCGGCCTACCACTCCGAGGCAACGTCTCAAAAGTACGACCTTGCAAACCACACCGAACCCACTTATGCACAGTTGGCTGACTACAACCAATCAAATCAGCAATATACTCCTGCTTCTTCCCTTGTTGATATAACTTCAAAATAAACTCACGTTCTCTTATAGATATCATACACCCACAAAAGAAGAACTACTATATATAATTTACTTATGTCGAAGACTAATCAAGAGGTAACTATTTAAACGGTTTGTTGTTCCTACTTTCATGTCAGAGCTAAAAGGAGAATGTTCAACAATGGAACAACAAAATCAGATTCCACAAACAATGAAAGCAGTAGTATTTAAAGGAATAGATCAGCTCCAACTCGAAGAGGTCCCCACACCACAAATATCAGAAGATGACATCCTTATCAGAATAGACAGCTGCTCTATCTGTGGAAGTGATGTTCGCATCATCAGCAACGGCTACCATAGAGTTCCGCCCGGAACGATCATGGGCCACGAGATTGCAGGAACTGTTGTCAAGATAGGCGACAACCAAAAAAACAAATTCTCATTCGGACAACGCATCTGCCTCGGAGCAGACATTCCCTGCGGACACTGTACCTGGTGCCAAACAGGAAGCAGCAACAACTGCAAAAACACGATCGCCTACGGCCACGAATACCCTGGCGGAGGCTTTGCACAATACATGAAGCTCGACAAAAGAAGCATCGACTTCGGACCCCTTGTTCTCCTTCCCCACAACGACCTCTCTCAAGACGAATTCGCACTCACAGAACCACTTGCCTGTTGCGTCAACGGACTCGAATACTGTAACATGAGCATCGGAAAAACCATCCTCATCTTCGGAGCAGGACCACTCGGAATCCTCATGGCAAAACTCGCACGCACCATGGGAGCATCCTTCATCACACTCTGCGACATCGACCCAGACAGACTCAACGCAGCAACCATCTCAGAAGCAGACCAGATCGTTCCCTCAACAGATGAAGCACTAAAAAAAATCGTTGACAAACACACCCAAGGAGAAGGATTCGACGTCGTCATAACCGCTTGCCCAACAATGAAAGCACAAGAACAATCGATCCACTACACAAAAAACAGAGGCGTCATCAACTTCTTCGGCGGACTCCCACAAACCGCAGGAAACCTCTCCTTCCCATCAAACATCCTCCACTACAAAGAAATAACCCTCTTAGGAAGCCACGGATCCACCCCACGACACAACCAGATAGCAGCAGAGATGATCCTCCACAAAAAAATCTATGTCAAAGACCTCCTCTCCCAAACCGTTCCCCTTGAACAACTCCCCAAAGCAATCCAAGACCTAAAAACAGACAAAACCAATCTTAAAATCACTGTTAGACCCTGGGGGTAAATAATAAAATAAATACAAAGGTGATATAATGTCATTTGAAAGAGAACTACAAACTGCAAAAAACGCTGCACTCGAAGCAGGAGCCCATCTAAGAGAGGGATTTAACCTCTTACAAGCAGGAAGAATCGACGCAGTAAAAATTAAAAGCTACAAACAAGGAGATCAATCCAACTTTGCTACCAATAGGGATCTAGGATCCGAAGGAATCATCCTTAAAACAATCGAAGACGCATTCAAAGGAGATGCAGTTCTTGCAGAGGAAACAAAAGAGCATGTCACAGAACATAACGGCAGACTCTGGATTGTCGATCCTCTCGATGGAACACGTCTCTACGCAAACGGTATACCTGAATACAGCATCTCGATCGGGCTCTGGCAAGACGGAGTGGTAAAAGCAGGAGTCATCTACGCCCCTTCAATGGGAAAAGACGGGCATCTATTCCATGCAGTTCGAGGAGAAGGAGCTTTTCTAGACGGAAAACCTCTAGTAAAACTCCACCCAGATCATACCCTTGAACAGGCACTCATTGCAACAGGATTTCATTATCTAAAGAACGAAGATAAACTCATGGAACAGGCAACACAATGGGTTGTTCCTATACTCCTAAACTGTGCAGACGTAGTTCGCTACGGTTCAGGCGCACACGACCTAGTAAAAGTCGCAACAGGACAGTTCGGTGGATACCTAGAAGAGGAAGGACCAAAACCCTGGGACCTCGCTGCAGGTCTTCTTATTCAGGACGAGATGGGATGCAAACATTCTATCTATGATGGAAAACCCATCGACATCTTTCACAAAAACGAATCAGGCGCATACGACGTCCAGTTCCTCACAGCAAAGAACGAAAGAATTCATAATCAACTATTAGAACTTGTAAACAAATAAGCAAAGGTAACACAATGAAACTCGGAATAAACACAGGATTTGCACTCAACAGATTTCCACGACCCGAACAATGGCTCAAAATCGTAGGAAAAGACCTTGGACTCAAATATGTCCAACTCACAGCAGACCTATTAAACCCGTCCTGGGGAGAAGCCATTGTCAACGACTACATCGACAGAATCAACGCCCTAAAAATAACCTACAACGTAGAGATCGACAGCGTCATGACCGGCGCATTCACTAGAGTAAACCACTTCAGCCACCCCGACCCCCACGTCAGAAGATACTGGATCAACTGGTTCAAACAGCTAGCAGACATCACAAAAAGATTAGGAGCAACAAACCTCTCAAGCCACTTTGGCATCATGAGCCACGAAGACGTCAACGACCCAATAAAAAGAGAACAAGCAACCTCATTAACCGTAGCAGCATGGAAAGAGATCGCAGAATACGGAAAACAGATCGGCCTTCAATACCTCAGCTGGGAACCTATGAGCGTCAA
>NYYS01000058.1 GCA_002685855.1 Candidatus Woesearchaeota archaeon
CGTTTCTCTCCCAAATTTTGCTTCGCAAAACTTCGCATAATCCCAATGTTAAACTTAAGTGAATATTGTGCCCTTAACGACATCTTTATTAACAGAAACAACTTTTTGCTTTGTATTATGAATCAACTAGCCCATATTTTTATTACATATTTTGTATTAAGTTTTATTATTCCTGAAACTCAAAAATATCTATTTCCAATTGCCCTATTTGCAATAATCTTAGATTTTGACCATGTGCCAGGATATGTAAAAATGTTTTTAATTTCTAAGAAAGAAAAAGCTAAGATGCAATTAGAAGATTATATTAATTGGTTTAGAACAACAATTCAGGAACCGATTGGAATAATAACTATAGAATAAGTTTTCTTAATTCTATATCTTTATGGAATACAAAATATTTATCTACTAATTGCTAGTTTAGGAATTGCAATTCATTGGCTAATTGATTTTCTAACAGTGCATACAAGACCTTTTGATCCAATTAATAAAAGAGTAATTTCTTTATTCTTTCATTCAAAGAAGCAAAGAATTGTTAGTGAAATAATAATAACGGTTATTTCAGCAAGTTTATTCTTAATAGTATACTTCTAACAGGCACAATATTCAACTTCTCCAGTTTTTACTTCGTATATCCTCAACCACCCACCTCTTTAACAAATTTCTCAAATCTTTCAACTTCCTTCCTTTTCTCAGTGTTTATCTTCTTGAATTTCTCAAGCATATTTTTCTGGGTTTTATCATTTAATGCTTCATCAGCCATTGGATACAATATATTATCCTCTTTGAAAATGTGTTCTCTGATTAGCACAATGTAACCATTTGCACCTTCAATTAATTTATCCTTATCACCATAATTTAAACCTGATTTCATCAGTTTGAGATTTTTTCTTCCTTCATCATGTTCAACCAACATTTGCTCTACAGGATTACAATGTACACGTCCTTCTTCGGCACATTTGTTAAATTCCTTGAATAGAATATCCTCTTCTTTCGAATGATGAAACTTATCCACATAGTTTCTAATAAAATCAATAACTTTTTTGAAGAAGTCTGCGTCAATACTCTTATCCCTTAATTTTCCTATTTCAGATTCTAAAACATCAACTACTTTTAAGATATTTTCATGTTCTTTTGATAATATTTTCGAAGTTTCTGAACTAATTCTCATTTTTTCACCACAATTTCTTTTTACAGACTTTTAACAATTACATATACAAGGAAATTCATCTTGCCTTAAATAATTACTCCCATCAAAAGTTAATCCTTCAGGATATTCTGCCTGAGCATCATAAGTTTCGACTATGATGATTTCAGGAGAAGATGTGTCTGGATCAGGAGTGCCCTCATTAGGCCCGGCAAATGACAAACCGGCATTGACCAAACCCAACAGAATAATAAATAGTATAACTTCTTTTTTCATAATAATTTAATTATTAAAATAAGTATTTAAATGTTCTCATATTTATTATCTGAAATTTCCTTATTGTATTTACTAAAAAAGCTATCTGAAGTGATTTGTGTTTGAGAGAGAAGTCCCTAGACTTTAGTCTCCCCGCGGCCGGATTTATTTGAAACTTAAATTTAACTCGGCAGACGCAGGTTTTCCGGACTTTGTAGCGGAAAAAGAACCTAACAGGACTTAAAAGTCGGAAAAGTGAAAAGGAGAAAACATAAAAAGAAAAACAGTTCATCAATAATAAGATGAAATTTAGATGTGCTCATTGTCAGAATATTCGAGAAATATCAGAAAACAAGTATGTGTGGGGGGCTCCTAAAATGGGTTGGCCCATTTTCAAGCAGAGACGATCATATCTAAAGTGTTTTCAGTGTAGTAGGAGTTCCTGGATGACACAGATCGATGGGTCTGCAACCCTGGAAGACAAGACTACAAAAAAGATTATTCGGTTGTGTCTTCTTGTATTAGGTATTGCTTTTGTTGTTTGGGTTTTGATACTGTTCTTTCTTTTTGTTGTTTGATGTTCATCTGAGGAGATTCATTCTCACCAGATTCAAGAATGATAGAGAAAAAATAAAAATGGAACTTGACCGATCCCAATGAAAAAAAAGGCGGACAGCTTTCCCGGGTTCCCGTGTTTGAGCACAGTACAACCAGGAACGTAGGCCTGCTTGACTTCCGAGTTCGAAATGGGATCGGGTATCTCCAGGCCGCTTTGACCGTCCAGAGGGCAGGAAGAAAATGTTATTTATAAATCTACTCTTTTCTGAGGAGAATTGCGGCTTTTTTGAGGTCTGCTGCTGAGTTGATATGAAGCTCTTGCTGTGAGGTGACATGGCCAAAGAGGAGGCCGCGGGAGGCGAGTTTGGGGAAGATCTCTGTTTCAAGGGATTTTCCTTGCTGGTCTAAGAGGGAGGGTTCTGCTATGAAGAGTGAGGAGAAGCCGAGATAGACGGTTGATTTGGCGGGTTTTTGCTCGAATTCGAGGACTTTTGCTCCTTCGAGTTTTGCTACGCCTTTTCGTTCGGGGTTGGGAGTTGTTGTGAGCATCAAGGTAACAGCGCCTTTGAGGCGTTGGTGATCGGTCCAGAGGTCGTACAAGTCCATCTGGGAGAAGATGATGTCGTTATAGACCACAAGGAAGGTTTTGTTGAGTTTTCCTTTGAGGAGCCTGAGGGTGTCTGCTGTGCCCCGGGCGTCCTGTTCTTCTAAATATTCGACGGATGCTCCATAGATTGAGCCGTCTCCAAGGATTTCAAACGCTCTTGTTAATACTTGTTTTTGTCCGACAAAATAGATTTTGGAGAAGCTTTCTTCTTTGAGTTTTTCTATTGCGAGTTCGAGAAGGGTTTTTTCTCCTACTTTTGCTGCGAATTTGAACTCTTTAGTATCGAGTTTTAGTGAGGTGATGCTTCCTCCGGCGAGGATGACGGCAATTTTTTCCTCTTTGAGTGCTTGCGAAACAAGGGTTTCGATGGCCTGGGAGCGGTTTCGTACTATGATGTTGTCGACTAGTTCATCGATTGCTGTAAGGGTTGTTTCGTCGATTGTTATGGAGATCTTTTTTTTCATCGTACCTTTAAAAAGGGTTTATCCTACCCTTTATGCGATGATATCTGAAGAAGTATATAAATGTGTCGGAAAAAAGAGTAATATAAAAGCAGTTTTGAATACCAAGGTTGAGATCTCTAACGATCAATAATAGTGTTTTCCTCTTTCAAGAAATTGGATTTCCATCTTTTCAGGGTCAAAATATTTTTTTACAAATTCTACGACCTTTTTTTGGCTGAATTTTCCACAACTATAGATGTCTATGGATATAAAGTTGTGTTTTGAAAGAGTGTGTAGCACTATTGAAGATTGTGCAAGAGGCACCCAGCCACTCAGGCCATCTTTTCCAGGAAATCTTTTTCTATCTGTTCTAAAAACGTTTGGTTCTTCTTGTTTATCCATGCCTATGAAGTTAACCAGATCATCTAAGAACTCATAATAATTATTTATGTCGTTACAGATATTTTCTGTACATCCGTAGCAGTCTAAAAGTAGCTCGTGTCCGAAAACATGTTTCTTTTTTGACGCCGTGTGGCGTTTTGTATTAATTTTTTTATAAACTTTTCGGGGAGGTTCTTAGATTAGAAATTCTGATAAAATTTTATTAAGTCCCGGCCGAAGGCCGCCTGACAGAACTGAATATCCCTTAGAATTGGCGTTTATTGAGATCGTTCTCCTGCAAGGGTGTTTCTGTTTTGAGTTTAACATCGGAGACCTTTGACCAATTGTCTTCAATGGCCCATTTTGTGAAGCGGAGCACGCCTGATCTAAGGTCTATTTTTGGCGTGTAGCCGAGTTTTGTGCTGAGCTTTGTGATGTCTGGACATCTTCTTTTTGGATCTATGGCAGAGTAGGCATCGTTGATTCCTGCGGTGTTTTTAATTTCTACGGGCTGGTCGAAAAGGGATGCGACTGTTTTTGCTAGGGTTTCTACTGAGACCTCTTCTTTGTCTGTGCCTACGTTGAAGGATTCTCCGTTGAAGTCGGATAATAATATTTTGAAGAAGCCCGTCATGGCATCGGTGATGTAGCAGAAGGTTCGTGTGTTTTGGCCGCCGCCGTAAACAGGCAGAGCGTTTCCGTGAAAGACGTTGAGGATAAAGTTTGGAACTACGCGCATGTCGTCTTTTCTCATGCCGGGGCCGTAGACGTTGAAGGGTCGGATCATCTTTACAGGGATACCGTGGACTTCGTGATAGGCAATGCAGAATGTTTCTCCGATTCGTTTTGATTCGTCGTAGTTTGCCCGGGGTCCGGTGCAGTCAACGTTTCCGCAGTAGGTTTCGGGTGTTGGGACCTTGCTTGGATCGGGGTCTCCGTAGACTTCGCTTGAGCTGAAGAAGACCATGCTTTTTACGTTTTTGTATCGTGCGAGTTCGAGCATGTGTTTTGTTCCGAGTGTGCCAACGTCGATGGTTTCGATCTTGTATGTTCGATAAAATTTTGGTGATGCGATGCCTGCGGCGTGGATGATGAAGTCGATGTCTTCATCGATCTCTAAGGGAAATTTAAGATTGTGATGGATGGGTTGAAATGTGGGGGATTCCTGTAGGTCGTATTTTTGTCCTGTGATAAAGTTGTCTACCGAGATTATCCTGCAGGGTTTTTCGAGAACGTTTTTGTTGAGGTAGTCAAGGGTTGCAAGGAAGTATCTGCCGAGGAATCCTGCTCCTCCTGTGATAAGAAGAGTTTTTCCGCTTAGGATATGGGCAACGATGCCTATATCTTTGGAAATGGTTTCTACATCCTCATCAATGATTTTACTTGGCATTTTAGATCAGTTTATATTTTACTGTGTGTTCTTCGAAGTTTTCCTCTTCTCTTTGTCCTGTTGTGATGTTGAGCATGACAGAGTCTTCTGTAAACTTCATTGCATGAGCGATCATGGGAGGAGTGATTGCAAGGTCTCCTCCCTTTACAACGACTTTTTCAGTTTCTGCATTTTCTGCTTTGAGATCTTTTGAATGGGATTCGTAACTTCCGCTGATGAGAAAGATGTACTGGATTTGCTCTGGATGATAATGGTTTGCTCGGACTGCACCTGCTTTAGATGTGATGATGGCAATGTGACTCACAGGCTCTTCCAGGATGTTTGAGATTGCACCTCGTTCATCCTCAAATGCAGGTTGAATGTGTTTTATTGTTTCGTTTGGCACTCTTATTCACCTCATGATAGAGAGACGGAACGGGGAATGGTTTTTAAGGTTTGCGCTTCTCGGAAAAGGGGTTTATTCGATGATTTGGGGTTCTGGGAGCGGGATAATGAATTTTACGCCCTGTTCTTTGTATTTAGCGTTTTTTTCGACGATCTCTTTTGCAAAGTTCCAGGCAAGAACGAGAAGGTAGTCAGGAGTGTTTTTTTCCAGCTCTGTTGAGTCGACGACAGGGATGTGGGTGCCGGGTGTGAAAAGGCCCACTTTAAGGGGATTGTCATCTACAATGTAGTCTATGTAGTTTGTGCTTATCCCACAGTAGCTGAGGAGGGTGTTGCCTTTTGCAGGGGCTCCGTAGCCTGCGATCTTTTTTCCCTGGGTTTTGATATTTTTGAGGTAGGAAACGAGTTTTTCCTTGACAAGAGATATTTTTCCAGCAAAGTCCTGATAAAGTTCGATTGTGTTTACACCAAAAGATTCCTCTTCTTCAAGGAGTTTTGATACTGAGAGGTCGATGGGGCGCGAGGATTCTTCTTTTTTTGTAAAGACTCTTAGGGATCCTCCATGGGTGTTAACTTGTTCAACTTTGAAGATCTGCATGCCTTCTTGTTTGAAGAGGTGGTCGAGGCTTGTGAGGGTGTAGTAGAAGAGGTGTTCGTGATAGATCATGTCAAAGGTCATCTGTTTCATCATTTCCAGAAGGTAGGCAACCTCTACTACGAATACGCCTTCGGGTTTGAGGAGGAGTTTGACGTTTTTGATGATGTCTTTAATGGTGTCTGTGTGGGCAAAGACGTTGTTTGCTGTTATGATGTCTGCACGCCCTTTTCTTTTGATGATTTCATCTTTTGTTTGTTGGTTAAAGAAGCTGTTGATGGTGGGTACGCCGTCTTTTTCTGCGATTTCGGCGATGTTTTTTGCAGGTTCAACTCCGATTGTTTGTACTGCGCATTTTTGAAATCCTTTGAGGAGAAGTCCATCATTACTACCGATGTCGACTGCCAATGAATTTTCATTGAGATGGAATGTTTTTGAGAGGTCTTCTGCCATCTGCATAAAGTGGAGGCGGAATGTTTTTGTTGTTGAGGTGACGTAGAGGTAATGGCCGAACATGAGCTCGGGATCTACTACGTAGTTGAGCTGGAGGAGTTTGCACTGAGGACACCAGACAAGTTCCAAGGGGAAGAGAGCTTCTTCTTTTGTGAGTTGTTCGGGCGATAAGAAGTTGTTGGCGAGTGCTGTTTTTCCGAGAGAAAGTATCTCTTTACACTCTGGATTGGAGCAGACTTGACAGTTCATAAGGAAAGCAGTGGGAGGAATGTATTTAAGGTTTTCTGCTGGACAGATTCTCTAAGCTCGGCCCCTTTATAAATGCCTGCTTGTCAGTAATTAGGGAATTTGGAGGGGTTGGAGAGTGTTCAGCTCGAAAACAGTTTAGAGCTGCTGATCCTGTCTCTGAAGATTTATAAATAGAGGCGGATTTACCTAGAGATGGTAGTACAGATAGGCTTGATAGGACTTGGACGCTGGGGAAAGAACTATCTTCGGACGTGCAAGAATCTTTCTGACTGTAAGATTGTTATGGTTGCAGATCGGTCTGCAGATCGGTTGAATAATTTGGGTGATGTTCGTGTATGTAGTGATTCTGGCAAGGTGTGTTCGGCAGAAGATGTGGATGCGGTTGTAATTGCTACGCCGGGAAGTACGCACGCTGAGTTGGCAAAGGAGGCGTTGGAGGCAGGGAAGCATGTTTTGGTTGAGAAGCCGATCGGGTTTTGTGCAAAGGAGGTGGAGGAGCTTGTTGCATTGGCAAAGAAGAAAGGGTTGGTGTATATGGCAGGTCATCTTCATCTGTTTAATCCTGCTGTGCAGAAGGTGAAGGAGCTTTTGGATTCAGGAAGGATTGGGAAGGTGTTGTATGTTCATACGCATGGTTCAGGGAACGGCCCTATACGAGAGGATATGAGTGCGTATTGGGATTATTTTCCGCATGATGTTACTATTTTGTTATATTTACTCGGGAAGATGCCTGTTGGTGTTAAAGGCGAAGGGAATGCTTTTGTTCATGATGGTGTGGAGGATGTTGTGGAGCTGAAGTTGTTTTTTTCCGAGAATGTTTCTAGCAGTTCGTTTGCGAGCTGGCTTTATCCGTTGAAGAGGAGAGAGGTTGTTGTTGTAGGTGAGAAAGGGTTTGTTGTATTTGATGATTATGCAGAGGAAAAGGTAAAGGTTGTTGATAGGGAGGGGAAGGAGGAGGTGGTTGCTGTTTCTGGTCAGCCGTTGGGGCTGCAGGTAGAACATTTTGTTGGTTGTGTTGTTGAAGGAAAGGATCCTCTTTCTGGAGGGGATCAGGCAGTTTCTGTCACCAAGGTTTTGGAGGCAGGGCAGCGTTCTATGGAGAAGGATGGCTGTTTAGTCGAGTTGTAAGATAAGGTTTTATGAAATTCTCTTTGCGTAGGAGGACAAGATTAAAGAAGCAGGAACCCTCTTATAGGCACAGATGATGTGGTGAACTCGTTTAAAATATATGCATCATAAACTAGGTAAGTATCTTTAAACCATCTATCTTTGAAAAATGTTTAATGTTTCCTGTTTTCATAGAGTAGTTATCAACGAGAGCGATAGTTCCAATTAGGAGATCTCTAAACTCGATAATGTTGCCTTCTTTTTCCAGCTTGGCCAATAGTTCTCCTGCTTTTCTAGTTGATTCTTCTGTAAAATTTAATATCTTGATTCGATTTAAAAAATTGGAAATCGCTTCTACATTATCCTTTTTTTTGCTGGATTTATATGCACCATAATAAAGCTCGAATAAGGTTATGTATGTTATTGCCAGATCAGCACTTTCTTCTTTAGATCTGATGAACTCTGCTTCTTGCTTATTTCCTCTCAGAAAATTCACAACGACGTCAGTATCTAAACAGATTTTACTTTCCATTTTCCCCAACCTTTTTTTAAAGAAGAGGTGAACTCCTCTGCTTCTTTGTCTGTCATCTTCCAGCAGCCTGCCAGATCACTAAGATTTCTTTTTTTGACTAAAAAGGTGATTGCATCGTTAATAGAAACAGGTCTATGCAAACTCTCTCTCAGCTTTCCTGATAATGAGCACAAATTCTTATAATTCTCGTCACTCACCTTTATTGATACATTCATTTTACCACTTTTACTACTAAGTAGCACAAGTGGTATATAAATGTTTCTGTTTTTTGGGGCCTGTTTTTGAACGTTTTTTGAATTGTGGGATAAAGTAGGAAGATAGATATTCTTAAAAAGTGAAAGGTTCTGCTAGTGGGGAATGGAGGAATTAGAATGAAGATTACAATTTTTGGAACTGGATACGTTGGATTGGTTAGTGGTATCTGCTTTGCAGAGCTTGGTAACGATGTTACCTGTGTTGATATTGATGCAGAGAAGATTGAGACGTTGAACAAAGGTATTATTCCTATTTATGAGCCTGGGCTGAAGGAGTTGTATGAGAAAACTAAGGAGCGTGGCTTGATTCATTTTACAACTGATGCGGCAACAGCTATTGAGTCGGGAAAGGTGTTGTTTATCTGTGTGGGAACTCCGCAGAAGCAGAATGGACAGGCAGATCTTAGCTATGTGATGGCTGTTGCTTCGTCGATTGGGAAGCATATGAAGGAGTATAAGGTTATTGTTGATAAGAGTACGGTTCCTGTTGGAACAGCTGACAAGGTTGCACATGCGATAAAGGAGAGTCAGGATACGGCTGTTGAGTTTGATGTTACGAGTAATCCTGAGTTTTTGAAGGAAGGAAGTGCGATTAAGGATTTTATGGAGCCGGACAGGATCGTTGTGGGCGCTGATAGTGAGCGGGCACAGCAGGTTATGCTGGAGTTGTATAAGCCGTTTGTGACTGAGAAAGCAAAGGTTATCTTTATGGATGTGAAGAGTGCTGAAATTACTAAGTATGCTGCAAATGCAATGCTTGCAACACGGATTAGTTTTATGAATGAGCTTGCTCCGTTGTGCGAAGAGGTTGGAGCTGATATTATCAAGGTTGCCCGCGGTATTGGGACAGATACGCGGATTGGACCGAAGTTTTTGCAGGCGGGTCCGGGGTATGGCGGGAGTTGTTTTCCTAAGGATATTCGCGCATTGTCTCATGTGCTGGAAACGCATGGGCAGGCAAATACTATTTTGAAGGCTGTGGATGCTGCAAATGAACGGACGAAGAATCGTGTTGTTCCGCGTGTTAAGAAAATGTTAGGGAGTCTTGCCAAAAAGAGAGTGGCTGTGTGGGGGCTGGCGTTTAAGCCTGAGACTGATGATATGCGGGAGAGTCCTGCGATCCCTATTATTGAACAGTTGCAGGAGGAGTTTGCAACGGTTGTTGCGTATGATCCTGAGGCAGAGGAGACGTCGAAGAAGGTTATAAAGAATGTTGAGTATGCAGCTGATCGGTATAGTTGTGTTGAAGGTGCAGATCTTTTGATTATTGTTACGGATTGGGCAGAGTTTAAGACAGCGAATATGGAGAAGGTGAAGTCTTTGCTGAAAGGGGATTTTGTTTTTGATGGACGTAATCTGTTTAGTCCGGGTAAGATGAAAGAATTAGGATTCAGGTATGAGAGTATGGGTCGAAAGGGCGTGTAGAAGGTTAGATGCTTTTGATGACTTCGAATCCTGCATTGAAGAGGTCTTTTAGTTGTTTGTAGTTGTTGATACCTGCGAGTTTTCTGAAGATGAATTTAGGTCGTAAATAGAATGTACGAAAGGCTTTTTTTAATAGGTCTTGTTGCTGTTGTTTGGATAGGTCTTCATAGGTGAGGCATGCAGAGAGAGGAACGAGTCCAATATATTCCATGCGTTTCATATACCAGCGAGGGTCTTCTAAGGCCTTATTTGCTAAGCCCCATTCATATATTTCTGTTCCGGGATAGGCGTTTGTTACGTGGAATCCTGCAAGGTCTGCGTCGAGTTCTATTGCGAACCTGATTGTTTTTTTTACGCGTTCTACTGTGTCTCCAGGGTTTCCGATCATGAAGTATGCATAGGTTTTAAGTCCTACTTTTTTTGAGAGTTTGAATGCGTCTCTGGCTTGCTGAATCGTAATGTTTTTATGAATGTTGTTGAGTACGGTTTGTGATCCTGATTCGACGCCGAAAGAGAGCAGTTTACATCCTGCTTTTTTTACTTTTCTTAGGATATCCATATCCAGATTATCAACTCTGCTGTTGCAGTTCCATTTTATGTTTAGTTTTCTTTTAATGAGTTCGTCACAGAACTCGTGGACCCATTTTTTGTCCAGAATAAAGGTGCTGTCTTTTATTGAGACGTGGCCGACACCGAATTTTTTTACATTGTATTCGATTTCATCGATGATGTTTTTTACTGATCTCTTTCTCAGCATTCTTCCATGTGTTCTGTGTGCATCGCAGAATGCGCATCGATAGGGGCAGCCTCTGCTTGCGATGATGGGCATAAGAGGATATTTTTCTACATAAGGGGATTTGTAGGCATCAAGATCGACCATGGTAAAGTCGGGGAAGGGAAGATTGTCGAGGTCTCTTATGGGTTCTCTCTTGTCGTTGATCTGCACTTTTCCATTTTTGAGGTAGATTAAGCTTTTTACTTTTTTGTAGTTGCCGTCAAGGTTGTTTACGAGGTCGAGGAAGGAGTATTCGCCTTCTCCTTGCATGAGAAAGTCAGGGTATTGCGAGAATTGGAAGACCTCTGCGCCGACTGAGTTGATGTGGGGGCCGCCTATGCAGATCTTTATCTTGTTGTTTTTTGTTTTTACGAGTTTTGAGAGGATGAGTGCGTTGACAATCTGGGGCGTCATGACGCTCATTCCTACGATGTCTGGCTGTTTTCTGAGGATGATGTTTGCGATCTTTTTAAGGGAGTAATCGGTTACATTGCAGTCCAATACTTCGGGGTGGTAGCCGTTGTCTTTAAGGACTGCGGCTAGGTATAATATTCCTAAGGGTGGGAGTGCTATCTTCTGCTTGTTGCCTGCTGTGACAGGAGGATTAATCAGGAGGATGGTTCTATTCTTCTTTTTTGATGATTTCATTAGGAAAAATGGAAAAATGGAGTGTATAAAAACCTATCGTTTGAAGGGATAAGAGTTATTTAATTGTTATATTCACTTTGGGTTTTATAAACAGATTGTTGTCTTTTGAGGAAAATTTTTCGGATAGACTTATTAAGGATTGTTGTTATCTTCTTCTATGAATATTGAGGTTGAGATTCGAAGTTTTATTTCAAAGGAGGAGTATGATAGGTTATTGGTTTTTTTCAGGGAGGAGGGAGAGTTGGTGAAGGATGATTATCAGGTAACCTATTATTTTGATTGTGAGGAGGATCTGAGGATTCAGAGGAATAATTTTTATTCTAAGATCTGGTTTAAGAAGGGAAAGATTCATGATGAACACAGGGAGGAGATCGAGATTAAGTTTGATCGGGATGAATTTGAAAAACTTGAGCGGCTTTTTCTTTCTTTAGGGTATGGGATTGAGATTAAGTGGCTGAGAAAGAGGTTCAAGTTTAGTTGGGAGGGGATTGTTGTTTGTGTTGATGATACTAAGGGGTATGGGAGGATTATTGAACTGGAACAGGTGTGTTCTGATGAAGAGAAGGAGGATGTTCTGAAAGGGTTGAAGGAGAAGCTTGCTCGTTTGGGTGTTTCTCTCACGCCTAAGGAGGTGTTTGAGAGGCGTTTTTTGGCATATAAGAAGAATTGGCGAGAGTTGATTGAGTGATCTCTTTTATTTAATTTCTATATGGAAGTTTTACCGCTTCGGGCCTCCCTCCGGCCTAAAGGCCGGAGTACCTACCGGCCCTCACGTCCAAACCTGTTTAG
>NYYS01000059.1 GCA_002685855.1 Candidatus Woesearchaeota archaeon
CCTCGACCTCAGAAAACTCAAACACCAGGCAATCTTCAGAATCCAATCAGCACTACTCCAAGGAATGCGCGACCACCTTCTCGACCAAGACTACACCCAAGTCTTCACCCCCTGCCTCATGGGAGTCGCCTCAGAATCAGGATCTGACGTCTTTCCCGTAATCTACTTCAACAGAGAAGCATTCCTCAGACAAGACCCCCAACTCCACAGACAACTCTCCATAGCCGGAGGAATACAAAAAGTATTCGACATCGGACCCTGCTGGCGCGCAGAACAATCCCACACATCAAAACACCTCACAGAACACAGAGTCATCGCAGTAGAATCAGGATTCATAAAAGACGAATTAGACACCATGCGCCTCGAAGAAGGCATGATCGTCGCAGCACTCACCAACGTCAAAAAAAAATGCAAAGAAGAACTCAAAACCCTCAACATAGAAGTCACTATCCCCAAAACACCCTTCCCAGAACTCAGATTCCCCTACATCTATACCCTACTCGAAAAAGCAGGTAAAAAGATCGAACACGGAGAAGACCTCGACTCAGAAGCAGAAAAAATCCTCTGGGAATACGTACAAAAAAAATACAAAACAGAATTCTACTTCATCAATAGATTCCCATTCAAAGCAAAACCCTTCTACGTCATGCGCGTCGACGACGAACCCGAACACGCACGCTCCGTCGACCTCTACTTCAAAGGACTAGAACTCAGCTCAGGAGGACAACGAGAACACCGCTACGACAAAATCATGCAAGCAATCAAAGAAAAAAAAATGAACGCATCAGAAGTAGAATGGTTCACAAAATTCTTCGAATTCGGAGTACCCCCTCATGGAGGATTTGCAATAGGAATTGAACGAATTACACAAAGCCTCCTCAACATAGAAAACATAAGAGACTGCGTACTCTTCCCACGAGACACAGACCGCATCGTACCATGAAAATAGACACAGAACTCATCCAGAAAATTGCAACCCTCGCACACCTCGAACTCACAGAAGAAGAAGTCAAAACATTCAAAAAAGACTTCAAAGAAATACTCAACACGTTCAGCATCCTCGACAGGATAGACGTGAAAGGAACAAAAAGCTCCTTCAGACCCCTCGAACAAAAAAACATCCTCAGAGAAGATAAAATAAAACCATCCCTCACACAAAAAGAAACACTCTCCTTCACAAAAGACCACAAAGACGGATTCTTCATAGGACCAAAAACAATAGAATAAAAAGAATGACCCCAACAACAAAAACACCTTCCAAAAAAGAAATCCAAAACGTTCTCAAAGAATGTGAGACCCACAACAAAAAACACCATTGCTTCACCACACTCTGCAAAGAAGAAGCACAAAAACAAAAAAAAGCAAAAGGAACACTCAGCGGAATCTACATCTCTGTAAAAGACAACATCTGCGTAAAAGACGTAGAAACAACCGCAGGCTCACACATCCTCAAAGGATACCTCCCAAAATTTGACGCAACAACCATTCAAAAACTCAAAGAAGAAGGAGCAACAATCATAGGAAAAACATCCTGCGACGCCTTTGGTTTCGGAAGCTTCAACACAAACGTAGGAAAAGGATTCTCAATCCCAAAAAACCCCCACGACACCAAACGAACAACAGGCGGATCATCCGGAGGAAGCGCAGCCATCACACAACTAGCCACCTTTCCCCATGTTTCACTTGCAGAATCCACAGGAGGCTCCATCGCCTGCCCTGCATCCTTCTGCGGCATCATCGGACTCACACCCACCTACGGTAGAGTCAGCAGATATGGACTCATCCCCTACGCAAACTCCCTCGACAAAATAGGAATCATGAGCAAGAAAGTTAGTGAAATAGAACCAATCCTCAAAGTCATCTCAGGATTCGACGAAAAAGACGGAACCAGCCTCAAAGAACCCCTAAACCTTAACGCACCAAAAAAACTCAGAATAGGCATAATCAAAGAAAGCTATGCAAAAGGAATCGATCCCGAAATCCAAAAAGCACTAAAAAGCATACTCACAAAACTAAAACAAAAACACACAATAACAGAGATCTCCCTCCCCCTAACAACAACCTACGGCGTAGCCTGCTACTACATTCTCGCAACAAGCGAAGCATCCACAAACCTCGCCTGCCTCAGCGGACTCCGCTACGGACAAGAACTCCCTAAAAAAAACAAAGGATTCAACTCCTACTTTACCGAAGTCAGAACAAAATCATTCAATCAAGAAAGCAAACGAAGAATCATGATCGGCACATTCACCCGAATGGCAGGATACCGAGACGCCTACTACATCAAAGCAACAAAAGTCAGAACAAAAATAATCCAAGAATACAAAAAAGCATTCAAAACCTACGACGTCCTCATCAGCCCAACCATGCCCTTTATCGCTCCCACATTTTCAAACATAGACAAAATGACCCCCCTCCAAAACTACCTTAGCGACATCCTCACCGTAGGCTCCAACCTCGCAGGACTCCCCCACGCCAGCATCCCCATCGGCAAAAAAGAAGGAATGCCCATCGGACTCCTCGCAATCACCGACCACCTCAAAGAAGGAACCCTCCTCCAAACACTCAAAGAAATAGAAGCACTACAATGAAATTCACAACAGACATCGTCATCGGACTCGAAATCCACGCAGAACTAGACACACAAACAAAACTCTTCTGCAGCTGCGCAACAAAAGGAAACCAACAACCCAACACACGCTGCTGCCCCATCTGCCTCGGACACCCTGGAACAAGACCCGTACTCAACAAAAAAGCACTCGACTACGCAACAAAACTCTGCCTCGCCCTCGGATCCAAACTCACAAAAGAAATCGTCTTCTCACGAAAAAACTACTTCTACCCTGACATGTCAAAAAACTACCAAATCACACAATTCGAAGAACCCATCGGAACCGGAGGAACAATAACCCTCAAAACAGGGAGGAAAATCCAGCTCACCCGCATCCACATCGAAGAAGACCCCGCCGCCCTTGCCTACACCCACGGAATGAAAAACTCTGACTCCGTCCTTGTAGACTACAACAGAGCAGGAAACCCCCTTGTAGAAATAGTCACAGAACCCCAACTTACCTCACCCGCCGAAGCACGTGACTTCCTCAACCGACTCATCAGTGTCCTTGGTTACCTAAACATCTTCGATATCACCCGCGGAATAATAAAAGCAGACGCAAACATCTCCCTCAAAGAAAGCAACTACAGCAGAGTCGAAATAAAAAACATCTCTGGTTTCAAAGAGATCGAAAAAGCCCTCACCTACGAAATCACAAGACAAAAAACACAGCTAAGGCGCGGCCTGAAAATAACACGAGAAACACGCGGATGGAACCCCACGAGCAAAACAACACTCTCCCTCCGAACAAAAGAAACAGAAGCAGATTATGGTTACATACTAGAACCCGACCTTTCACTCATCACTCTAACAGACGAACTCATACACCTAATGAAAAAAGAAATCCCCGAACTTGCACAACAAAAATCAGAACGCTATCAAAGAGAACACAAACTATCCAAAGAAGACGCAGACGTCATGTCCATGGAACTCGAACTCGCACAACTCTTTGAAAAAGTCGCAACAAAAATCGATCCCAAACTCGCCGCACGTTGGCTCAGAAGAGAACTCCTCCGCGTCCTCAACTACAACAAAAAAACCACAAAAGAGATACAATTCAACGAAAAAGAGATCATCGAACTCCTCAGCCTCGTTCAAACCAACACCATATCAGAAACAACCGCACAAAAACTCATGGAACAACTCATGGAAAAACCCTTCTCACCAAAAGAACACATCAAAAAACACAATCTCGAACAGGTAACTAACGAAAAAGAAATTGAAACCCTCTGCAAAGAGACAATCAAAGAACATCCACAAGCAGTAAAAGATTATCACGCAGGAGAACAAAAATCCCTCCACTACCTCCTCGGCCAGATAATGAAAAAAACCCGAGGAAAAGCAGAACCAACAAAAACAACAAAGATCCTAAAAAAAGAACTTAAAAAGAAAGAGCTCTAAAAATCACCCTGCTTTCTTCGTAGAAACAGCTTCCCTCTTCTGTACCAAAACCCTTAACAACCTTCTTTGACCTTTCTTATATACCTGGATATCCATATATTTAACAAACAACATTACCAACACTGCAAACAACACCGTCAACGAAGTAGCAGACCCTGCATGCTGATCCAACACAAAGATAAAATAGTTACCATACACCCAAAAAAAACGGAACAAAAACCCTATCAAAATACCTAAACAAACCAAAAACAGTGCATTCTCATACCTCTGGAACATCCTTCTCATCACAGAACAGAAATCCAACCAACTATTTAAAATATATAGGTATAAACGGCAGAAACGTAGGAATCTATCAAAACCTTTTTATACTCAGTTCTCCTAGCTTACTCAGGGGTGGATAGAATGAAATCAGGATACAAAGTCGGAGACATCATGACACATCAACCAGTTAAAGTACTGGGGACACTTTCTATAAAAGATGCAGCCACACTTATGAAAAAACAAGGAGTAGGAAGCGTTCTCATCGAAGAAAACAATAATGTTGTAGGCATCGCTACAGAGAAAGACTTTGTTGAACGGGTCATCGCACAAGACATCAGCCCACAAACACCTATTAAAAATATCATGTCAAGTCTCATAAAAGAAAAAACAACAGCCCCTGACATCGATCTCTACGACGCACTAAAAACCATGAACCAACTTGAAATACGAAGACTCCCTGTAATGAACAACGGCCACTTTGTAGGCCTACTTACCCGGAAAGACATCCTTAAATTCCAGCCATCACTCTTCGACGTCATTGTAGAAAAACTCCACGTACGAGAAGAACGAAGAAAACCCGGCGTTGCCATCCACGGAGAAGGAATGTGCGAACGCTGCCAAGCAATATCACAAAATCTGTTTCTCATCGACAACCTAAAGATCTGCCCACGGTGCAGAGTCTAATTAAACTATACCTCCAAAAAACTCCTCTCCTTCTTCCGCGTATTCGGACTTAGCTCACCAAACCCACAATTTGAACAGGTCCAATCAAGATAGATCCACCCATCCTCCTTAACAGTCTTCGGAGCTTCCGGCAACATCACACGAACATAGGCATGCCCCTGAATAAACACCAACTGAGCATCAATCCCAACCGCCTCCAACAAAGAAGCCAACAAAATACTTCCTGACTCACAATCACCCGCACCAATCTGCAACACCTCACGCGCAGGCTCAACATACTCTGTTCCCAACGGATCATTCACATACTGCAACCCATCCCGAACAAAATAAAACAAGGCCTTTGCATAACACACCTTATCCCCCGGACAACTCTGCACCACAATATTCGCAGCCTGCTTAATAACAGGATCAGAAGGAGTCACAAACTTCCGATACAAAACAATATCAGAAGCAACACCTGGATTCGCCTCTACTGAATAATTTCTGAACATATCAAACGAAGGAACCCCACTAGGCTCAGGATGCCACGGAATCCCATAATACGGAACCAACCACAACACCATCAACCCTGCCATCACCACACCCCCTACCCATTTAAGAAGATGAGAACCCGAACCCTTCTCAGGATTCTTCTTCAGATCCTCTTCAATCTCCTTAGTCGTATAATGGCCCTCGCGCTTCATATAAATAAAAAGACACAATGTTTATAAATGCTTTATCATTTTTGGCCACATGTCTCAAACCACATTCAAACACCTCGCAATCATCCTTGATGGCAATAGACGCTGGGCTAAAGAACACAACAAACACCCCGGAAAAGGCCATCAGGAAGGAGCAAAACGCGTAGAAGAACTCCTCCGATGGTGCAAAGACCTCGACATCAAAGAACTCACCCTCTTCACCTTCTCAGCCCAAAACTTCCATCGAAGCTCAGAAGAGGTTTCCCTTCTCATGAAACTCTTCAAAGACTGGTTCGGCAGATTCAAAAACAAAAAAGAGATCAAAGAAAACGACATCCAAATCAATTTTCTAGGAAGAACACACCTCTTCCCAAAAGAGATCCAGGAAATCATGGAAGAACTCACAGAACATACAAAAAACCATAAAACCCGCATTCTAAACTTCTGCATGGGCTACGGAGGCAGAGAAGAGATCATCGATGCAGTAAAAGCCCTAACACTCGACGTCAAACAAGGAAAAGTAGATCCATCAAAAATCGATGAAACCCTTTTCGGAACCTATCTCACAACAACACACCAGCCCCAACTCATCATCAGAACCGGAGGGGCCCAACGCACATCAAACTTCCTCATATGGCAATCTTTCTACTCGGAATGGTACTTTGAAAAAAAATACTGGCCAGAATTCAGCAAAGAAGACCTCCAACGAATCATTTCAGAATACCAAACCCGTGAACGACGCTTTGGAAAATAACTATTTCAACTTCTTAAAAGCAGAAAGAAATGTGCTATTTTTCTTCTTCAAACGACTAATCGCATCAAGAATAGCCTTCTGAGGATCACCCGAGCTCATCTCAACAGTAATACGAGGAATACCAATCAACGGATGCTCAATACTATACGCAGCTACAAGAACGTTCTTATCCTCCCATAACTCCTCTTTCAAGGCATTACAGATCGTATGATCTGTTCCCTCTAATTCAAAGATAAACTTCTTTTTACCGTTCTCAAGAACTCTTAACTCCATACCCGTCGTAATTAAGAATGTATTTATAAAGGTTGCTGTTCTTAGATCCTCTTAAATACCTCGGCAATCTCAGAGGTCGCTGAAGGCCCATGAGTACCCTTAAAAAAGATTTTCGCTCCCCGGACAAGCCGCATTCCACCCTTAGCCTCTGCTGCCTCCTCAGGACCCTTATGGATCGTAAGAATCTCAAACCAATGCCCCGCCAGATGAATCTTGGCATCAGTCAGAATCTGCTTTCCCACTCCTCGGGCCTTAATACCTCCCAAGCCACCACCCTTAAACAAGACAACATACTCATACCTCCAGGCAGCATGCTCAATCCTCTTTCTTCTCAACCTAAACTTTGACAACATTCTATCTTCAGACAAGAAACATTTATTAATTTTCTCCTTTTTAAATGATGCTTCATACTCTGCTTCAAAGGAAAAGAGAACGAAAACTCCTTACCAACCCTCCACTTCTTCTTTGCAACAAACCCCTTCACATACTCCAGGGTAGAAGACTTATGTAACGTATACACCTTCTTAGAAAGCAACATCGCAGCCTCCAGAAAACGTAGATCCTCATGCGCCTCACGTGTACCAAACGGAGGATTCATCACCACAAGATCAACCTTCTCAGAAAACAAAGAAAGATCACCCACAACAATCTCATACCTTTCCTCATCAATATTCTGGCTTGAAAGATTCTCCCTCAACACTGCAATAGCATCTGGATCCACCTCAACAAAAAAAACCTTCCCAGCTCCAAGAATCAAAGCACCAATACCTAACACACCTGTACCCGCCCCCAAATCAGCAACACACTTCCCCTCAATCTCCCCCTCCATAGCCGCAGCCCAAAGGATTTCCGCAGCAACATCCGGATCAGTCACATACTGCTCCAAATTTGCCTTGGGAGCAACAAACTCTCTAAGCTTACTCAACTCCACACTCAACGATTTCTGAGACATAGTAACTGAATCCACTTTTCTTTTATATGCATTCCGCTATCACAAAATATTTAAACTACCTCCTACACGATATTCTGTTTTGTTGGGGTATTGTGTGTGGTAAAAAAAGAGCAACTACAAAGGGCTTTTCAGGCCATAAAAAAAGAATTCGAAGAACATCTCGACGGTATAAACAAGAACACTGAAGAGATTCAAACACTCTTCGGCTACCTCCAGGAAGTCGAAGGAAAGGTCGACAAACTCATGGAACGCCTCGACACCATCGAATTCTCAACAGAAATAGAGAACGGAAACACCACCACAGCAATCGAACTCAACATACGAGAACAGGAAGTATTCACTGTCATCTACTGTTCAGAAGAGGCCATCCAAACAGAAGAGATCGCAAAACGACTCGGATTCACCCCCTCTATGATAAACAGCTATATCTATAGAATCATATCCAAAGGTGTTCCCCTAATCCGAGATTTTAAAGAAGAAAAATCCTATATCAAGTTAGACCCTTCTTTCAAAGACCTTCAAATGAGAAAAAACATCCTAAAAATCGACGAATCTGTCTCTCGGACAATGTTGGCAGAGAAGATGATATAGAGCTCTTTTTTTCACCCAGAATCAACACAAAAAATGTGTGTGTTGCTAAAATATTTTAAGCATATCTTCTCTTAAATTAATCTGAAACTTTTAAGCAAAACTTAAAAATTATTCAATCAATATAGATATTTTATATCCAATACATAGTTAAACCAATAAATTGTATCTCCAATAAATAGTACAACCAATAAATAATTTTTAAAAAATATTATTGCAAAACCAATAAATATAAATAGGAGCACATTCAAAAAACAGTATGCCAAAAGAGAGCGGTCTCCTCGAATTAAAGGGGTTCCTTAGTTTTCTTATCCTTCATGAGCTCGATCAGAAGATTCTCTGCGGTGATGACTTGGCAATGAGAATAGGTGAACGAAAAGGCTCGATGCTCACTCCTGGAACAATTTATCCTGCATTGAAAAAGCTCAGAAATAAACGTTTAATCCGGTATCGAAGACAGGGAAGAAAGAAGATGTACTATCTCTCAGAAATGGGAAAAGAGGAATTAAAACTTTTATATAAGCAATTTTCGCAATATTTTTATGGATTAAAGAGATTCATCAAGCGAAAATCACCAAAAAAAATAAAGAAGAAAAAATGATGGAAATGCTTAAAGGTTTTAGAAAACAACAAAAAAGACAAAATATAAGAAATGCTTAAAGGTTTTAGAAATGGCTGAATTTGCAAGAGACGTACGAAAAGGTGAACAATCGAGCCAGATCATGGCTCGCCTCCAAAGAGAACATCAGGTAGCAGAAGCTCTCATAAAACACGTAGAGCGAGCCCAGGAATCGATGGACCAGATCCACGACCTAGAAAAACACCTCAACACCGTAGCCGACATCGTGAGGAAACTTGCTGATAGAAAGAGACACATCCAGGGAAAGGTAGACAAATGGGTGGCAAAACATGAGCTGAGGGGTGACCTCAACGAAAAAAAGGCAGCACATAGAAGAAAGAGAGCCATCCATCGAATGATGGCCCTTACCAAAAAAGCACATAAAAGACTAACTCCTGTTCTACAAGAGCTCCAGAAGATAAGACCTGCAACCCAGAACATCAACAAAATCATAGAACAGATGAATAAAGACATGGCCTATGTTGATGAGTATGAAAATGAAGAGATGAAAGAGCTCAACAGATGGGATCGACAGGTAGTCAAAGCCCGAAGAAGCTGGCACCTTTTTTCCGGTAGAATTTGATAGTCGATTTAGGTGTGGAAATAAGCTATTTTATGTTAAAACCAAGGTTTTCACCATTTATCGACGAGAAAACCCACAAAGTCTAGGTAACTGATCAAATAACATTCGCATAATCAACATTATGCGAAGCTTTATATATGTGTGCTTTTCTAGAATACTATGTCTTGGGTGAAGAAGGTTGAGGTTGAATTGAAGTTGAAGGGGTGTAGTCCGCACACTGTCCAGGCTTTTTTGATGCAGACGCGGAAATTTTTTGAATTTGTGAATAAGGAGCCGGAACAGATAGAGCTGGATGATGTAAAGGCCTATCTTGCTTTTCTGATCTCTGATAAAGGATTGGCTCCTCGTTCTGTGGCTTTGGCCAGGAGTGCAATTTTGTTCTGCCTGAATAAGGTGTATGGAAAGGGGTTTGAAACTGTATCTGCTCCAAAGGCGCCTAAGTCGTTACCTTTAGTATTGTCAAAGGATGAAGTGAAACTGCTTTTGGATAGTTGTAAGCACAAGAAATCCCGATTGATCCTGGAGCTGTTGTATAGTTCGGGGATGAGGGTTTCAGAGGTGTTGAATCTACGTCATGAGGATCTGGAGTATGAAAAGGGACTAGGGTGGGTTCGTGGTGGAAAAGGAGGGAAGGATCGTATTTTTCCGTTGTCAAAGGGGTTTAAGGAGAAGATCGGTGGGGGGCATGGGTTGGTTTTTTCTAATGTGGGAAAACCGATGAGTGCCCGGAATGTGCAGCAGATTATTAAGCGAGCTGCGGTGTCTGCAGGTATTCAAAAGAAAATAACGCCTCATAAGCTTCGGCACAGTTTTGCCACCCACTTATTGGAGGATGGAGTAGATATTCGTGTGATCCAGGAAGTGTTGGGACATGCCTCTTTACAGACGACACAGATCTATACGCATGTGAGTTCTAAGGCTATTAGTGGTATTGAGAATCCGTTAGATAAATTGTAAGAATTGCTTAAAAGTTTTAGCTTGTGTTTTTTGTGGTGTTTATTGGATGTACTATCTATTGGGTAACCTATTTATTGGATAAACTATGTGTCGGATTTACTATTTTTATCGGATTTTTTTGTTTTATAATATTTGGGTTTTGCTAGAATAATTTAGTTGAATATATTGATAAAAGTTTTAAGCAAATATAGAAATATTTAGAATGGTGCATTGCTTGATCCGGATGAAGTGTTGGAAGCGAAGTGTTTTCGTATAAAGTATCTGATAAGGGAAAGGATGCTGAAGAGGATGATGATGTCGAGGATGACATACCAGGAAGGCGAGAGACTGCCAAAGGACCAGAGGACTACGAATATGGCAATGTAATAGATGATGAAGGTGTGGGCTAAGGCAAAGGTGATGTTTTCACTAAAGGAGTGTCTGAAGCTGATATAGCCTATGAAGATGGCGTAGAGAAGCATAAAGAGGATGACAAAGAACTTTCCCCAGGAGAAGATGTCTTTGAGGAAGATGATGTTCATCATGCTGATGCAGATCCAGAAGAGGCTGATGGCGTTTCCTACTGCTGAGTTCCAGCCGAGCTTTTCTCCTGTATGTGTTTCAAAGTAGTATTCCATGAGGAGCCAGATGAGGATTAGGGGGGCTAATTGCCAGAGAATGGTGAGGTCTTTGAATGGTGCTTTCAGGATTTCGAGATAGCCTTTTCCAAGGATTGCGAGGAAGGATGTAAAACTCATGATACTTTTTTAATGATAAGCTTTAAATAGTTTTCCTCGATCTATTATTTGTATTCTATTTAAAAATGATTAAATATTTAAAAAGATTGGATTTTCTTATTATCGATGAAATATGTTCCATTTAGTGGTCAAAGGACTTTAATGAGGGAAAGGTATCCTGATGCTTTTGATAATACCAATTTGTCTCCTAATAGATATTATGGTCAAGAGCTGATTGACAAGGAAGAAATCAAAAATGGTGAGAATGTAGGTGTTTTTTTTGGAGGAGATAAAGAAAGTCAGGAAAAGGCCCTGAATATAGCAAAATCAGCACTTCGTTCTGGTGCTCATGTAACGATGTTTTATAGACCAAAATGGTTTCCAGAAAGAGATGGTGTTGCGCATGACGCCTCTAATACTTTTTATTGTTCAATTCATACGGAAGATCAGCTTGAAGGCATCATTGATGAAAATCAGATTAAAACACCTAATTTTCATGAAATAGAACTTGGATCGTTTCCTCATCTAGATGCGAGCTATGTTGTTTCAACTTATTGGAACAGAAATCTGTTAGGGATCAGGGACATATCAGATAAAACTATAGGGTTTCATGGAGAACTTGCGAAAAATGATGATGGTGAACAATCAACAGAACTGGCTTATACGATGGAAAGGTATCTTATTGAAAATGTTGATGAGTTTCGAGCTGAAAATGCCCATAACAGACAACTCCTTCAACATCGTCATCTAGGAATTAATAAACCTATTAAGTTGTTATCTGAAAAAGAATCTGAAATTAGTGGTAAGAAAGTATTGTATTTGCCTGAATTTCCACTTCAGGAGAACATGGTTGCAAGATGGAGACATGAATGGCCTTCTCAGTACTTGGGTGAGTATGGGGTTCAATACTCCATAAAATCTTCTTTAGGATCTGTGTTAGAAAAAGATGAAAATGGTAATTTGATTTGGAAACAGAGCTTAATTGATGAAGCTCAAAGAGACGGAAAGGTCTTTAATGATTCATTCATTTCTGAAAAATGTCTAGAATCCATTAAAAAATATATCGATGAAGCTGATGTCGTGGTTTTTGGAAGAACAAGTAACAAATTTGGAGGTCGACTTTTTGAATATGCAAAACAAACAGGAAAAGTTGTGGGGTATGAAGTTGATGATTTAATCTTCGGTGAACACGCAATTTCCGCATATAGTAGACCAATTGATGGAGATCCCTTAGGGATGTCTATGTCTCAATACATCGATGATCAGATTCGAGATGCGGATTTTGTAACTGTAACTACTCGGGATTTAGCTAATGAAGTAGCTCGATTGCGACATGAATCAGAGAATGTTTATGTTGTTAGGAATAGGATTCATATTGATGAGCTTAAAGACCTCGTCACAAAAGAACCTGCTGAAGAAGAGGATCAATTACGAATAGGTTGGGCAGGAAGTTATCACCATATAGATAAATTATTGGGGATGGGAGATGTTATACAACGTCTTTATCAGGATTATGGAGATAAGGTAAAATTTGTGTTTAAAGGTCTTGATGAAAAGTTTATGTGCGACCCTGTTATGAGAGAAAAATATGAAGCATTTAGACAGATGATGGATGGAATTCCTCATGAGTTACATGGATACACCAAACAAGGCGATTGGAAAGACTATTATAGAGAATTATCTGATTTGGATTTAGATATTTTTCTTGCACCTGCAAAAAATGATGAAGAACACCGAGGAAAAAGTGAGTTAAAATATTTAGAAGGTGCTTTCAGTGGGGCAGCTACTGTTGCTCATGATATTGGTGGTCATTCAGAATCAATTAATTCAGGAGTAAATGGACTTTTAGTTGATATTGATGATCTTGAACACAGTAATGAACAATTTTATCATTCAATAAAAAGATTGGTTGATGATACATCATTAAGAAAACGTATTAAAAAAAGATCCTTAGATGATCTTTTAGAGTCTTATGATGTCAGAAGAAGTTCAGAAGAATTACATAAAATATTTTTAGAACAAATAAAAATGAAAGAAGGTGGTAAAAAATGAACGATCTCGTAGTTTTAATTGGTCTGCATGGAAAAAAAGGAACTGAAATTAAAAAAAAATTAGAACAACAAGGGTTTAGCAGTCTCTCTTTTGATGGCATTATGAAAAAACTCTACAGATCTCGAAGTTTTTCAGATCTTACACCTGAAGAAATTAAAAATGCATATTTACAGTTTGGAGAGCAAACAGGTGAATGTTTAACTTCATCACCTGTTATACTTGATGAACCATTTATTCAAGAAGATGCGTTTGATTGGTTTAGATCAAAGATTACCAATTTTGATCAGGACAATGTGTTCTTTTTTCAGCTAGGAGCAAAGATTGACACTTTACTAAAGCGCGATCCTCGGTTTCCTTATATGAAAACTTCTTCACCAGAAAGAGAAGCTGCTTCAGGGCCTAACGAGCCATTCTTTAAAGCATATTCTGAAAGATATCACCCTGTGATTATTAAAGTTGAACCCCTACCCGCGAAAACTGCTGTTGAAGTTTTAATTTCTCAACTTGCACTTGAAAGTCAATATCGAGCAACTGAGAAAACTAAAGATTATCCTATTATTGAAAAATGAAGAGATTGTCACTTTTTAATTTTATGAGAAATCTTGATTTTTGATTACTCACCATCTCTCATATCTTTTCTATAGTAAACTTTATAAACTCCCTCTTCCCCAAAAAGGCATATTGAGGTGTGTGAATGGAGAATAAGGCTCGAAATCTGGTTAGTACACTAGTCTTTTTTCTCTTTATGCCTTCTGCTTTTGCCTTACGGACGCTGAGAACAGGGTATAGTCCTCTGGATCGTGGATTTGAGGTGATAGGGAACGTTTTTAATATAAAGATTCTGGAGCGGAACGAGTTTGTACGGGTAGGGATTGCCAAATTTTTGCTTTATATTATTGTGTTTACCTTGGTTCATTATGCATTAAGGAAGAAGTTTGATAATCGGCCTGCTACGGTGATAGCGGCTGCCTTTTCGGCTTTTATCTTCTTTTTGCCTAGGGTGTGGTTTACGACGACAGGGAACGTTCTGGCGGCGATTATTGGGATTTCCTTATATATTGTGATTGCTGTAGCAGCGATCTATTTTGCGTTTAAGGTGTTTAATGGTGAAACAACGGGTGTGGCGTGGGCGGATCACATGATAGGGATTGTTATCTTGATTACTGCGATGATTCTTATTGAAGCAACAGCAGCTACATTGGTGGTTGTTCCGCTTTTGCACCCACAACTTATTGAAAAGATCAGGAATAGAATACGATGGCAGTAGGTGCAGCATTTATAAACGATCTAGGAGCGCGTATCCTTGAACTATTATGGATAGTTCTTTTGTTCTGTATTATAGCTAAGGTTTTTATGATGTTTAGTGGGATTCGAGGTGGCGATGGTGGAGGCGGCGGCGGAGGTGGTCGAGGTCCAAGGGGGCCACGTCGTCCTAGAGATAGAGATGGCCCGGGAGGAGATGGTCCAGATGATGATGATGAACCTGAAGAGTTAGCTGATGCTACAGCTGAAGGAGAAATACAGGATCCAAGTGGTAATGGGTTAGACAACGTAACAATTACAGGGAGGAGGGATCATGTTCGAAGAAATAGGTTGAGGCCATGGCGGAGAGTGATGAGGAGTAGAAGGATTGGGACTGTTCACTCGGGTGCTGATGGCAGATATCATGTTAGAGACTTGAGAGAGGGGGCGTTGGAATTAACATTCACACACCCCAACTACCCTCCTCTAACTCGAGTCTTTACTCTGACGGCAGGTCATAACACGCTGCCTGATGTACGGTTTAGTGCGAATCCTCCGCCAGGAAGAATTGAAGGTAGTGTAAGTTATTATGGAGGGGATGATTCTCGAAGAGTTTATCTTGGGAATGTGCGGATAGAGGCTTTTCGGAGGAGAGATAATAATCCTTTAGGCAATGTTACTACGAATACTGCAGATCCTGAGCAGTTTGTAAAGGGCGGTATGTGTAATCTGTTTGATCCTGATACAGGAAAGTTTGAGATTCCTGATATTCCCCAGGGAGAGGAGTTCTATATTGTTGCTACAGATGGTTGGGGGGCTTATAGGCAGGTCAATTCAAATAGTCTATCGATTCGAAATGATGCATTTGTTGTAGGGTCGGGTCAGACGTTGAGGATGGATATCTTTATGCAGCCCGTAGTTGCGAGTGGAGCTACAAATGGTGAAATGAAAGGTGTTATTTCATCGACAAGTGGAGGTGGAATTCCAATTCCTTCCATTCCCTCAATAGGGGGAGCTTACCCTCCTGTTGTTACAAATGCCCAAAACATCCGTGTAATGGTGGACGGAACCAATTGGTCGAATCCGTCTGATGCTACAGGGAACTATGTATTGGCTGATGTTCCTGTGGGAGTCTTCTTGCCTATACTAACAAGGGATGTTTCTACTCCGCCTGTATATACGTCGTATCAGGAATCGCACTATGTGTATCTGAGAAGGGCTTCTGGGAATGCGGATAGTGAACGTACCTTTCCAATCTCGATCTCTCCGCTTGCTGGAAGAACAGGGTTGATTGTGGGCAGGTGCAGACGTGTTAATCCTGACGGTTCGCGATCGCTTATTGATGCAACCCAACCAGTATACAATCGGCTTCAGGCAGAGGCACAAAGAACAGGCGATTCAAAGATTGTGAACGTGGTGAATGGTGTGCAGAACGGGATCTTTAGTTTTGCAAACCTGACTGTAGGTCAAGCTTATAATGTGAATGTTAAAGATACTAACCAGTATTTTGCAGATAGTCCAGTCACAGGGACTGTACTGGCACAAAATCCGCCTGGACCTGCTATTATTGTTGATATTCTTCCGGATGTACCTCCATCGTCAGGTGTTCAGGTTGATCCTTCAACAGGTGAGGTGACGATAACAATAACGTAAAATGGCATCTCCAAAAGCTACAAAGTCCGGAACAGTGGAAGATAACCGATTTAGACGTTTAACTGATGACTTTCTTAAAGAACAGAAGAAATTTGAAAAGAAAATGGCAGGGGTAAAGACTCCTGAATATGATCGGGCATTAAAACCTGATGAGCTTAGAGATATTCTAAAAAGCGTTGATTTTGGGACACTTCTTACAAAAGAGAAATCCCCCCCGTTTGTATGGGATTCAGGGGAGTGCTGGGTCATTGTGGCTGGATTTGATTCTGAAACAGATTTTAATTCTTCTCGTTTGAATAAGAAGAAACTCAATGTGGCAAAAAAGTTCATGGCTGAAACCAAGGAATTAGATAAGGGAGACAAGATACAGCTTGATGCTGTTTTCTCAAAAGATTTGAAGAGGCTTACATCGATACGGTCTCTGAAGTTTTCAGCTGTTGGGCTCTATCCTCCTGTGGATGAGCAACCAAAAAAGTTTTTGATGAAGGATATCCTTTGGCTGAAAGATCCTAGTGGAGAGTATAATATTAATGTTACAGGTTCTCCTCCTCCCATTACGCCAAAAGAGATTGATTGGGATAAATTAGTTAAGAGGCTTAAAGCGTGGTTGAGTGCAGCGGGTAAGCTGTTTATGGTGGGTGTTAGGTTTAGTAGAAAGAAAATCTATAAATTTGCAAAGCGCATACATAAGATTATTGGCGATCTTATTGGAGGTCTTAAGTCGCTTTATCATGATATTATTACACGTAAACCATCTATTGAAACTAAGGCTAAGGAGTTGTTTAAGGCTATACTTGATGATCTTGCTGATGTCTGGGCTCTCTTTTTGGATGCAATTGAAGATATTCGTAAAAAGAAGTTTATTGATGCTGAAGCGGTCTTGAAACGGATTAGAGAACGTATAGATAGTATTCGGGATCGTCTTAAGGGGTATTCAGGGCCTGATTTTAGTGAACTAAAACGGATGATTCTTAATCTTTGTATCTTTCTGAACTGGTTCTATTATCTGCTCAAAGGGTGGTTAGCGCGATTACGAAAAGAGAAGACAGAAAAGGAGGAGGAAGAAGAAAAAGAAAAAGAGGATAAGGCGGATGAGGATGGGGCGACGGAAGCAGGTGACGATATAGATGAGGGTAAAACACCTGAACCGGGTGTGGATGGGGGGGAGGATGGAAAAGATGAACCAGAAGATCCTATCAATACTACTGAAAAAGGTTTGGTTGTTGTTGAAAAGGAACCTGGTAGTGAAAGGTTTGTTCAGAGAATTAGGGGGTTACTTGCTGAGTTTAGATCTCTCGGGAGGGCGTTTAGAGAAGCAAAAGGGCGTAAAGGATTAGCTGCTGTTACGCTGTTGAGAGGTTTGCATAACCGTTGTATTGCGTTGGGCAGAAAACTTGCTAAGCTAAGAGAAGATTTGCGAAATAGCGCGGCTGCTGTTCCTGGTGAAGGGACAGATGAAGCAGGTGCTCGACAGATTATGCTTACTGAAGAAGAGCAGACAGTTCTTGCAAGCATGCAACATGTTTTAGGTAAACTCGTCAGGCACATACGACATGATAAGGTGAGTGTGCTTTTAGCTTATTTGGGAGAATTGCTGGCTGATGTTGGAAAGATAGCTCATTTAGATGCTGAAGTATTACATCGCTATCAGGGTGTTATTCTTGATTCACGTTCAGACCTACGTGAGTTGGCAGAGTTGTTTAATGAAAGAAATCAGATTTTGAAAGATTTTTTTACAAATCTTAAGGTATTAGCAAAGATTGTTGAGACACATCGAGGAGTTGAAGCAGGGGAGCCTGAAGCGGTTGCTAAGATTCCTGAGTTAAAGTCTGCTTGTGAAAGTTTGGTTAAGACGCTTCTTGCTCAACGTGAAAAGATATTAAAGTTAACAAAACGGGCAAAGAAGTTGGAACTTAGTATTGTGTATAGTGTTGAACGAGATGTTCTTATCAGTGATTTCCGCGATCTCCGGTTAATTGCGTCGACAATGGGTCGTGTGTGTATTCAAATTCTTAAAGGGTTGAAAAAGATAGGTCCAGGTAAAAAACCTGTGGGCCTTCTACCTCCTGGTGATGATGGTCCTGATGATGATGGAGGCGGTCTTAAAAAGGGTTTGAAGCGGCTAAGTGGAGATAACTTGGTGTGGGGGAGAGGTGTTGATGAAACCATTGAGATATTAAAAGGTGAATTAGATGTTTTAAATGGTTTTAAGGAAGATCTTCCTGTTGGAACACTTTACAGCTCAAAAGATAAAGAGCTTGGAAAAAAGCTTGTGGATAGTTGGGAAAATTGTGTCAAATCATTTACATTTGGAATAAAGATTCTGACTGATTACAAAGATTCTCGGGATGCTGGACAAAGACAAAAGCTTATTGAAGATCTTCGTAAGTATCAGGTGACGCCGCCAGGTTTAAAAAGAAGGATTAACTATTTTTTAGATAGATTGACTGCCTGGAAACAGTGGCAGTTGAACAAGACGGGAGCTGCAAAGAAAGGTGAACAAGCAAGGGCTGAGAGGTTGAAGAATACTGGTGAGCTTGCAAAATGGCTTGGAGACTATATGAAGATGATTGCTGACTATCGAAGAAGGTTTGAAGATAGGCTCACAGATAAAGATAAGGATCGTCTTTCGAGGAGTTATGCTGTGTTTCGTGCTGCAATTAATCAGTGTCGGAGAGATAGTATGGATGGCGCATGGAAATTGCTTTTGGATTATAAGCTGAATCCTCTTGGGTACTGGGTTCAGAACCGGCTTACGGCTCTTCTTCAGGAAAACAAATTTGAAACCCCTACTGAAGGAGCTATGAAAAAAGGGTAACAGAAAGGTTTATATATTTCAGGATGTGTTTTCACGCAAGAATGTTTACAACTATGAATGTGTCTAGGTGATAAAAGATGGTAACAGGACTAAATTTTTTGAGTATTCGTGGGCATTATCAGCTTGTGAAGCATATTAAGGCAACGATTATTGGGCGAGGAGTGCCTGGGGAACAGACGTTGAGAGGACATATGAATGCAGTTCATAAGTCTCGTACAGCGTTTGATAGTGCTATTGCAGAAGGAAGAGCTGCTGAAGTTAAGAATCACTGGTCTGCTTTTATTGATACGTTATCAAAGTCAGCAAAGGATCTTGAATCGGTCACATCTGATATGGAGAAGTCCCAATTGAAACTTATCGAGGAAGAGCAGGAGGTATTTAAAAAATATGATGAGATTGCTAAAAAGGTTCCTGAAAAAGAGAGAGATGAGCTTGAAAAGGCTTTAGAAGCGTTGAGAAAAGCAATGAAGGAGGTCTATTCTAAGCTGAATCAGGAGCAACGAGAAGGAAGAGATGCGTATCGTGAACGGGATAGGTGGTTTCGATATTTTTCTTTAAAGGTTGGAAGAGATGAGGGGCTTCAAGGTATAAGAACCCTAAAAAACTTGACGAACAAAGAACTTGATACTGTTAAAAGGTCTGAAGAGGAGTTTAAGAAGTTAAGTGAAAATGCTGAAGCACTTGATAAAAATCCTGGGGACAGCAAGAAAGTTGAAGAGTCTATTAAAATTATGATCGGTTGGAGTGAGGATATTGAAAGAGAAGCTGAAGAGAGCTATGATCTCCTGCATGCTTCAAATATTGAGCACATGCGCGTTATAGATCAACTTATGAATGAGAGTCCGAATCGTTTAAAACAGCTTCGAGAACTTTCTTTTCCCGGCGTTCCTTTAGCTGAGATGGAGAAATTATTAAAGGAAGCAGTATACAAAATCCATAAGAGACTGTGGACACTTTGGCGTATGGGCAAATATGCACGAAGAGAAGCAAAAAGGGCTAGATAGCTCTAATTAGAAAACTTTATATATACCTTTTTATAGGAAACAACTATGGCGCTTGATGAACTAAGAGGATGGGTGGGTCTACTTCTTGGATTACTAGCTATAGCGTTGGGACTTATCCCTTTATTAGCAGGGTTGGGTGTAATAGGTTTTAATCTTCCTGAGTTTCTTCTTGGGATTATGACGACATTTATGCTCTACTTTATTCTTGCCATAGCAGTCTTGTTGTTTATTGATGCGATATGGGCAGATGATATGCTTCAAATTGTCAGTATGGTTATTGCAGTAATCATCTTTGCTGCTGGCCTGATTCCTATCCTGCATAGCTTTGGAGTGCTTCCTTTTACAATACCTATTTCGCAGACGATTGTAAGTATCCTGTTGATTATTGAAGGGATCCTTCTGGCTATAGTAGCAGCAGTAATGGTCTAAGATGGGGTTTACAACAAAGGTTAGCCAGTTGTTGCTTGGCGTGTTTTTTTTCTTGTTATCGTTACGTGTGATATTACCTTTCTGGGGGGTGCTTCCTTTTTCAGAGACCGTGTTTCAACAGGTTACGTTGTTTGGGTTGGAGCTTGTGCTCTTTTTGGGGTTGTTTAATCTTGTAACGAGTGAGAAAAGTTATCCTGCGTTACGGAATGTGGTTTGGATGGTTCAAACAGTGCTGATCTTGTTGGCTCTTGTGAATCTTTTGTATGATGTTGGGGTGTGGGGTTTGAGGTTTGGGTTTGTTGATGTTGAATTTATTGGATCGATGCTGCTTGTTGAGAGTATTCTGTTGATTAGTGTGTGTGGAGAATGTCTAAGAACAGGGTATGTTAAGATTAGTTGATCTTTACTTTTTTGCTGATGGCTTGTCCGGGCATGCCTGTTTCAAAAAGAACTTTGACGGCGCCTGAGTTTCCATGGGCTCCGGTGATCTTGCCGGTAATATCTTTTTTTCCGGTGTTGTAGGTGACTGATTTTCCTACGAGTTTGGTAGCTTCTTCCTTTGTTGTGGTGTTGGGAGGTACGACTACCATTTGGTTGGTTTTCTGGGTGTGTTTTCCTCCACGATAGTTCTTTATGGCTGCTTCCATAGGGTGGAGAAACTGCTGTTTATTTAAAAAGGTTGTTGTTGGAATAGGGTGTATTTAGGGTGTGGAGGGCTTGTGTGGTCTGGTCAGGAAGGATGTTTTAAGAGGTCTGAGAAGGTCTTTGGAGCTAGTTAGGATGCTGGTTGACGTGTGTAGGAGGGTTGGAAGAGGGTGTTGAGGCATTGTTTTCTGGCAGGTGAGGGGAGGGTTTGGCAGAGGGTGGCATTTCTGGTTATTTGGGCTGTGCAGAGGGTTTTTGTTTGGGGTTGGCCTATTTTGGTGCAGAGTGTGGTTTTGTTTTGGCTTGTGGCGAGGGTGTGGTAGCAGGAGTCTTTTAACAAGTTGTTGTTGATTTTGGTGCAGATGGTTTGGTCTGTTTGGTTGGCAAATTTTGTGGCTGTGAGGCTGAGGCAGAGGTCTTGTTTTTTGAGGGTGGTGCAGTAGGAGAGAGCTGTTTCTGGGGTGGGTGCTTCTTTGATAGTGGTTGCTGTGTTGGAGAGTGTGGTGAGTTGGGTGTAGAGGAAGAGGGCCAAGAGGATTGCGGTGAGGATGAAGAGGAGGCCGAAGATGACTGCGAGGAGGGCGAGTCGGGGAGTTTTTTTCTTGTTTTTTTTGGTGTCTAGGAGGATAAGGATGCCAAGGATGAGTCCGAGGATGGGGAGGGGAGGGAGGATGTAGAGGATGCTTAGGATGAATGCTATTATTGATAGGGTTGAGGTTTTCATAGAGGGATGGAAGGAGAGGGGTTTTTATAGTTTTTCTAGATCAGAAAGAGGATTACTGGCAGGATAATACAGGCCATGTTTTGTATTCTTCGGGTTTTTGTTGCTGCTGTTAGGAGGCCGATGCTTGTGGATGTGATGAGGATGAAGAGTCCCTGGATGCCTGAGAGGAAAGGTGTGAGGATGACTATGAGGAGGATGATTGTGATTGTGAGGGTGCTGTAGGGGATGGATTGCATGATGTGAATGATTTTTTTGGCGAGGATGAGGCCGAGGAGGGTGGAGATTGAGGCAGCAATGAGGGCAGTGGAGAGGTATGGAAGGAGGTATTCTTTTGTTGGGAGAAATATCTGGGTGATGGCGAGGACAGCTCCGTTTCTGGCTTTTTCGAGGTAGGTGAGTGTTAGGAGAGAGTAGGTGAAGTTGAAGGTGTTTATGCTTCCTATGAGTATCATGAATCCGTAGTCGCCCATTTTTGGTGCGAGGAGCATGGCGAAGAGTGCTGCGATGCCTGCGCCTACTCCTGGGAGGATGGCTGTGGTGAGGCCTGCGATTGCTCCTGCTGCGAGGACGTGGATTGTTAGCTTATAGTTGAGGGGGATTTTTTTGGAGATGATTTGTTCGGGGAGGGTTGTGTTTTCTTTGAGGGAGTAGAGGAGTGTTGAGGTTCCGAAGAGTCCGGAGAGCATGGGGAAGAGTGGATTGGATAGGGAGGAGTTTAGGACGATTACGCCGAGGGTTCCTGCCAGGGTGAAGATGATGATTGCGATTAAGGGGTTGTTGTCTGAGAGGATCATCCAGATTACGACAAGGATGAGGAGGTAGAGTGTGTAGGTTTGGAGGAATGGGACGATGAATAGGATGAGTGGCGAGAAGAGTATGAGGGTTGTTATGGAGATGATGATTGCGCCGAGGCTTCCGATGAGGGTGAGTTTTACTGCGTGGAATCCTTTTCCGTTGATGAGGTAGCGGTGGCCGGGGAGGACTCCTAGTGCCTGGGAGGCGTCGGGTGCTCCTAGGTAGATGCTGGGGATGCTGTCAAGAAATGAGTGGGTGATGCTGAGTGAGATGAGGAAGAAGGAGAGTGAGAGTGGGTCTGTGAGTTTTAGGAGTGTTGGGAGACTTGCGATAAGGAGTGTTGCGATAAGATTGACGTGGATGCCAGGGATGAGGCCGGTTATGATTCCGCAGAGGATTCCGATGGAGATTGCGATGGTGAAGGTGATCATTTTTTTTCGAGTTTTATTATTTCAATGTATTTTTTCTTTTTCCAGGTGTAGAATTCTCCTTCGATGTAGGCAGTTCCAGGGCTGATGGATGTGTTTTTGTTGATGGTGCCTGTTATGTTTTCGCAGAGGGATAGGGTGAGATAGGTTTTGTTTTTGTGTGTGTTAGATGTTAGGATTGTGGCTTGGGTGGTGAAGGTTTTTTCCTGGGTGTTGAGTGTTGTGAGGGTGGCTTCTGGGAGTGTTTTTGTTGTGAAGTAGAGGGTGATAAGTCCGATGATTGCGAGGAGGAAAGATATTTTTGTTAGTGTGGTGTCTTTCATAAGGATGAGAAAGGGGTACGGTTGATTAAGTTTGTCGGGTTTTTTTCGAAGGATTTTCGGTATAGTGTTAACACAAAACTTTTAAAGAGTTGGTGCCTTTTTAAAGTGATGGCTGGGTTTACGTTTAAGACAACTGCTGAGTTGAAGGTTTCTGATAAGATTATTGACCAGATTATTGGGCAGGATGAGGCAGTTGAGGTGATGAAGAAGGCTTCGTTTCAGCGTCGTCATGTGTTGTTGATTGGTCAGCCGGGGACGGGTAAGAGTATGTTGGGGTTGGCTCTTGCAAAGTTGTTGCCGAAGGAGAAGCTTGTTGATATTCTGAGTTATCCGAATCCGCATGATGAGAACAATCCGTTGATTCGTACGATTGCTGCGGGGAAGGGACGGGAGGTTGTGGCGACGGCGAAGATGCAGAGTATGCAGATGTTTAAGAACCAGAATGTGTTTATGTTTATTCTTGCGATTATTGCCATGATTGTGCCTTGGTGGGTGAGGTCGAAGTATGAGTCTGATATTATGTTTGCTGCTTTTTTTCTGGGTGGTATGGCTTTTTTGATGGCGTTTGTTTTGTTTTTGAATTTGGGGAAGAGGCAGATGGGTGAGAAGGCTCAAGTTCCAAAGTTGATTGTGGATAATTTTCAGAAGAAGGAGGCGCCTTTTTTTGATGCTACAGGGAGTCATGCGGGTGCGTTGATGGGTGATGTTTTGCATGATCCGTTTCAGAGTGGTGGGTTGGGTACGCCTGCGCATGAACGTGTGGTTGCTGGTATGATTCATAAGGCTCATATGGGTGTGTTGTTTATTGATGAGATTGCTACGTTGCGTCCGGATGTTCAGCAGGAGTTGTTGACTGCTATTCAGGAGAAGAAGTTTCAGATTACGGGTCAGAGTGAGAGGAGTGCTGGAGCGATGGTTAGGACTGAGCAGGTGCCGTGTAATTTTATCTTGCTGGCTGCTGGTAATTTTGATTCGATGAAGCATATGCATCCTGCGTTGAGGAGTAGGATTCGTGGGTATGGGTATGAGGTGTATATGAACGATACGATGCCGGATACTGCTGCGAATCGGAGGAAGATTGCTCAGTTTATTGCTCAGGAGGTTAGGAAGGATAAGAAGATTCCTCATTTTTCTAAGGCTGCTGCTGAGCGGATTGTGTGGGAGGCTCGGAAGATGGCTAATCGTAAGGGTCATCTGACGTTGCGGCTTCGTGAACTTGGAGGATTGGTTCGTGCTGCGGGTGATGTTGCGTTGGCAGAGAAGGCGAAGGTTGTTGAGGAAAAGCATATGGAGGCAGCAAAGAAGGTGGCTCGAACATTGGAGCAGCAGATGTCTGATCGGGTTATTGAGCATAAGAAGGAGTATGCGGTTATTGTTACGTCGGGCTATCAGGCTGGAAGGGTTAATGGGTTGGCGGTGATGGGTGCGGGTCCTATTTATTCAGGTATTATTCTTCCGATTGAGGCAGAGGTGACGCCGGGTGGGAAGGAGAGTGAGATTATTGCTACGGGGAAGTTGGGGGAGATTGCTAAGGAGGCAATTTTGAATGTTTCGGGTATTGTGAAGAGGTATTTTGGTGAGGATATTAAGGAGACTAAGGATATCTATGTTCAGTTTTTACAGACGTATGAGGGTGTGGAGGGTGATAGTGCGAGTATTGCGGTTGCGACTGCTGTTGTTTCTGCATTGACTCGGGTGCCGATTAAGCAGAACTATGCGATGACGGGTTCGTTGTCTGTGCGGGGAGAGGTGTTGCCGGTTGGTGGGGTTACGGCGAAGGTGGAGGCAGCTATTGAGACCGGGATTAAGAATGTTATTCTTCCGAAACAGAATATGAAGGATTTAGTGATTGCTCCTGAGAAGATGAAGAAGATACGGATTGTTGCTGTTGAGCGTTTGGAGCAGGTCTTGAAGGAGGCGTTGTATTGGAAGGGGAAGGAGAAGATTTTGAAGCAGATAATGAAGGGAAGAAAAAAGTAGATTTCTGGTTCGTAAATTGTACGGGTTGTTTTTTTTCCGAGGCCACGGAGTGGTCTCGCAGGACAGATATTTTTTGAATAATAGGTAGCAGAATATGTTTAATGGAGGAAGTAGTTGTAGAACACGTTTAAGGGATGTTTATGTCCAGGTAACTTTTATTTCGTCTGTTCGTTCATAGGGTTTGATTGATGATTCTTTAATTGTTGTTGGTCCTTGTGCGTTGTAAATTATGCTTCCTGTCCAGGCGATCATGGCTGCATTGTCGACAAGGAATTGGTTTTCGGGGGTGTACATGGTTGCATTTCGTTCTTTGCACATGGTTTGTGCCATTGTCTGGAGGGTTTTGTTGCAGGCTACGCCTCCTGCGAGTATTATTTCTTTTTTTTGGGTGTGTGCGAGGGCTCGTTCTGTTACCTCGATGAGTTGGGAGAATGCGATATGTTGGGCAGAGTAGCAGAGGTCTTCTGTCGTGTATTCTTTTTTTTGGATCTTTTGTTTGAGGTTGGTGAGGAGTCCTCCGAAGCTCATATCCATGCCTTTTACTGAGTAGGGGAGGGGGATGAGTTTTCCGTTTTGGGCTTGTTTTTCTATGAGTGGGCCGCCGGGGAATCCGAGTCCGAGTTCTCTTGCGAATGTATCTAGGAAGTTTCCAATGCCGATGTCGAGGGTTTCTCCGAAGATGCGGTATTTTCCTTCTGTGAATGCGATGATCTGGGTGTTTGCTCCGGATGCGTAGAGCATGACAGGGTCTGTTGCTTGGGTTCTGAGCTTGCCTATTTCGAGGTGGGCGATGCAGTGGTTTACGCCTATTAGTGGCTTTTTGAGGAGGATTGAGAGGCTTCTGGCGAATGCTGCGCCTATCTTTAGTGTGTTTCCTATGCCGGGGCTGATGGAGAATGCGATGAGGTCGATCTGTTTTGGCTGGATGTTGGCTTCTTTGAGGGATTGTTGGAAGAGGGCTTCGATTGACTGGAGATGGTGTTCTGCTACTTCTACGGGTCGCATTCCGCCTTGGGTGGTGGAATAGGCCTTTTTTGTGTTTGAGAGGATCTCTTTGTCTCTTGTTATGGCTATTCCGAGTGTGTGGGCGGTTGATTCAATGCCGAGGGTGATCATAGGAGTTGGAAGGGGGGATTTGTTTAAAAAGGGGTTGAATGAGGGAAAAAGTCTCTAGTGCTATCTATATGTTTATGGTGTCAAAAGGTATAAAGAAAAAAAAATGATGCCATGCATACTAGAAAAACCGAATTTCTGGCGATTAGTAATCGCGGACTGAACACCTCGTTGCCTTGGTGCGTACATCCCGATTCTATCAACCCCATCTTCTATGGGAACCATCTGTCTCTTTTCGAGGTGGGCTTCGTGCTTAGATGCTTTCAGCACTTATCCCTTGGGGCGTAGCTGCTCGGCTTGCCTTGTCAGACAACCGATAGACCAGAGGCCCCGAGCTTTCGTTCCTCTCGTACTAAAAAGTCCTTCCTCTCAGACAATGAACACTTCCAGTAGATATCAAACAAACTGCCTCACAGCGTTCTGAACCCAGCTCACGATCCCTTTTGATGGGTGAACACCCCCACCCTTGGCAGCCTACAGAAATCGAAGATTTCTGAGTTTTTCTCAGTTCTTCGAAAAGTTCTGCACCGCCAGGATAGGAAGAGCCGACATCGATGTAGCAAGCCGCGCCGTCGATCAACTCGAAGATGCATAATTGATATACATCAAAAATGAGCTCTCGGGCGCGACAACTCTGTTATCCCCGGAGTAACTTTTCGGTCACATCTGGCCCCCATCAAGGAGGCACAGAGGATCGCTAGGCCCAGATTTCTCTACTGAAACCCGTCATGTAAAGGTTCCAGTTAGGCAGACTTTTGCCCTTGCACTCTACAACGGATTTCTGACCCGTTTGAGTCTACCATTGGGCCCTGCTGATATCTTTTCAGCAGGGTGCCACCCCAGCCAAACTACCCACCTGCTGCTGTCCTCACAAGGAGTGAGTGACGTAAGTCAAACTAAGTGGTGTTACACTTTCGCCTCAACAAGCCCTGACGAGCTTGTATCGAAGGCTCCCACTTACGCTATATAGTTTAACTCACGCCACTACAACAGGCTGTAGTAAAGTTTCACGGGGTCTTCGCTTCCCACTGGAAGTCACTGGCCTTTGCACCAGTAAAGAGTGTTCGGAGGGTTCTAGTTAGGGACAGTGGAGATCTCGTTACGCCATTCATGCAGGCCGTCAATCAAACGGCAAGGCATTTCGTTACCTTAAGAGAGTTATAGTTACCCCCGCCGTTTACCAGCCCTTGGCTCCCTTGAAAAGGAGTTTTAGGTACTGGCACTGGGCAGACGTCACCGAGTATACAAGCCATTCCTGGTTAGCACTCGGTTAAGTTTTTGGTAAACAGTCGGACCTCCCTTGTCACTGCGCCCTGCAATCGCACCTCTACAGATACGAAAGCAGGGACCCCTTATACCGAAGGTACGGGGCTAATTTGCCGAATTCCCTTAACTAGATTTTCCCTGCGCGCCTTAGGCTTCTAACCTAGGGGCACCTGTGCTGGTTCTGGGTATGATACAAAAGAATCTTTCTCTATTCCCTTTTCACGGGCTCCAGGCATCTACCTCATACTCCAGAGGAGTACTGTTCTAAAAGTTGCTCAGGATCTCACCATTACGGTACTCTCCTGACCTGCCTCTATTAACATCCTTGATAAGATGGAGGTGTAGCCCAAAGCGTCAGAAATAGAGCTTGTGTCACCACGAATATCTTTTGTGTACCGGAATATTAACCGGTTTCCCTTTCGTATTGCTCCAACTAGGAGCGTACTTAGGATCAACTAACCCTTGACTGATTTGCATTGTCAAGGAACCCTTGCCCTTACGGCGCCACTGATTCTCACAGTGTTATGTTCCTACTCTCACCAGGATTCTCATTTCTGCTAGATCCACACCCCCTCGAAGGGATGTTTCTGCTCTTGCAGAACGTCAGCCTACTACACACCTTTCGGTGGTCTACAGTATCGGTAATTGGTTTAGCCCCGTCCATTTTAGACGCTCAAAGCCTTGACAAGTAAGCTGTTACGCACTTTTTAAAGGATGGCTGCTTCTAAGCCAACCTCCTCGCTGTCTGAGGCCTTAAACAATCTTCACCCTTTAACACTTAACCAACATTTAGGGACCTTAACTGTAGTCCGGGTTGATACCCTCTCGGATGCCACCTTTACGACGGCACCCCGTCTCTTGGCGTCTACAACGCAAGAAGATTCGGAGTTGGACAGAAGACCGAGCCGGTTAAAGCCCTAAATCCTCAATCCGTGTCTCTACCCTCCTTGCCGTCTCAACCAAGGCTTGACTACGGCCAACTTCGACTGAAACCAGCTATCACCGAGCTCGATTGGCTTTTCACCCCTAATCCCAGGTTAGAAGAACACTTGCTCGTAGCACCTCTTCAGGACTCCACCCCTTTTTACGGGGGCTTCACCTTACCCAGGATTAGATCGCCCGGCTTCGGGTCTGGTCCACGTGACTTGAGGCGCTTTAACACCTCCCTCCTCGTAAACTGCGAGGTCTTGGTTTCCCTTCGGATTCTCAGATAGATTATCCTCGCCACGTAGACAAACTCCCTGGCACGTTATTCAAAACGGACGATGCACATTGCTGCGCATCTCACGATAGTTATCAGGTTTCAAGATCTTTTAACTCTCTGTCAAGAGTTCTTTTCAGCGTTCCCTCAC
>NYYS01000060.1 GCA_002685855.1 Candidatus Woesearchaeota archaeon
ATCCGTCATTTACTCTTGCTTCTATGATGCCGTTTTCTGCCTGTAAATCATCAGGCGCTCCTTCGGATACAATATTATTATCGATGTGTAATTCATTATCCTCATCACACCCAATAAATACTCCCCAGATTAAGGAATCTTCATTATCTAGAAATTCACAAAACCTATTTAACTTAATTTTTAAATAATGTTCTTCCGTTTTTTGGACTTTGGACTCAATCTTTTTCATAGTTTCATTGTTGGTGTCATATGCCCCGATAATAAAATTTAACTGAGAGATCTTTCCTACTTTGTTCAAAATTTGTAGAAAATTCTTTAGACCTGCTGTTTCATTCATCTTAATTCTTAATTTTGTTGTCATTTTTTCACCCTACTTTTCATTATTTTTTTCCCATTGTTTTCTATTTGTATGTGTGTGGCCTGGTTCATGAACATCAGGATATCCATGATCGGTTAAGTCAAGGTCTTTGTAAACATTCCCCTCTGCATTATACCATCTAACTTGATAAATTCTTCCATTTTCGTCGACACGAGTTAAAGTATGTTCTTCTCCAGTATAATCAAAATCGGGCAAATCCGGCTCAGCCCAAAAAGCCCATGATCCATCAGCATAGTTCTTTTTATGTGCGTTTTTGTTCTTATTGTGATTTTTTAAGGATAAAGATTGACCATCAGTAATAATGTTTCCTGGAGTTTCTAATTCTTGAGCGTTTTCAATACCTGGTTCAGTTATTGTTCCTCCTACTGTTTCAGGGATATCATTAAATTCTAGCTGATTTTCTGTTATCGTGGGTGCAGGTAATTCTTGTTCAATGTTAGGATTTTCATAAGGAAGATCATTACTAGTTAGATCTTCAGAAACAAATTCCTCATTTATTGTCTCAGCTGCTAAAAATGTAAGATAAGCAACAGTGGTTGCAATAATACCATAAGCCGCAGCGACAACTAAACCTTCTGCAAAACAAAGATCCCAAATACAATGTCCACTAGGATCAACATACTTAACCGGGTTATTCCGAACATAACTATACCGATTCAACTGTTGTGGATCATACGGATCTGGCAACAAGGAATCTGCACTAACAAAGATCATCAGTTCAGGATTATAATACCGAGCCTCATAATACATCAACCCAGAATCATCCTTCTCTTTCCCTGTGAAACCAAACCGCTCCTCCCCACCCAGAAGAACCCCCCCAAACGGTAAATACTCTGTCTCCTCAACAACCTCTCCATTCACATCTGTCACCACATGCGGGCTTCCCAGATGATCTGTATGAATAAAAAAGCTCCCAGAATCATTCTTCTTTGCAACTAAACCTGTTGAATCCCGATAATAGACTGTTTCCTCCACACCGCCATCAGGAAGAACAACCTTCACATAGTCTCCAACATAGTATGTGGTGGTGTTTTTTCCTCTCCAGTGCAAATCAACCTTTTTAACCCGGTTGCCTGTATGATCATAGGTGTTCTCTTGTATGCGTTTGTTTCCATAATAAACCTCCTTCAGCCTATTACGGCTGTCCCAAACATACCTATGCCTTCCTTCCCGCACAATATTTCCATTGTCATCATACTCGACAAGAGCAGTATAGCTATAGTTTCCTGTCTCTGTAGGATACTGAAGAGGTGTTCCTTCCACCTCAATGTTTTTAACAGAGATCTTTCCGTTGGTTGCTTCCAGCCAAAAATAACAAACGTTTCCAACACAGTGATCGTCAAGCTGTGTTCTGTTAAAGACAAAATGTTCTGTAGCATTAAAGACATAAGGTTCATACACCGACTTAGCCTTTTTGTAGAGACGTATACGATCAAGACTCCCATCAAAATTAAGACAGAATCGTTCAACTGCATTCGTCCCCCATCTTGTCTGATAGCTATCTTCCCCTGCGAGAACTCCATCAACCCAGAACCGGCTTCCAAAGTCTCCCCATTGAAAGACAACATAATGCCAAACATCCGATTCCCAATGGGTTAAACCATCATACGCTGCATCAAAGATATACTCCTCACGTGCAGCTCGCATCTTTAGCCTACCATCACCGTTTCCCTGCAGAAAGATAGATACTTTGTCTATCTCATCGCCTGGCTTCTCATCATGAAAAAGAATAGCGGAATTTGTTCGAGACCCATTAAAAGCAGAATCAAGCTTAAACCAGAATTCGAGCTGGCCTTGATCGCCCGGAATAAGTCTTGTGAACACGTTTGGTGTTTCAACTTGATACCAACCCGTACCGCAGGAAAGTTCATATCCATCTCCCTTCACGCCACCAGGAACTATCCTTGTACCAGGTTGAAGCGCTCCATGTCTGCCTCCCACAACATCCTCGATCTGCCCAGGATACATCTGTTCCCATTCAGAATACTCCAAAGGATAATAGGCCAAAGTATCAGCATCTATAAGAGGAAAATAGATCTCTCCCAGATAATATGCCTTATCAAAATAAAGTATCGACCGGCTTGGCCAACCCGTATTCTGTTCCGGAACAAGATCAAACTCTACCTTGTCGATTGTGTCATACTCCTGAAAGTTAAGAACAACACTATACTTTTCTCTTCCTTCAAAGCCGTGTTCGAACTCCTTTGGGTAGTAGGTAGTTCCTCCCTCGTAAAGGTTTCTTACCTCTGTAAGCGAAAGTGATCGATTAAAAATCTTTACTGCATCCAGGTTGCCAAGATAGGCAAACTCGTAGTAACCTCTTCTCCCGATATGTGTGAATCCGTGTCTCGGAATATACAAATGATCACCACGCATACTATCCTTTAATACACCATCAACATACAATGACAAGGTTCCAATCTGTGCAGACTCAGCATCATAGGTTGCAGCAAGATGATGCCATTCAGAATCATTGTATGGTGCAAAGGGTGTACTCACAAGGTAGGTTGAATCCAGCGTTTTTATTGATGATAGTAATGAAATCATTCCATCATGAAGAAAACCCACATCAAATCGGTATAGACTATTATCCCAAAAACTCATCATCGAACCCCCGTTCAACCACGTATCCTCCCGAGTCCTAAACCACAAGCTTACACTCCAATCCTTTCCACTCCCACTAATCTCTGTTACGGGTTCAGCAAAGAAGGCATCTTCTAACTCATAAAAACCAACACTCCAACCCCCATCACTCTCCCCGCCATGAAACCGAGCACCCTCACCCACCCACACATCAGAATTCGTTGTGATTGCCTCTCTTCCCTGCCACCCATCCACCGCCACCAAACCCCTGCCTTCTTCAAAATCCCAATACCTAACACCAGAAGACAAAACATCCAGCCCCTCATTCTCATCCATCATAATTATACCCTGATCATCCTCCTGAGACCCTAACCTTCCTCTTTTGCCTATAGCTTCCTCCTGTGCAAGCACCCTATTCTCAACTCTATCGCTCGACACTCCTTGAACTACTCTCTCCTGAACCCTATCACTCTCCAGTTCTCGAACTACCTTCTCCCGAACTCCAGAATCCTCGAGTTCAAGAGGAACCTCTACCGCCTGCACAAACCGTCTCCCGCCATACACATCATAGCTCGAAGGAGCATGCGCCCTTCCCTCATGAAAAAACTCCACATAGCGTCCATAGTCAAACACCTTTTTCATATTCCCCAAGGCATCATACTCATACCCCAGCAAATACTCCCTTCCCGTACTATTCAGCCTCTCAGCACGTGTAAGCCGCTGCAGATCATCATAGCTAAACACCTGGACCGTCTCCCTCACCCCGTTTCCAATGCTGATAATGTTCCCCAGATAGTCTGTTTCATAGTCAAGATCCTGAACACCACCCGTACTAATCCTCCGCAAGCGCAGAGATACAGGATCATACTCATAGAACGTCTGAAGACCATTCGCATAGAGTCGAAGAACCGGCCGTCCAAGTTCATCATAATCAAGATCAGAAACAACCCCTTCAATCTCTTCTAGAGTTCCTTGCATATTGTAACGAAACACCACAGTCTCTCTGTTTGGCAACGTTAGAGACTCCACCCTATCCAAAAGATCATAGCTAAAGCCCGAGTCAAACTGTTGATCATCCAGCGTTCGTGTAGACTCAATAACACGATACCTTCGATCATACAGGAACAAATCCTTTATTTCAACATCTTCAACAGAGTCCAGCACCCCCTTCAACAAACCATCATACACATACTCCACCACTCCCTCAGGGCTGTTCTCCCTTTCAACCCGGTTAAGCCCATCATATTCAAACCCGATCGTCACACCCTTGTTATCGGTCTGGTTCAGCACATTCCCAACAGCATCATAGCCATAGCTAACGAGTCCAAGATCAGGATCATCCATCAACGTCTTCCGCCCCAAACTATCATACTCCCATCTGAACAGATTCTGTTCTGCATCTGTAATCGTTTCAAGCTTTCCCATCGCATCATAACTATAGGTTGTCAGATATTCCTCTTCATCGTTCACCTCTACTACCTCAACAATCTGGTCGTAGGCATCCAGCAGATACCTTTTTTCATTCCTATGTTCATCAAAAGCAGTAATCCTTTGCCTATCAAACTCAACAGCCTTACTTGACCCATCAGGATTTCTCATCAGGACAACACGATCCAACGCATCATACTCAAAAGACACAAAACCCACATCAGCAGGATCAGCATACTCCTTTCCCTGCGCAGAGTAGGGAAGAGAGGTCTTCCACACCCTTCCAAGGTCATCATAAAAGACATCTTTTACAATCCACCCCTCTTCTGCCATCGATCGAGTCTGTATCATCCGTCCAAACCCATCATAGTAGGATACAACCTCTAGTGGATCTTCTTCAACACTATATCTTGCTTTTGTAACTATCTGAATAGGCATCACACTAAAATTATAGGCGATCTCTGTTCCAGGAAGCTCTTCTGTTTCATATTCCCTAATCACCTTCTCTTTTCTTCCAAGCGCATCATACCGCCATTCAGTCGCATAGCTATTAACATCAGTCTCCTTCACCACCTGCCAGCTCACCGGATCGTACTCGTACAAAACACTCCACCCAAACTCGTTCACTATCTCTTCAGGAAGGGTGTGCTGATACAACGCACTAAACACATATTCAGCATCGTGCATATTAGCATCGGTTTCCCTAACAAGATTCCCATAGGAATCATACGAATAACTCATAACAGGATTCTCTCCCGTATCCAACCAGCTTTCCTGTCTTGTCAAATCCCCCTTTGTTGGAGGAACACCATACTCCTCTCCATCATACTGCATCCATGCTTCTGACACAATCGTTCCAGTATCATCCAGCAACAGGACATTCTTTGGCCGGTCAAGAATCCACGCATCCAGATTGTAGAGATAGCTTCTTATTTCTGTACGATCATCCTGATTCACAGAAGGATCTCCATAGGAATACACCTCTTCAACATTTCCATAACTGTCATAGTCATATCCTATTCTTGTTTCAAACCCCGTCTCCTGGCCATCATACCTGTACGTTCTCTCTTCCTCCAGCAGCGGAATCTTCATTCCATCACGCTCTTCCACCACCCAGTCAGATTCTGTTACCACCAGGGTTCTGTTTGCCTTATCAAGCACCTCTGTCCGATACTCCCGCCCCTTCAAAATGTCATCCTGGTGAAACCAGTGAACAATCTTAACACCATCCTCTCTCTTCTCAATAACCTGGTTGAAGCCGCGGAACTCCTGTTTTTCATCATCATAATAGCCGTCTCTGTAGCTTGTTGCTGCAATATCTGTGCTTCCCTGACTGTTCCCCAACCCGTTCCTACGAACAACCTCCTTTACCGTCCAGGTATTAAAAGAAAGGTCAGGAATGCTATCCCCCCCAGTATTTTCATACGAGGTTGCTCGTTCATAATCGATAAGGATCTCTCCCCCATACCCGTTCGTAATCTTGTTCAGCAGATGCACCTTCTTTCCAGGATTAATCCAGATTGGGCTGTTCACCTTCATCCCTTCAATGATGTCTGCATACCCATCCCCGTTCACATCAACAAAGCGAACACCGGAATCCACCCATTGTTCCTGAACCTCTTTATGGAAGTAGATGCCCTCGGGCAGGGTGTCGCTTTCAGAGAGGTTCCACTTGTTTCCGTCGTTTAGGTAAAGTCTTTTTGAACGTCTTTCTGAGTGGAAAAGTTCATCTCGTCCATCGCCATCCAGATCGAAGATTCGAGAACCATCATTGATGAACGAGAAAGGAAGAAGGAAATTTGTAGAAAGCTTAACAAAATCACTTCCATTATTCAAATAAGCGGTTCCAGCACCAACGATGTCTGAAAGGCCATCGTTGTTAAGATCGATGATGCGTGCATACCCATCCTTCTGATTATGCCCTTCAATGAATTTCACGTTTGAGGGCAACGATGTCCAATGATCTGTTTCAACAAATCTCTTTCCGTTATTTATCCAAGCTCTTCGAATAGAATGGTTTAACGCCTGCAATGCATCGATGTAACCATCACCGTTGAGCTCGACAAGGCGTATTCCTGTCGGCCCATTGCTCACAAAGTTTGGAAAGCCCCCAAAACTGCTGATGTATTCCCACTGAGTGCCGTTATTTATGAACGCCCCTCCGCCATTTTCCTTAACATCAACAAGACCATCACCGTTCAGGTCTGCAATGCGTTGACCCGTGTCATAATGTTCACCCACACCCGGACCGATAAAACGAATTCTGTGATTTTCTACACCTTCACAGTCCCACCTTCCATCTGTCACCTTCATGAAGTTCGTTCTGTTGTTGAGATAGGCAACCCGTTCTGATTCTTCACCAACA
>NYYS01000061.1 GCA_002685855.1 Candidatus Woesearchaeota archaeon
GCTTCGACCAAACGGAATCTTTTATTTTGAGGATGCAAACAGAGAATTTGCACCCCACTTTAGACAACCAGAAATTGCAGCTCCCGAACACACCGATTTTCCGTTTGTACAGTATGTTCACGATCTCCTACGAAAGGATCCACAAGAACTCATGAAGCGATTTGCTGAACAGAGAGTTTTTCCTGAAGAAGTGTTTCATCCCGACTATAGTTCAATAGAGGGATGGCGTTCTCTTGCTGACAGCCAAATCGCAATCGCAGGTTTCTCCTTTTGTGCTGCCTGGACAAAAGAGGAGATTGATTCTGCACTTCGCACAGCAGAATTCTCCCGCATTCAATGGAACGAGGATTCAGGACAGCACATATCAGGCTATGCAGTAAAATAATGAGGGGGGAGGGACTTTCTCGAGTTTTTGAATCTCTAAGATGACTCCGGTGCAAAGCACTAGGAGTCGTCTGCTTTTTACGAGATTTTTCGCAAAAATCTCCTTCGAACCCCCGAACCCACTAAGGGACTGGATTCCTCAAAGCGGTTTTGTCATTGCCTTTCGGCTCATTACTCAAGGTTTCTTGAGTCCAGCACATTCAGCCTCAAAACTCCGTTTTTCACAGATTCAAAACGAGGTTTTGAATTGACCAGACTTTGCTACCCCCTCATTGGTCTTCGAAGAAAGATTGGATTCTTAAAGGTTTTGCTTTATTAGAAACTATACTGATCTCAAGGCTTCTGGCACTCTTTGGTATGAGCTTCTAATCTTTGCCATATTCTGAACTGTTACTTTCGCGGGGTCTTTTCCCACCAGTCCAGATATAGTTGCAAGAAAATCAATATATGTTTTATGTACTTCAAAAGAGTCCACAACAGGAAGAAACACCTGTCGTCCTTCACTATCCTTATCTACTTTATACTTTGCTGGGAAAAATTCTGAACGATCCATTGTAACGATACACTGAGTATCAACAGGAATAACAGTTCCTCTTATTAACAAACCTTGATAAGATCTATTAGCAACTCTTTTGGCTTTACTCTGATCTACTATGCCGATAGTCTGATAGTTGACTCCTTCTTTAATTGAGTCTCTAAATGAGCGCACTGAAGATGTTCTAAAGTCTGTTGCAGTGCCAAAGGCGCTAACAGTTTTTCTGTTTGCATACTGATTCTTAGCAGCATCAAAAGCCTTGTAGACACGCGTTAGAGAATTTCCACTAATGACTTCATCAAGCGATAAAAAAGAGACAGGTTCTTCATCTGTCACATATTCATCAATCAAAACTTCAAAAACACTCCTCAGAACCTTCTGCCTTCTTCCATATCCTCAGAAAGTATTCCTGCTGAAAATAGGACAGATCAGCATCTTTTATGTGGATGTTGAGACGTTCTTTCATGGCCACATTTTTTAGAGTGATCTTGCATTCTGTTCCATCACAGATTATAACAGAAAAGTTACGCAAAGGATAGATGCGTATAGGAATTCCTTTCTTTTCATAGCTTTGCAAGACAGATCTATTTTTCCCGATTAGTTCAGGTATTAAGAGACGTACATCCACCTTTCTTTCTACGAGCTCAACCAAGGTGTTCAGGATTCTATAGATGTGTGAACCAGAGCGATAGCGCCAGCCGCAGACATACAATGTTTTCTTTGCTTTTTCAAAGAACTGGAAGGTGATTTCATGAGATGCCTGGATCCCATAGGATAGGGAAACAACATCCTTTTGTTCAGGTTCTCTTTCCTCATGAAGATCAGAAAGAAAGGGTATAAGTTCCTCTTTAATATCTTCGAGTTCATCCTTTTTTCGTTCAACCAATGACTTAATAGAAACAGAAGGCGATAGAGGCTCATAGAGAGAGATCGCCCCTTTGAACTCCTGAACCAGCCCTTTCTTAACCAGGGCCTTCAAATTAGGATAGACCGCGGTTGGAGGAACATTTGAAGCCGATGAGATCTCTTTAGCATTTGCCTTTCCAAGCTTCAATAAAGAAGTATAAATAGCACCTTCATATCCTGTTAACCCAAGATGATGTAATGCATCCATTAATAATCAATAATTAATAGTAATATATAAATGTTACCCCTTCCACCTTACACCATGGAGCGTGATACAATGAACACAGAGCTTGAAACCGTAATGCGTCTTGCACAACGAGCAGGAAAAGAGATTATGAGCCAGTATGGCTTACAGAAAAAGATAGAGCTTAAAGAGGATAATACACCCGTAACAGAGGCAGACAAAGCTGCGAACAGGATAATTCTGGAAGGGCTTGTAGATGTTTTCCCCCATGATGGGATCATATCTGAGGAGATGGAAACAATCACTGGCGACCGCTCATGGTATGTGGATCCTCTCGATGGCACAAAAGGATTTATCAATAGAACTGACCAGTTTGCAATACATATCGGTCTTGCAATTGACGCAAAACCTGTTTTTGGTCTTATCTATAAGCCCACGACAGGAGAGGCGTATTACGGGATAGAAGATGAAGGCGCATTCTATAGGGGCTTGGGACATAAAGTTCCATTACATATTAATAGGGAAAATCCCGATAGGAGAATAGCTGTTGTTGGAATCTCCTTTACAGATGACGAAGATGGAAGAGACATCATGAAAAAATTAACACCGACCTCCATCCTACATTCAGGAAGTGAAGGACTAAGAATTATGAAGCTTGTAGAAAACATCGGAGATCTCCATCTTACAAACAAAAACAGACTTGGAACATGGGATGTGTGTGCCCCACAGGCAATTCTTGAAGCTGCAGGAGGAGTTATTGTTGGAACAGATGGAAAGCCCATTGAATATGTTGGACAGAGAAAAGTCGGAAGGGATATCTATGTAACACGAACAGAAGAACAGAAGAACTATATGCTGGAACGGTTGGGGGATCTCTCTCTTCCTATCCATTAATAATTAAGTGATACTGTTAGAAACGTTCAAATCCGTCCAAGCTTCTTCTCTATTTCAGAAAGAGAATGCTGCAGTTTATCCAACTCAGTCTCTTTCTTTGAGGATTTTTTCTTTCCAGAAGACTTTTTTCCTTTTTTCCCTTTCTTTCCTTTCTTTCCTTTCTTTAATGGCACTTCTTTCTTTTTGGAGAGATAGAGTTCATGTTCAGGCAACCTGTCTTCAAGTTTTTTTAGAAGGAGTTTGAGTTCTTTGGTTTCTGACTTCAAAAGAGCTAACACAGCCAATTTTTCTTCGCGAAGTTTTCCTATAGTGTAAAACTCTTTAAGAGCGTGGATCGTACTTCTACTTGTTTCAAGAAGATGTTTCCGCAACTCCACAGGCCGGTGGAGGCCCACATAAAATTTGTCTTCCATGCTATTCTCCGGGTTGGAACAATGATTTATCAATGGCAACGACGCGATGTGTGACTTGGTCTAATCCTCGTTTCCATTCAGTCAATTCATGATCTTCTCTTTGTTTAAGCTCGTGCAATTTGTCAAAGAGATCATGGCACTTGTCCAACTTTCCCTTAATAACATCCATCATGTCTAGTACTTCTTTGTATTCGTCAATCTTAACATAAATGGGTGCTTCGTGTTTTGAACTTTCCATCATATCACCTAGATAGTTTTTCCATAAATTTTTTGATCCAGCTCTACAAAAACATCCTGTATTTCATCTAATTTATCATGAACATCCTGGTAGGTTGTTGTTATAAGTCCTTCAGTACTTGTTACATTATTTAATTGTGCAGGGGCGCTTGTAAAATCTTCCAAAGTCTCATTTAGCATAAGCAGCATATCTTTATATTTGCCATGCTCAACATAGATCACCCTCTTTTTTTGAACAACCCTTTTTTTTCTATGTACAGGAGTAAGTGCAACCCTATCAGATTTCTTCGAAGCATCATCAGACCTTTTTGTCGGCGTAGAAGAAAAAAGTGTTGACTCGTGTACTTCCTGCTTAGGAAGCGGCGGAGGAACAGCTTTTTTTACAGGAGCTTCTGGCTTTTTTTCAACAGGCCTAGATACCGGCTCATCTTCAAAGTCAGGTAGTTCGAAATCATCCAGGTGCACTGTGCTGGGCGAACTTGGAAGAGGATCGCTCATTCCAGGAGGAAGGTCAGGGTCGTCAACCATCTCAAGAGGAGGATGAACATCATCTGTTCCTGAAGAAGGGAGTGCATCAAGATCTCCGAGCGGTTCCAGTGAGCCAGAGGAAAGTGTGTCAGGCCCGGCTTTGCCGGGAGAAGAACCTTCATCAGGAGGAAGAGGCGGAAGAGCAATATCTGAAGGAGGAATTGAAGAGCTTTTAGGAGAATCAAAAGAAGGTGGAGCTGACGCTGTAATAGTATCTACTTTTTTTTTCTTTCCAAATCCAAACAATCCCATTCCTCACCTCTCTGTAGACAATCAATCTGCAAAAGACTATTAAAAACTTTCTTATTATTTTAAAATAGTAACACATGGCTATCGAGGATTTTTCCTTTTTTTTCGAAAATGCTTCGGTTTTTTTGGCAACAGACTTTTGAAGCCCTCTGACCTCTACCAAAAGATGAAGTATCGATCACTTTTGCTCATCAGTTTCCTTTTTCTATCTGTATCCCCTGCCTACGCATTACAATTCAATGAAATGCACTACAATCCCGAAGGGAATGACAATAATAAAGAATTTGTTGAGATAAAAGGAGCGAACAATCTCTCAGGATATCTCTTTGGAGATCTGAAATCAAACGACACACTTTCCCTTATTCAACATCGTCAGGGAAATTTTAGCCTGATCGTTGAAGAGGGATTCAACTATTCAAGTATTAACAGTACAGTGTATAGTGTGGGGGCAACTCTCGGAGATAATTTGAACAATCAAGGAGACACCATCTTTCTTTACAAGAATAACACACCCATCCTCGGCACATCATACAATGCTTCTCTTGCAAATGGAAATGGATACTCCCTTGAATGGAAAAATGAAACCTGGATGGAATCCGCAGAAAAAGGAGGTTCTCCCGGAAGAGAGAATCCAGAAAGCAGTAAACCAGAGGAAAACACAAGCGAAAATACAGATATCAGCATTGTAACCCTGCTTCCTTCAAGAATTTATTCAGACACAGTCTATGAAAACCTTTTTCGTCTGGAAAACGAGAAGTATGAATCGGGCGGACCCTTGATAGATGTTCAAGTTCGCTTCATTCTTTCGAAAGACAGGGATATTCTTGTTCAGGAAACATTCGAAAAGAGTTTTAAACACTATTCCGAATCAGGAACAGGATCATTACGCGTTAACACCACAGGAAATACCACACTTTGTGGCACCATTATCAACACATCTATTCCTGACGCTAATTCAAGCAACAATATCAGCTGCGCCAACCTTACAGTCCTCGATAGTAGTTCGATACCCTGTTCCATCTCGATCGATCTCTTTGCAGATTCAGATCAGATAGAGGAAGGGAACTCTTTTAGCTTTGAAAACATTATTTCTAATACAACCTTTCCCTTTAGTATAGAGTATTGGATTGAAGATCTTCAGGGAAGGATAGAAAAATCAGTTGTTGAAACCTCCAACCTCTATAAAAAATCATTTACACCCCGTTTTGATGAACAAGATAGGGTCTATAGAATAAAAAATAAACTTGTCCACACAGGATGTAATAATTCTTTAAAAAATGCGTCTTCAGAACTCATCTTTTTCTCCTGGAAGAATACCTCTGATGAGATGATGAACTCATCATTTACTATTGAATCAATTACAGGGAATCGCAAATTTGGAGAGACAATCTTTGTAAAGATTCTCGTCAAAAAAGGGGACACAAGAAAGTCTGCCATCAAAGTATGGATAGATGGCAAAACAAAGGCAAGTCAGATTACAACAGCCTATCTCTATGGAAAGAATAAGGAGATCCACATCAAACTTCCCGTGGTGTTGGATGTGTGTGGAGAGAAGGGAAGCTATGATCTGGTGATCGAAGGTCTCGATCTCCAAAGTAAAAAAAATATTGACCTTGAAGAAAATATCTGCTCGTCAACAAACAGGCAAAAAATCACAACTCCCAAAAGAGATGAAATTGAATTTCTCAACAGTTCCCTATTTTTTACCGGCAGAACATTTCACATTCCTCTCCTGTTGACAAATAAGGAGGATGAAGAAAAAAGATTTACAATCAGAGGATATGTCTACAAAGGGAGTCAATCCTATTCAAATAAATCAGAAAATAAGATCTCTCTTTCTGTTCCTGCAAACAGCACAGAAGAGATTGAATTGGAGGGATTGTTCACAGAACAGTCAGGCCAGTATCGGTTCATGGTAAAGGTTGAAAAGGAAGGGAGGAAAAGCATCACAAGTTATTCTAAGGAAATACTATTTCTCTTGCCGAACGCAGAGATTCTTTCTCTCTATAGTCTCGCTCAAAAACCAGGCGAAGTAAAGTTGTTCACTCGTGTTCGTGGTGAGGGGCATCTCACACTGAAAACCCTGACAGGGAATCAGGAAACAGAACAGGAAATAGCATCAGAAGAGAAGGTTGGAATTCTGGTAAATGCAAGTTCGGGTACACGAACAATGATACTTTTATATGAAAATGGGGTTGTAACAGATGCAAAGTTGTTTCTCTTTCTTTTTCCTGAACGAGATATTAGCGAGACAACCTCGCTGCTCAGTAAACCCCAAGAAACCTCAATTAGTCAGACCCCGACAAAAACCCTCCCAACCAGTCACACAATCTATGAAGCAGAGCCAGTTGTTACGCCTCTTTTCTGGATTGTATCTCCTATTATCCTCTGTATTGCAATCCTCCTCCTGGCAGCAAAGAAAAAATTTTCAGTAACTTTATAATCTAAAGCAGTTTCCAGACCTTATGGCAGAGTTTGAAAAAGGGGCTATTCATGCACGAGTCGTATTCCAGGTGGTTGGCGATCCAAAAGAACACGTGGAAAACTCTTTAAAAAAGTATATTGAAAACCTTAAGACCGACAAACGTATTCGAATAATCCAGGAACATTTCGAGCCCAGTGTTGAAAAAGAAAAGCTCTGGCACACCTTTGCTGAACTGGATATTGTTGTGAA
>NYYS01000062.1 GCA_002685855.1 Candidatus Woesearchaeota archaeon
AAGGAGTTGGAAGGTATTCAGTATAATCCTGTTGAGATTGCCAAGATTGAGTTCGAGAAAGGGAAGATTCCCATTGATATTCGTCGAGTGATGCCGAAGGAGCGGTAGGATTTTTTCCTTTTTGTGAAGGGTGTGTATTTTTTATTTCCTTTGCATTGTATCAACAGGATTGACTCGATATTGTAGTCCGTATTTAGCAGTAGTTCTGTTGAGGTAGCTTTTTAATTCTCGTAATCCAACATCTCCTACAATTCTTAATCGATTTGTTGATTTCCTTCCATTTGCAGGATCTATGTGAACACTTACTCCTTGTCTTCCTTCTCTTCTGCCTAGTCCTCTGATAGTTTTTGCAACACTGTAGATCGCTCCGGGGTGATCAAAGTGGGATAAGGTGACATCATATATTCTTCGTGCTGATAATTGCTCTTCGAGTTTTTCTGATGAGGCTAAAACTTTGGAGATAATGAATTGTCTGAAAAGAGTTTCTTTTTCTGATGGATTTTCGAGGGAGCTTGTGTGGTCATAACGGTCTTCAAGTGCTCCTCCTAAAAGACTCAGATAGAGTTCTCTGTCTGAAAGAGGAATAACTGCAGCAGGGTAGCCTCGTTGTTGGAGACAGAAGTTTTGTAGGAGTCTAGCGGCTCTTCCATTTCCATCTTCATAGGGATGGATTTTTACCATTTCGATGTGTGCTTGGAGAGCTCTTGTGATGGGGTGTTCATCTGTATATTCTAATATGGCTACTAGCTGATCCATATGATATAATAGTGTGTCAGCAGATGGCGGTGTAAAACCTCCAAAGAGTACCTGTGTTTTACGATAGGATCTAAAATTGTTTTCTTCTGGTTCGATGGTGTGTCCAAGAGGGGATAGGGATCCTACAGATATTCCTAAGGTGCTTAGATGTGAAAGTGCTCTATTGAGCTGTTGGACTCCTTTCCTTCTTTCCTCTTTGGGGTGTTTTCCATGTTCAGGATTATCTTCTTTTTCGAGTGCCAGGGAATGAAGGTTTGATTCATCTCGTATGGCGATGGCTGTTTCTCTAAGAACAATGACAGAGTATTCGGGATGTGTTTTTATTCTGTCTAATACCTCGTCTATTTTGAGAATGCTTTTGCTTTTTCTAGAATCCTCTCTTGTCATAAGAAGGCTAGGAGGACACCATTTATAAAGGTTTCGATGGTTTACTACTTGGAAGTGGATTCACCAATTCTTCACATACCCTGTGTATCCGAGGCGTTGGGAGAGGTGTTCTGCAAGGATGGGGTAGATCTGTTCTCGTGTGAGTTTTCGTGGTGTAATGATGGTGTTGATGGCGGCTGTTCCTACGTTGATGAGGCCGCATCCTATGATTGATTCCTGGTAGTGTTGGGGAATGGGTTCGATGTTGAGGGCAAATCCGTGTTGTGTGATGCCTCCCCGGGTGTCGATGCCGATGGCAGCGAGTTTGTTGTGGTTGCCTGTTGCGTGTGATCCGCCTTTTTTGTAGAAGAGTGCGCGTTGTGTTTTTTTTCTTCCATCTGCCATTTCAAAGGAGTCTCGGACGGTGTAGATGTCAGGGATGCTGAGTGCTTTGGTTGTTTGGAGGAGTCCTTGTTCGATGCGGGTTTGGAGATCGAAGGTGGAGTGGGAAGGGAGTCTTTCTTGTCCGGTGGGTGAACCCGGGAGGGGTGGGAAGTTGTCAAGTTTGGCTATGAGGTAGCCGATGAGTTGGCCGGGGCCGTGGTAGGTAATTGAGCCGCCTCTGGTGAGTCTGATGACTTCGTCAAAGATTTTGGGGTTTTTTAGGACGAGTTGTTCTTTGTCTGGAGGGGTTGCTTCTCCGAGGGTTGCGATGTGGTTTTGGATGTGGAAGAGCAGCAAGTGGTCATGGTCTCCTTGCTGGATGCGTTCTTTGAGGCGGGTTTGGGTGTTTATGGTTACTTCTCTGAAGTCCATGAGTCCCATGTAGTGGATGTGGAGGAGGGTCATGAGGGATGTAAAATGGCAATATTTATATATCTGTCTGCTGGCCTGAGTTGTATGAAGAAGATTAAAGTCCTGGGTATTGAAGAGTTGTTCTTAGGGATATTTCTACTTTTGACACGCTGATTCTTGTTTGCGAACCTTTTATATAGAGAGGGTTTCATCCTTTTTGAGGAGATATTTATAAAATTGCTAGGTGATGATGATGAAGATTAAGATTGGTGAAAAGTCGTTTGATGTTCGAGAGGGTATTTCGGGTTTGGAGTTGATGAAGGAGTTTCCAAAGGATGTTCCTCAGCAGGCTGTTGTGATGAGGGTGGATGGGGAGTTGAGGGATATTTCTTCGGGTATTGGTAAGGATGCAGTGGTGGAGTTTTTCACATTTGATTCTGATGAGGGGTTGGATGTGTTTCGGCATAGTTCTGCTCATCTGTTAGCGCAGGCTGTTATGAGGCTGTATCCTGAGGCGAAGACAGGTATTGGTCCGAATGTGGAGCAGGGGTTCTATTATGATTTTGGGAATCTGAAGGTGAAGGAGGAGGATATTCCTGCGATTGAGAAGGAGATGGAGAAGATCTGTAAGGAGAACTTGGTGATTGAGAGGGAGGAGTGTTCTGCTGATGATGCTGTGAATAGGTTTGGTGATAATAGGTTTAAGCAGGAGATTATTCGGGATTCAGGGGAGCAGGTTGTTTCGATGTATACGCAGGGTGATTTTGTTGATCTTTGTCGGGGTCCGCATCTACCGAGGACGGGAATGTTGAAGGCGGTGAAGGTGATGAAGTTGGCGGGTGCGTATTGGCGGGGGGATGCGAAGAATGAGATGTTGACGCGGATCTATGGGATTAGTTTTCCTGATAAGAAGCAGTTGCGGCAGTATTTGCATCTGTTGGCTGAGGCTGAGAAGAGGGATCATCGGAAGATTGGGCGGGAGTTGGACTGGTTTAGTTTTCATGATGTGAGTCCTGGGAGTCCGTTTTTTCATCCAAAGGGTGCGGTAATTTTTCTTGAGTTGATTCGGTTTATGCAGAAGCAGTACTGGAAGTATGGGTATGATGAGGTTATTACTCCGTTGGTGTATGATAAGGCTTTGTGGGAGACTTCGGGGCATTGGGAGCATTTTAAGGAGAATATTTTTACATTGGAGATGGATGAGCGTGAGGCCGCATTGAAGCCGATGAACTGTCCGAGTCATTGTATTATTTATAAGAATGGTTCGAAGAGCTATCGTGATTTACCTTTGCGGATTGCTGATTTTGCTGCGTTGCATCGGAATGAGCTTAGGGGAACGCTTGGCGGCTTGACAAGGGTAAGGAAGATGTCGCAGGATGATGCGCATATTTTTTGTACTCCTGAGCAGATTGAGAAGGAGTTGTTTGATCTGATTGCGTTTACTAAGTTTATTTATCAGGATGTGTTTGATTTTGATTTTAGTGTTGAACTTTCGACAAAGCCGGAGAAGGCGATGGGTTCTCAGGAGTTGTGGGATCAGGCTGAGAAGGTGTTGGCTGAGGCGTTGGAGAAGAAGGGGTTGAAATACACGGTTAATGAGGGTGATGGTGCGTTTTATGGTCCGAAGATTGATTATCATATTAAGGATGCGCTTGGGCGGAGTCATCAGCTTGCTACGTTGCAGTTGGATTTTCAGTTGCCGGAGCGTTTTGATCTGTGGTATGAGGGGAGTGATGGGAAGAAGCATCGTCCTGTGATGATTCATCGGGCTATTCTTGGGACGCTGGAGCGGTTTATTGGGATCTTGATTGAGCATTATGCTGGGAAGCTTCCGTTGTGGTTGAATCCGGTTCAGGTGAAGGTGTTGCCGATTGCTGATCGGCATCTGGAGTTTGCGAATCGGGTTGTGAGTGAGCTGCATGAGAAGAATGTTCGTGTTGAGTTGGATGCTCGGTCTGAGTCTGTAAATAAGAAAGTTCGAGATGCACAGTTGGAGCAGGTGAACTATATTCTTGTTGTGGGTGACAAAGAGGTTGAATCTGAATCAGTAAATGTAAGAACGCGTGAGAATAAGGTTGAGGGAGCTGTCTCTCTTGGTGATTTTGTGGGAAGGATTTTGACTGAGTTGAACTAGTCTTCGCTGTCTTCGTCGGATTCTTCTGCTTCTGGCGAGGCATCATCTTCGTATCCGGCGATAAAGGCTTCTTCTTCTGGACTTATTTCGTCGTTCTTTACAGCTTCTTGCCTATAGTCTTCTGAGGTGAGTTCTTCCTCAGCGGGTTCGTCTGAATCGTAGTGCATTGTGCCTTTCAAAGGCTGTAGTATATAAATTTTGTGGAATGGGGGGTTTAAAAGAGATTTCGGATTTTTTCCGTTTTTTTGGGAAAAAATCATTTTAAGGGTGGACATTTTCTTTGATGATGAGGCGGGAAAAGGAGTTACTAATTTTAAGTTTAGTGCGGAGGAATGCGCGGAATTCGTTGACTGATATGAGTAAGAAGACGCGGATTCCTGTTACTACGATCTATGATAAGTTGAAGGAGTATGAGGGAGATATTATTAAGAAGCATACTGCGTTGATTGATTTTAAGCAGTTGGGTTTTGATGTGAGAAGTCAGATTCTGATTAAGTTGGAGAATGAGAAGAGGGAGTTGTGCAGAGTCTATTTGTTGCGGGAGGAGCATATTAATTCGGTGTATCGGATTAATAATGGGTTTGATTTTATGGTTGAGGGGGTGTTTGTGAATATGAAGGATTTGAATGATTTTTGTGAGAGTTTGGAGGAGTTTGGTGTGGTAGATCTGAAGATGTTTTTTGTGTTGGAGGACTTGAAGAGGGAGGAGTTTTTGGCGTATAAGGAGAATGTGGGGATTCAGGGGTTGTCGTTTGATGATATTAAGGGTAGGTTGGGGTGGAAGGATCAGCGATCTAAATTGGAATAATTCTTGTTTTTTCGTGATTTTTTCGATTTTTTTCTGGGTAATCTTTTGAAGAGGGGGGTATTTTTGTTGTTTGAACTCTTTTGTTCGTGTCTGCCTGCAGGGGGTGCAGATTTGCTTTGGAGGCCGTTTGTGTTTCCTTTGTGGGCGGATTATTTTAAAGGGTGCTTTGGTGCTGGTTTTTGAAGGAGTTGTGTGTCCGAGGCCTGTAAAGGGCTCGCCTGAGAGAATAGGACGACATGGGGGTTTGATGGCTGTTTTATTTATTTATTTTCTATAGTTACTCGAAGAGTAACTTAGGAATGATTTAATGACTATATAGCTAAAAACAAGATCCTTCCCACAATCTTTATAAAGAGCTTTGTTTTCCTCAGATTTACCCATTTGACTACCTTGTGTAGGAGGGATGATTATGAATAAGAAAGAGATTCAGAGTGTATTGGCGGCTTTAAAGGCTGATTCTAAGGAGCGGAAGTTTACGCAGTCGGTTGATCTTATTGTTACTCTGCAGGATCTTAATTTGAAGAAGCCTGAGGATCAGCTTGATTTTTTTATGACGCTTCCCTACCTTATTGGGAAGAAGCGGAAGGTGTGTGCGTTTGTGGGTCCTGAGTTGAAGGATGATGCTGCGAAGACGTGTGATACGACTGTTACGAATACTGAGTTTGATGATTTTAAAAAAGCGCCGCGTAGGGTTAAGACGTTGGCGAAGAGTCATGATTTCTTTATTGCCCAGGCAAACATTATGGGGAAGGTTGCTCAGGTGTTTGGTCGTGCTTTGGGTCCGAGGGGAAAGATGCCGAATCCGAAATCGGGCGGAGTTGTTCCTCCTAAGGGGAGTTTGAAGCCGTTGTATGATCGGTATCAGAAGACGTTGCATATTGTTGCGAAGAAGAGTCCTGTTGTTCAGGCGATGGTAGGGATCCAGGATATGGATGAAGAGCAGATTATTGATAATGTTCTTTCTACTATTGATCAGATTGTTCATCATTTGCCGAGGGAGAGGCATAATGTGAAGAATGTGTATTTGAAGTTTACGATGAGTGCTCCTATGAAGGTTAAGAAGTGATTTGAATGGCGCATATTTCCAAAGAAAAAAAGCAGGCGGTTGCTCAACTTGTTGAGTTGATGCAGAATAATCCTATTGTGGGTGCTGTGAATATGGAGAACCTGCCAGCGAAGCAGTTGCAGATTATGCGGGAGACGTTGAGGGAGAAGGTTACTATTCGGATGGCTAAGCGTCGATTGATTCAGGTTGCGCTTGATCAGTCTTCTATGAAAGGGAAGGATAAACTTGTTGAGTATTTGAAGGGGATGCCGGCATTATTGTTTACAAAAGAGAATCCGTTTACTTTGTTCAAGATTTTGAAGAAGAATAAGAGTAAGGGTCCTATTAAGGGTGGTCAAACTGCTCCTAATGATATTATTGTTAAGGCGGGTTCGACTGAGTTTAGTCCGGGTCCGATTATTGGTGAGCTTGGCGCTTTCCGTATTAAGACAGGGGTGGAGAATGGGAAGGTTGCTATTAAGGAGGATTGTGTTGCGTGCAAGGAGGGGGAGGTTGTTGATCCGAAGCTTGCAGCGTTGTTGACACGGTTGAAGATTTTTCCTGTTGATATTGGTTTGGATTTGGTTGCGGTGTTGGAGGAAGGAGAGATCATTCCAAAATCTGTGCTTGACGTGGATGAGGATGCCTATCTTGCTAATCTTCGGTCTGCTGCGAGCGATTCATTAAATCTTGCGGTCTTTGTGGGCTTTCCGACAAGGAAGTCTACGCAGTTGTTGCTTGGAAAGGCTGCGCGTGAAGCGCGTGCTTTGGCTGTTTCAGAGGGAATATTGACTGATGAAACTGTTGGCGATGTACTTTCAAAGGCTGAGGCAGAGGCTTCGGCTTTGAAGGAAAAAGTAAAGTTGTAAAATTAAATGTGATATACTTATAAATGGAGGAAAACAAAATGGAATATGTGTATGCTGCAATGTTGTTGCACAAAGCTGGACAAAAAGTTGATGAGGCTTCTGTAAAGAAGGTCTTGGAAGCTGCTGGTGTAACTGTTGACGAAGCAAAAGTTAAGGCATTAGTTGCTGCACTCGATGGTGTTGATATCGAGGAAGCTGTTAAGTCTGCTGCTGTTGCTCCTGTTGCTGCTGCTGCCGCTCCTGCTGCTGAAGGAAAACCTGAAGCAAAGAAGGAAGAGAAAGCAGAAGAGAAAAAGGAGAATGATGAAGCAGCTGCTGCCGGACTTGGTGCTTTGTTCGGATAAACCTTTTTAATTTTTTATTTTTTGGAAGATGGTAAACAATGTCAAGAGAAGAAGAGCAAAAGGCTTTAGTAGATGAACTTGCAAAAATCAGACAAGAGATCACGCAGGTAAAGAAAGATATTACTTTAGCGAATGCTGAAAAGGAAAAAGCGTTCAAGAAGAAGGAAGAGATGCATCAACATCTTGTTGAAAATGTTTCTACTTTAAAGAGTTCTAAGGATCAGAGGAATTCTCTTACTGGAGAAGTCAGGGAGCTTAAGCAGAAAAGGCGAACACTAAGTGAGCAGATTAAGAAAAAGATTGAAGAGATTAAGAAGTATGAACAGGAGTATAGGGAAGCGTGCAAGAAGCACAATATTAAGGGGGATCCTGCTCAGTTGAAGAAGAAGATTGAGAGATTGGAGTTTAAGATTGAGACTGAACCCGGGAGTTTTCAGGCTGAACAGAAGTTGATGAAGGAACTGAAAAAGTTGAAGAAGGAGTTTCAGGAGTTTAGTGGTGTTACGACTATTACTACGAGGATTAGTGAGCTTTCCCGTGAGATTGATAAGTTGAAGAAGGAGTCGGATGATCTGTTTCGAAAGACGCAGGATCGTGCTAAGGAATCGCAGACACATCATGAAGAGCTTTTGGGGAGTTCGAAGGAGATTGATGAGTTGAAGAATAGTATGGAAGAGTCGAAAAATGTGTTTCTTGAAAAGAAGGGAAGGTATAATGAGTTGAACGGTAGGTTAAAAACGCTTCTTGATGATATGAAAAAGATTAGAGGTCAGCTTGATTCGAGTAAGAAGACTCATGAGTCAAAGAAGAACGAGATTCAAAAGAAGAAGTTGAAGGAGAAGGATATTGAGGTTAAGGAGAAGATTAAGAAGGGGAAGAAGCTTACGACAGAGGATCTGTTAATTTTTCAACAAACGAGTTCTGAAGAGAAAGAGGTATGACTCTTACCTTTGTTGGGTTAGGATTGGGTAGTGCAAAGGATATTTCGTTACGGGGTTTGGAGATTGTTAAGGGGGCTGATCTTATTTTTTTTGAGTCGTATACGTCTTTGCTTGAGTGTTCTGTGAAAGATCTTGAGGAGTTATATGGAAAGAAGGTTGTTCTTGCTGATCGTGAGTTGACTGAGAAGCGTGCTGATGAGATTCTTGGTCCTGCAAAGGAGAAGCGGGTTGTGTTTCTTGTTGTTGGTGATGTTTTTTCTGCCACTACGCATACTGATCTGTTGTTGCGTGCGAAGAAGGAAGGTATTAAAGTTGATGTTGTGTTTAATGCTTCGGTGTTGACTGCGGTTGGTTTGACGGGGTTGAGTTTGTATCGGTTTGGGAAGACTGCGAGTGTTCCTTTTCCGGAGAAGAGTTTTTTTCCTGAGGCTGCCTATGATGTTGTGAAGCAGAATTTGTCTTGTGATTTGCATTCGTTGTTGTTGCTTGATATTAAGGCTGATGTGGATAGGTATATGACTGTTAAAAAGGGGATTGATATTCTTCTGGAGTTGGAGGCAAAACGGAAGGAGGGTGTTATTCGTAAGGATATGTTGTGTGTGGGTTGTTCGCATCTGGGAAGTGATAATGTGATATTTTCTGGGAGTTTGGAGGAGGTTCGGGAGTTTGATTTCAGGGGTCCTCCGCAGGTGTTGATTATTCCTGGCAGTCTTCATTTTGTGGAGGAGGAGGCTGTAAAAGGGTTCAGGGAGACGAAATCTTTATAAAAGCTGTTTTACTTTGAGGTGTATGAACAGGAAAGGGCTTTCGCCGTTGATTGCTACTATACTTCTTATTTCTTTTGCAGTGGCGTTGGGTGCGATGATTGTGAACTGGAGTGCTGATTTTGAGAGTCATGTTTCAGAATGTGATTCGATGAATTTTCAGTTGCAGGATGTGAAGGGTGTGAAGGCTATCTGTTTTAATGAAGAGTCTGGAAATTTGAAGTTTGTGTTGGAGAATTCGGGAGAGGTTGATATTTCTTCTGTTTTGTTTCGGACAGTGGATTTTACGTATGATGTGTATGAGATGGATGTTCCTAGTAGTAAGATAGAGGTAGGAGGTATTTTGAGTAGTGAGATTCTGTATGAGGACGTTGAGCAGCCAGATATTACGTTGATTCCTCTTGTGGAACATGATGGTGATGAACGTTTGTGTCCTGATCATGCGATTCATGTGGAAAGGGTTTTGCGTTGTGATGCGTGATGAGAGTTGTTCTTGATTTGAGGAAGGATGTTGATGAGAATGCTGCTTCTTACTTTGAAAAGGCAAAGAAGGCACGAAAAAAGGTGGAGGGTGCGTTAAAGGCGTTGGAGATGGCGCGGGAGAAGAAGGGTGTTCTTGAGAAAAAGAGAGCTGTATTGAAGAAGGTTGTTCGGAAGCAGGAGTGGTTTGAAAGTTTTCGTTGGTTTGTGTCGAGTGAGAGTGTGTTAGTTATTGGAGGGAGGGATGCGCAGAGTAATGAGACGGTGATTAAGAAGTATGCGGCGAAGGGAGATCGGGTGCTGCATACAGATATGGCAGGTAGTCCGTTTGTTGTTGTGAAGTTTTCCGAAAGTAAGGGTGGTGAGAAGACTATTCGGGAGGCTGCTGATTTTGTTGCGTGTTTTAGTAGAGGGTGGAAGAAGGGGATGGCTTCTTTGGATGTGTTTGTTGTTGATTCTGATCAGGTGACAAAGAAGGCGAAGGCGGGTGAGTCGATGCCGACGGGTGCATTTATGATCTATGGGGATACTAAGTATGTTGAGAATTCTATGAATTTTGGTGTGGGGTGGTGGAAGGATCGGGTGATGGGTGGTCCTGTTCGAGCTGTGAGGAAGCAGTGTGGAAAGTTTGTTGTTGAGGTTATCCAAGGAGAGGCAAAACAGTCTGATGTTGGGAAGGCGATTAAGAAGCGGTTGGAGAAGAAGTCGGGGTTTGTGGTTGATCTTGATGAGGTTGTGCGGTGTTTGCCTGTGGGTGTTGCGTTGAAGGAGTAGGGTGGTTTGAGTTTTCTGTTGTTCTTGTTTGATTGAGGAAGAGATGTAGAAATGAGTTTTCTCACGAGCCGTAGGCTCGCGTGGCAGAAATTGACAAGAAAGGGATTACTTGTTGTTAGAGTGATTGCTGGTCTCAGGTGGGGACAACTCGTTCATTCTTGCGTCGTGAGTGTATCTCTTCTTCATTGACCAGCAAGAGCTAGAAGCGTCTGTTCTTTATCTGTCTTTTGCTGTAGAAAGGGGTCTATTCTTCTTCAGAGGGTTGTTCCTCTTCTTCGCGTGTGCAACGATAATAGATCCTCATCTGGTTAAAGAAAGGGAAAGAAGTATTTAAATGCTTTGTAAATAGGGTATATATTTGGGAAAAAAGGAAGGTTTAAAAGGGGTTTTCTGTTTCCTGGATAGAGTGATGAGATTTGCAGAATAGGAAGATATTTTGCCTTTTTTGCACGTGTGAGGTACTAAGATGGATGTTCGGATTAAGAGGGTTGACAAGAATATTCCGCTTCCGCGGTATGAGACTGAAGGGAGTGTGTGTTTTGATCTTTGTGCGCGTGAGCGTACTGTTATTAAGGGGCAGGAGTTGGGGGTTGTTCCGAGTAATACGATTATTGCGACTCCGCCGGGTTTTAAGTTGTTGATTGCGTTGCGTTCTTCGACTCCGAAGCGGTTTGGGTTGTTGGCGCCGCATGGTATTGGGATTATTGATCAGGATTATGCAGGGGAGGAGGATGAGGTGTTGATTCAGGTGTTTAATTTTCGTAAGGATGATGTTGTTGTTGAGCGGGGTGAGCGGATTGCTCAGGCAACCTTTGTTCCGATTAGTCGTGTTGTGTGGAAGGAGCAGGATAGGATGTGTGAGAAGAGTCGTGGTGGTTTGGGGAGTACGAACTAGCCGCCTGCGCTTTGGTATTTCTTGATTGCGTGGTTCCAGAAGAGTATTGAGATGAGGTAGAAGATGAGTACGGGTATGATAACTACGAAGATTATCTGGGTGTTGAATCCTTTTGTGAGTGTTTCGAGGGGGTAGTTTGCGCTGATTGCTACAGGGAAGAAGAATGTTAAAAAAATTCTGAGTCCGGGTCCGAAGATGTTGAGGGGGTAGCGTGCGAATTTTTCTATGCCGAAGAAGAGTTCGAAGACTCCCCAGCTTTTTACATAGATGAGGGCGCAGGCGCTTATGAGTATCATGATTGCGTGTTGGAAGAGTATTGCCATGAGGAGAAGAAATAGATAGGCTACGATGTTAAGGGCGGGGTAGCCTGCTGTGTGGGATAGGCCCCAGATGATGAGGACGATTCCAGCTATTACGCTTGATGCTCCTTCGGTGAACCATCCGTGCATGGTGAGGTAGGTGAGGGGGTGGAAGGGTGCTGTGAGGTATTTGTCAAAGCTTCCGTCTCGTACAGACTGGATGATTCGGATGGGCATTTCAAGAAACAACAAACGTCCAAAGCCGAGGGTGACGGTGAAGGTTCCTGTGAAGATGATGAATTCTGCAAATGTCCAGCCAGGGATTCCTGCGCTGTGTTGGTAGATGAAGAGGATTCCGAGTGGTCCGAGGAAGTCTGCGAGGAAGACTGCTGAGAATTTTATAAAGAAGTTGAGTTTGTAGATCATGTCTGCGGCTAGTTCGAGGAAGAGGACGTGTTTCCATATTTTGAGGTATTGGTTGAGTTTCATGCTCCTGCACCTGCGAATTTTTTGAATGCGTGGTGTTCGATTTTTACTGCGAGGTACCAGAGGATGAGTACCCAGATGATTTGTATGAGGAGTATGGTGTAGATGTTGGTGAACCAGGGGCTGGTTGTTGTGTAGATTCCGAGGTAGATGTTGATGGGTGTGTATCTGATGTGTTCAAAGGGGAGGAATCTGCTGAGGTAGGTGTACCAGACAGGGAAGAAGCTGAGGGGGATGATGCCGCCGCTGAGGAAGAGGAGGCTTGCTCGTTTGAGTCTTCGGAGTCCTTGGATGCGTTTGAGCCAGAATGCTGTCAAGCCGATGATGTAGGTGAGCATGAAGGTGAGTATTGATGCGAGGAAGAGTGATCCGAGTGCGATTGCTGTTGCGGTATAGCTGTATATTTGGAGGTGGAGGAAGGGGATTGCAAGGATGAGGACAGGGATGATGTTGATACAGAAGCCGACTATTTTGAGTCCGAGTTCAAAGAAGTAGTTGTGGTAGATGAACTTGACGGGTTTGAGGAAGTTTGCTATGATGTTTCCTTTTATGTTGTCTATTTCTATCCATGTGTCGACGTCGCTCCAGGCAAGGAGGCTTACGATGAGGCTTAATACGAAGTAGTCTATCATGGTTTGGAGGGTGTATCCTTGGATGACCTCTTGTCCTGTTATAGAGAAGATGCTGGTCCAGAGGTAGGCGAAGATGATGAGGTTTATGGGTGCGGTTATGAGGAAGATTAAAAAGTCAAACTTGTAGGCAAAGCTGATCTTTATTCCTGCTACGATATCCGAAAAATGGGGTTTGAGGTTCATCTTTGTTGTAAATTTTTTTGTTTTTTGTTGTTTCTTGGGTTTTCTTTTTTCTCTTTAGTGTTCTTTTGTGTTTATTCTCCTTTTTTTTCTTTGTATATTTTTTGGATGATCTCTTCGATGGGGGGGTCTTGTATCTCCATGTCTGCGAAGGTGTATTTGCTGAGGATGTGTTGGACTACTTTGTTGATGGGTTGTTGTTTGGTGTCTACTTCTATGATGAGTTCGTAGGTGTCTTTTGTTCTGAGTCTGCATCCTTTGAATTTGAAGGGGGGTGCGGGTTCTTCGAATTTTACGTGGATGATCTTTGTCTGGAGGTAGCTTTTCTTTATTGCCTGGAGGCTTCCGTCGTAGACTATTGTTCCGTGGTTTATGATGATTACTCTTTTGCAGAGTCTTTCAATATCCTGCATGTCGTGTGTGGTGACGATGAAGGTTGTTTTTTCTTTTTTGTTTACTTTGATGATGAAGTCGCGCATGATGTCTTTGGCTATGACGTCGAGGCCGATGCTGGGTTCGTCGAGGAATACTAATTGAGGGTTGTGGAGGAGGGCGGCTACGAGTTTGCATTTCATGCGTTCTCCGAGGGAGAGGTCTCGTACAGGGTTTTTGGATACTTCTTCGAGGTCGAGGAGTTTGAGCATCATCTTGAGGCGGGGGGTGAATTCTTTTTCCGGGATATTGAAGAGGTCTTTGTTAAGGTGGAAGGTGTCTATTGCTGGGAGGTCCCACCAGAGCTGTTCTTTTTGTCCGAAGACTACGCCGATCTCTTTTACGTAGTGTATTCTGTCTTTCCAGGGGGTGTAGTTGAGTACGTTCACCAGGCCGGATGTGGGGTAGAGGACGCCTGAAAGGGCTTTTATTGTGGTGGATTTTCCTGCTCCGTTTGGTCCGATGAGGCCTACGAGTTCTCCTTTCTGGATTTGGAAGCTTACGCCTTTGAGTGCGTGTTTTAGCTGGTGTTTTCTATTGAAGAGTGATTTTATGGCGTTTAGGATGCCGGGTTCTCGGTGGTGTGTGATGTAGGTTTTTTTCAGGTCTTGGATGTTGATTATGGGTTTCATTGTAGTCCTCCTTTTGAGTCTGTTGATTAGGATAGGTATAAGAAGAAAAAAATGAGGTCACTGCAACTTTAGTTGAATGCCATCTGTTTGAAGAAGGGGTGTTTTTTATAAATGTTTTGGTTTGTTTTTGCTGTATGGGATAAGCAAGTTGTGGGGAAAAGGTTTTGTTGGGTTGAATGTTCTAATATCACTTAATAGAGAAGTCCAAAAAGATATAGCGGAATCTCTTTTTCTCCGGTTGTGAGCACTTCTTTAACAAGATAGGCATTTTTCATGCCCTGTATCTGTTTTGAGCCTTTAGAAGGTCCACCTACTTCGAAAATATGGTCTTGTACAACAAAATCTGGTGTTCGTCTTTGGACGCCTGTTTTGAGATAGGTAGATCCCGGCACGTGTTGTACAAAGAAATCTTCTCTGATGCTTCCTTTTGGGGGAGCTACACCGTAGGATGTGCAAAGTGCGCTTCTAAATGAGAGGGGCATAAGGATTTTTTCTTCTTTTCTTACAGATGATGTGCCTCGTCCTGATGGAGATACCAAGTGGAGAATTCCTGTTTGGGATAAAGAATAGATCATTTCTCTTACAAATTTTATATTGGTTCTTAGTGCTGAAGAAAGTCCTGTGTAGCTTACCTCTCCAGGGGGTGATGTTGATATTATTTTCATTGCTTGAAATACTGCTGTAAGATAATGAGCGTCTATGTTTTGGATGCTTGTAAGATCGAATCGTGCGATGCGTTCAAGAATGTTCAGGTAAACATCTGGATTTTTTTCAAACAAGGCGGCTGGAAGTGCATCGAATTGAGTATAGGTGTCGAAGTAGGGGATGTAGGGCCGTATGTGTTGTTCTAACTCTTGTCGTCTCTGTATATCCAACAACTCTTTTAGGGTAATCTGCGGAAGCCTTTTTCCAGTTTTAAAAAGAATGTATTCACGAAAGGAGAGGGGTTTTAGTTCATAGAAACTTGCTCTTCTGGCTAATTCTGATCCCTTCACTTTGAGTGCGAGCGCAGATGAGCCGGAAACAATGATTTTGCTTTTTGTTTCATCATAGAATAATTTGATGTCTTTTTCCCAGGTAGGTAGCGCATGTATTTCATCGATGATGTAGGTTGAGTGACCTTTGGCAAGCGCATAGTGGAGGAAGTCTAAAAGGTCTATGCCATATTTTAGGAGATGTTCTGCAGTAACAAAGAGTGTATGTTTTTCTTTTTGGTAAAGCTCTGTGAGCAGAGTGGTTTTTCCACTTCCTCGTATTCCATGAATAACACAGACTCCTTTTTTAAGTGAGCTGATTTTTTTTAAGAGTTGTTTGCTAAGGTCTCTGAGCTGTTCAACTCTGTTTTGTTGCAGGATTATTTCTGAAAATGCGATGGCCTTTGTGTAGAGGTGTTCGTCCATAGGTTAGGAAAAGGGCACAAATATATAAAACTTTCTATTTGTAAGTTATTATTAGAAATAACTTTTTCTAAGAAAGTTATTTGTGATTTTCTCCTTCTAACAACATTATTAGCCATACAGTAAATAAATGGAAACGTCTAAAAATTTAAATAGGGTATCGTTCTTATTAGATTCTATATATGCGAGATCAACTCACAACTCTCGTATCTAAAATAGAAAGAAGATGAGAAAGCCACAGCCCGAACAATCGTTGGATCAACGGATACGTGTCTCAGAGTCAGTACAGCCAACAAAACCAGGAGATTTTGGTATTACTATTCTGGATGACAAGGTTTATCTCAATCCTGAAACAGTAGATGCATTGAAAAGAGTAGGAATAAGAACAGGTCATGTTGATGAACTTCTTAACTATCTTGTTGGTATGGGTCCGGTTGTGTTAAGTTTAGAATGGGATGTAGCTGCTTATAAACGTGCTAAAAGCCAACTTCGTGATCAACTTAAAGGGTATGTTCAGGAAACAAGATTTTTTGACCGAGACCCGCCCCCAAAAGTTAGATATGGTGCGAGACCTTGATGTAATCTTTGGAGCTTACGTTTATTAGAAAAAAGAGATCTAAGAGCAGTTAGTAGTTCACCAATATTTGAGCAACTATCGAACCCTGGAGAGAAAGCTTCTGTTCGCTACCATGTTTAACACGAAACTCCTGATGCAACTGGTTCTTTCATTAGTAGAAGAAGAAAGTTTTATAAACGTATCACCCTCGTTAGAGACTATAAAAGGCACGAGAGAGGTTTAAACGGAATGGAGAGCATTTTTTTTGATATTGGTTTAATTATTATAGTTGCAACTGTGGGTGCGTATTTGGGGAGGTTGTTAAAGCAGCCGTTGATTCCCTTGTATATTATCGGGGGGATCTTTCTGGGGCCTGTGTTGGGGATTATTACTGATGCTGAGACGATTACCACGTTGGCTGAGATGGGGATTGCTTTTTTGTTGTTTATGGTGGGGTTAGAGTTTGATTTGAAGAAGTTGAGGGATGTTGGGAGTGTTGCGAGTTTTGGAGGAGTTATTATTAGTGTGGTTTTGTTTGGTGTTGGGTTGGTTGTGGCTTCTTGGTTGGGGTTTTCAGGGAGTGAGCTTTTTTTTCTTGGTTTGGTGTTGGCGTTTAGTAGTACGATGATTGTTGCAAAGATTTTAGTTGATCAGAATAGTATTGATAGTTTGCATGGGCGGATGATTATTGGTTTTTTGTTGATGCAGGATATTCTTGCGGTTATTGCGTTGTCTTTGTTGGATAAGTCAGGGAGTTCTTTGTTTGGGGTTGTTGCGTCGTTGTTTCAGACTGCTGCGTTGATTATTGTTGCGGTGTTTTTTGGGAGGTATATTTTTCCTGATCTTTTTAAGTTTGCTGCGCGTTCACAGGAGTTGTTGTTTTTAGCGAGTTTGAGTGTGTGTTTTGTGTTTGCGATTGCGTTTCATCTTATTGGGTTGAGTATTGTTATTGGTGCGTTTGTTGCGGGTATTACTCTTGCGGGTTTGTCGTATACGCCTGAGATTATTTCAAGGATTAAGTCGTTGAAGGATTTTTTTGCTGTGTTGTTTTTTGTGGCGATCGGCTTGGAGGTTGTTGCTGTTGATATTGGTCCTTTGATTGTTCCTATTGTTCTGTTTTCTTTGTTGACGTTGGTGTTGAAGCCGTTTGTGATTATGGTTGTGTCTGCCTTGTTTGGGTATTATCCTAAGCCGTCTTTTCTTTCGGGGATTAGTCTTGGTCAGGTGTCTGAGTTTTCTTTGATCTTGGTAGCACAGGGTGTTGTTTTGGGTCTTGTTAGTAGTTCTATTCTGAGTTTGACTATTATTGTTGCGATTATTACTATTATTGGTTCGAGTTATTTTATGAAGTTTGGAAATGCTTTTTTTGCGCGTCATAAAAAATGGCTGGATTTTTTGGAGATTATTCCGTCGAGGAAGAGGGATCTTGTTTTTTCTCCTGCTGATGGGAAGCCTGCTACGTCTGTGTTGATTGGGTATGATCGTATTGGGTTTAGTGTGTTGCGTGCTTTGCGTAAGTTGAAGAAGAATGTTCTTGTTATTGATTTTAATCCTGATGTTATTCGTAGGTTGATTTCTAAGCGGATTCGTTGTATGTATGGGGATGCTTCTGATTTGGAGA
>NYYS01000063.1 GCA_002685855.1 Candidatus Woesearchaeota archaeon
GAAGATTTCACATTCAAAATGCGAAAGGTGTTAAGGTTGCTATTCAGGAAATCGGAGGAGGTCTCTCTGCAACACAAGGAATTACGTTGCCCTATAATGAACTTCTGTATAACATAGAGTGCACTCTTCCTGCTCAGAATTTTATTGAACAACTACACAAGAGGATGATCTGCACATGAACAAACTCGTTTTACTTTTTTTGTTGTTGCTTGTGCTTCCCTTTACTTCTAGCTATGTGCTTATCAATCTTGAAAACAGAAATACGCATCTGCACTGGAACAGTTGGCCAGTAGATTACAAAATCAATCTGAACAGCTCTGCAGATTTCAATGCAACTGTTGTGAATGACACTATTCACGATGACTTTTTGCGTTGGACAAATATTTCTCCTTCCAATCTTACAGTAAGCTACCAAGGTGATACTTCTACGGATAGTGCCTCAAACGATGGAGAAAACGCCATCTTTTTTTTAAGCAGTTGGCCTTACAACTCTGGCACCATTGGCATCACTCTTATTAGCTACAATACTGTTACGGGTGTTATTGTAGATGCAGACATTGCATTTAATGATGCGAACTTTAACTTTGACACCGCCGGGGACTCAGGAAAAATGGACATACACAGTATCGCAGTACACGAGATTGGACACTTTCTTGGTCTTGATCACAGCAATCTTGGAACAACAAGTCCGTGGGGAGTTGGCACAACAGAAGTACCTACAATGTATCCTTTTGCGAGCAACGGACAAACACATGCACGCACACCTGAGCTCGACGACAGAGCAGGTACTATTGGACTGCTTAGAAATCAAAGTGGTCTCAGCACAGGAACCATTCTTGGAAATGTTCGTCGCAACACTTCAAGCGACTCAGGTATCCAAGGAGCAAGTGTTATTTTATTTAACAACAGCATCCCCATGATTGGCACCTTAACAGAGGCAGATGCATTTACAGATGGCGACTTCAACATGACAGGTATTCCACCAGGAAATTATACGCTAGGAGTTACACCACTTTCTGGAAACGGTGTTACAAAAAGTAATCTTAACGATTGGGATGATTTAGAAACTGATTTTAGCCAGGAATACTATCCAGGTTTCAACCGCGTAGCGTACGCATCAAATCTTAATATAGGAAACAACACAACCACAGGAATTAATCTCACACAAGCATTTAAGGACAACAATAACATCGCGCCCAACATTAGTTTGATAGGTCCTGCAAATGCAACCACTGTACAACTTCCTCTTAACTTCACATTTAATGTAACAGATGATCTGCAAACAAGAATCGCTTGCAACATCAGTATTGGAGGAAACCTTACTGCAATCAATGCAACAAACAACACAGTGATGAACTATACGACCTCAACTGTTTCTGTAGGAAGTCATCTTTGGAATGTAACCTGCGTAGATTATTCTGGTAACAGCACTACCTCTGTAACACAAAACTTTACTGCAGATAGCACACCTATTCGTCTTACCATAAACAGTCCTGCAAACAACAGCAATACAAGCAATGGAACAATGCTCTTTAACTATACTGTTACAAGTGATAACAATAACAGCTGTAGCATTGAATTAAATGATACAGTTATTGTTACAACTGCGCACACAACTGGTGCTAATTTTACCTACAGCCACAATTTGTCAAATTTTTCAAATACGTGGAGTGTTAACTGCTCAGATAATAGTGGAAACACAACAAACTCTGGAAATTATAGTTTTGTGTATGACAACCGCACTCCTCAGGTTACTTTGGTTATTCCAGGAACAGTTGTACCGGTGGGAACAAACTTCAACTTTACTTTTTATGCAATAGACAACTATGCAGGCGTGCTTAATTGTACGCTCTATGTAAACAAAACAAGCAATGGCACAACGCTTGCAACAAACAACACCAACACTACGTTGAACAGAACACTCAGCGATGGTACCTACAACTGGAGTGTGGGATGTAAGGACTCTGTCAACAACACTGCAAATAGCAGCATACAAAACTTCACCATAGATGGACTTGCTCCAGGAATTAATCACAACATCAATGCAAACATGACAAGTCAAAATCTGAGTTTAGTTGTACATGTTAATCAGACAGAAAACGGCACCTTGTGGTATCGCTTTGACAATGAAAGTAATGCTACTGCTTGTAGTAGTTGCAACAACAGCAATGTAACACTTAATCTCAAAAAATTAGGAAACCACACCTTTTATCTGTATGGAAATGACAGCTATGGAAACCTGAACAGCACAAGTGTAAACTTTACTCTTCTCTTAGATACAGATGGAGATGGAAATCCAGACTACAACGAAACAGATGCTGATAATGATTCCATTACAGATTCTGGAGAAAAAATTATAGGGATGGCAAGTAATATCAACGGTCTTAGCAACATGACTGTTACTGTAAATCTTTCAAGCAATCTTTCCCAAAACTTTACAGGTCTGCAAACAATGCTCATCAAAAATGACAACTTTACCTTGATTGAAGTTCCAATTAATTTTTCTGTCAACGATTCATACGCTGTTCGTCTTGGAGAGCTCTTTGTTGATAACACAAGTAATAGCACACATGGAAGTCTGCTTATTTCAGGCTTAGAACTTCAAAGTGGAAGAAAAAAAGATGTGCTCTTCAACAAAGTAGGAAGTCAGAACGGAGTGTGCATTGCAGATCGAGAAAATGTTACCTCTCTTTCTCAGATAAGCACTGATTGTTCAGGAACAAACGAAACAGCAGTGGTATGTGACAGCACAGTAACAAGCGGGTATACGTGTGATGAGGACACCACCTTTACAGACTATTATCGCGTTACAGGTGTGCAAAACAGCGGAGTTATTCAGTATTCAGTAAGCACCTCAAGTTCTTCTTCAAGCAGCAGTTCTAGTAGTGGCGGCGGTGGAGGAGGGGGCGGTGGAGGAGGAGGGGGTGGACTGTTTCCAGCAGACACGACTCCTACAGATTATGACCTCTTAGAAGTGATTGATGCCTTAAACTCTTCCCACACCCTCACTGAGATGTTACACGGTTTGAAAAAAATAGAATTATTTTTCACGCAAAACACTACAAGTAGTTTCAAAGTAAAAAAACCACAAAGCTTTCCTGGAAACTCAGAAGAAGAGCGACCAGGAATCCACTACAGAAGCTTCCACATCACCGCAGGAACAGAATTAAAAAATAATCTTGACTTTGCTTTGTTCCAGTTTTCAGTAAACACGAGTTGGAGAGACCAACACAACTTCGAAGAAACAGAAATTATTGTAGTTTTGTGGAACACTGAAGAAAAAGTTTGGGAAGAGATCTCAACAAATCCTGTATCAAGTTCAGAAACAACAACACAGTATGAAGCAGTCACCTCAAAACTTGGAATTTTTTCCATTGTAGGAACAAATATAAGCATTGAATTAGAAGTTGAAGGAGATATTGAAACAATTGCCTTAGAAGAAATAGAAGAAGAACTTCCTCTCCCCGAAGAAGTCGAAGAAGGAAGTTCATTGTTAGGTATTACACTTGTTCTTGTTGTTCTACTTGGAGTAGCACTCGTTTTTACAGCTAAAAGAAAAAAGAATTAATCTTCAACATATTTGATACGATTTTTAAAACGTGTTTTGATAGTTTCTCTGTAATCATTTGCATCCAACACTGAGCGAATACCCTCATGCTTCTTCTCGCCTTTGTAGCGAGGAATAATATGAAAGTGAAAATGGTTAAAGAACTCTCCTGCTGCTTCTCCCTCATCAGCACCAATGTTCCAACCTGCAATGTCTTCATATTTTTCTCCTATTTTCTCCTTTACCTGTTTCACCAAACAGAACATAGGCGCAAGTTCTTCCTCAGCAAGATCCAAGATAGACTCTACATGATTCTTTGGAAAAAGAATAGCATGCCCTTTATTTACAGGAACATCGTCAAATCTCGCATAAAAGTGATCGTTCTCTGCGATCTTCTGATCATCATCCTCTTTGTGAATATCACAAAAAAAGCATAAAGGTGTCATGGGTCTAGGGTGGGATAAGGAAGCCTTTAAAACATTTTGGATTTTTTACAACAAAATGGTTGTAGAACGCTTGAGAAGGTCGAATTCTAAAAGTATATAGTGTCTCAAGATGAGAGAATTTTGCTCTCATGACCCTCTTTTACAACGCGAAGCAGATGGTCTACAAAGCCCTCAACTTTGGACTCATGGCTCACAAGGACTATTTGCTGGGTGTTCAGCTCTTCTAAGAGATCTCGCACCTTATCAAGCTGCTCTGAAGAAAAGCCATCTGTAGGCTCATCAAGGATCAAAAGATCCTTAGTTTGAATAGTAGAACAAAAGTCATTTATCACACGATTAAGCGCTAATCGATAGGCCAAAGCAACACTTGTTCGTTCTCCTCCACTCAGATTTAAAAAGGTTGTTTCGTGACCGTTTTGCAACACACTTGGCGAAAAAGAATCATCCAAACGCACAGACATAACCGAGTCTTCTATCAATACAGAAAACCAGTTTTGAAAGAGTTGATCAAACTCAGTATGGATTTTTAGCAAGACATGCTTCTCAACCACATAGACCAAGTTCATAAACAGCACCTGCAACCAGTTGTCCAACTCCGCTACAAAATCAAGATCAGCCTTATTCTTTTTTATTACTTCTACCTTTTTTTCCTTTTCCAACAACTCTTTTTCCAATGCATCACAACGCTCCTTTTCTTCTGTAACCTTTACAAGCAGAACACGTTCCTGTTGGGTAAGCGTACTTTCTTTTTCTTTTGCCTCAGCAAGTTCTTTTAGAAGAAGTGTTTCTTCTTTCAAAGATTGTTGTATTGGTGTAAGTTGTTTTTCAAATTCCTCTTTCTCCTTTAAAATCGAAGATTCTCTTTCTTCAATTTGTTCTTTTCTCTTTTTCTTTTGTAGTAGTTCTTCCTGTTTTGCTTTTTTTGTTAAAAACTCTTTAAGCTTTTCTTCAGCAGCAAACTGTCTTTCCTCAAGATTTAGAAGAATTTCCTCCAATCTCTGCTTTGTCTCTGATAACCGTTCAAGATTATCATTAATCTTGGTTAACGAAGTATCTTCCTTTGTGCAAATAGCATCTTTGTGATCCTGAGATACAGGCTGTAAACAGGTAGGACAGCTTGCTATTTCGAGAATACTCTTTTTCACATCTTCAGAAACACCTTTTTTTGTGACAAAAAATGTTGTTTTCTCCTCAACAAGCTTTACTTTTTCAGAACAGTTCTTTATCTTTTCTCGAATCTTTTTTAGTTCATCTTCGGGTGTTTCCTGAGATGTTTCTTCAAGAACATTGTTTGTTATGAACTCCTGCAATCTTTTTTTCTCTTCACCTATAAGTGTTCCTTCCTTTTCAAGTGTGTGAAGTTTGCCAAGTAATTCCTCTTTTTTTATTCTTGTCTCCTTTATGAGATCACAAGCCGCTTCTTTTTTTACTCGTTCTTCCTTTTGTTCTTCAACTCTTTTTTGAAGTTCTTCTAACTGTTCTTTGTTTTGTTTATATTGTTCTGCGTACTGTGTTCTTTGTGATGTTAGTTCTGCGAGTTGAGAAACAATTTCATCCGTGTCCTTTAATCGTTCATTAAGAATAAGCTTTCTTTTACGTACCTCTTTTAAGTAGATTGCTGTATTTTCTCGTATACGTTTATATTTATCAAGACCAAATACTCTTCTTAGAGTATCCAATCTGTCATCATCTTTCTCTGTCAGAATTTGCAACATATCCTCCTGAGGGGTATACACTGTATAGCGAAAGATAAATGATTTATTTTTAGAAACAAGCTCATCAGGATACCCTAATAATTCCAAAACCTTAGCCTTTAATTCTACAGGAGTCGCATCTATTCGTACTCCATTAATTATAAGAAATCCTGCACTTTGTCTTATCCCTGTTGAAGTTTTCTTTAATACACGCCTAATTCTCACTTCCTTCTCCTGAAGTTTAAACACTAATTCCACACTTCCCTCAGTTGTTCCATGGCGGAGAAGACTTCCCCCAGGAAGCTGCTTGCTCAAAATGCCAAAAAGAGCAAACTCAACAGCTAAGAGAATCGTGGATTTTCCACTTCCAATATCTCCGCTGAGCAGAACAGAGCCTTCAGGAAAGTCTACCTTCTCTTCGAGATAGCTCCGAATGTTTTTCAAGGTGAGGGAGAGAAGCTGCATACAATAGTGAAGTTGGATCTGTATTTAAGTCTTACTTTGGGCAAGATTTAAAAAGAGCGTTCTTCTTCTCCTAGCATACAGCCCCGTGGTGTAGTGGCCAATCATCCAAGCCTTTGGAGCTTGGGACCGCGGTTCGAACAGTTTACGCTTGCGAAAACGACCGAAAAGCGTGGCTTTGAAAGTCCGCGCGGGGCTACTCTTCTTTACCCCACTAATATAGAAACACCATACCCAATTCCATAAGCAATCAAAGCAGCAACTCCGCCCACCAACATGGTTTGAATCCCTGAATACACCCAATTCTTTTCTACAATCTTTGCTTTTACAGAACCCACAATGAACAAGGCAAGAAAGGTTAGAAGTGCAGATACAAAAAATGTATTGCTCTGCACCAAATCAAAAAAGAACAATCCAATAAAAGGTAGTAATGCAATTAACCCTATCAACAAAAAGGCAGCAAAGGTAGTTAAAGCAGACTTCCAAGGAATGCGTTTATCTTTAAGCATTCCTAATTCGTCTACCATCATTGTTTCAAGCCACACCTTTTCATCTTTAGTGATTACTTCTACAACCTGTTCAAGAAGCTTCCCTGAAAATCCTTTTTCTTTGTAGATAACTCGAATTTCCTCTTTTTCTTGTTCTGGAATTGTATTGATCTCATGCTTTTCTGTTTCCACAAGCTTTTGATAGTATTCTCTTTCAGACTTTACACTTAGATAGTTACTTACTGCCATAGAAAAACCATCTGCAAGAAGATTTGCAAACCCTAACATCAACACAATTACTGCGCTGAGTTGTGCTCCTGCAACACCTGCAACAACCGCAAAAGTTGTGATCGCACCATCAATTCCTCCATATACAAAGTCAGGAAGATAGAGCTTAAAACCGTGTATGTCGTGATGGTGAAATTCCCCAACATGCTTTGTCATATTATTCTACGAGAATCCACCTTATAAAAATGTATTGGATTAGTCTTTGAGTAAAGGATCTAGTTTTCCATCCTGTTCCAGCGCATTCAGATCATCAAAGCCGCCAATCAACTTGTCGTTGATAAAGATTTCAGGAACAGTTCTTCTCTCAGAACGCTCTTCCATCTCTTTTATTTTAACAGGATCGTTGGTAACATCATACTCTGTGTAGCTAACCCCTTTTCTGTCAAGAAGCTCCTTTGCAGCATGGCAGTATGGACAAAAGTCCTTTGTGTAGATTTCAATTTTGGGCATTGTCTTTTTTTGTCCGAAGGAGTATTTAAATATGTTGTTTAAACCGAAATATTTCCGGTTTTTTCCCCGATAGACATATAAAGGTTGTTTCTTCAACTAACATATGGAACTACAGCTTTCAAAAAGAGATGTAAAAACACTCAATGCGCTTTCAAAAAGCATGAAGCTTAAGAAAGAAGAGCTTCTTTCTCGAGCGTTACATATTTACATGGACGACGTTATCAACTATCAAGCATTAAAAAAAGAGATAAAAGCATGGGATGCTCTCAGTGAAGAAACTCTCCAAAACTTAGAGAAGTCACAACTATGAAAAAAGGAGAGATTTGGACAGTTGAACTCCCTTCCAAAGAAGGACACGAGCAATCAGGTAAAAGACCTGCACTTGTCTTAACAAAGCCTAATACAAATATGGTCATTGTAGCACCCTTAAC
>NYYS01000064.1 GCA_002685855.1 Candidatus Woesearchaeota archaeon
ACCCGATAATAAAGATACAGGTGAAGACCTTAAAACAAGAATAGAACACATCACCACTCACCTACAATCAGGAGACTGTACAAAAGATGAACATGCAGCCCTAAAACAGGAAACAACCCAACTCGAAGAACAGTTTGAATACCTGACACTCCTCACAAACATCCATTCCCTGACACCGGATTCCTACCCTGAAGCACTTGCTCAGGCAGAAGCACTTGCAAGAAGAAAATCAAAAAACCCTCTTTATCATAGTGCAAAGTGGGTTGCCGACACATTAAACGAACCCGTCTATCGATCAGCAAGAAAGATCGTTGTTGAAAAGGTCACCGACCTGGAAACAAAACTCAGAAAAGGAGAATTCCCCATTCCCCATTGCCAGAACTGGCGAGACAACTCATCATTAAACGTCTCACTTCTCAGCTTTACAGCAGACGCAAACAAGAACACCTACCACATCTCAGAATACAGCAACGGTGTAACACGGCCAAACACAGAATCAGAAGTTCGCCTTGTCGGGTGGCAATCATCACCAACACTTCTCATCGAGAACATCTACTCAAGTGAATGGAACGACGAATACGGAATCGCCCTGTTGGGAACAATCGCTCAGGAAGCCCTCAACCTCTACACCAACACAAAAGCAAACGAAGTGAGAATAGCAGCACCACTAGACTCAGGCCATGATGGACACACCACAAATATCAGCGTCCTTAATGCAATGAGGACCTTCTGCAAACAATATGGTCTTGAGCTGCAGGAAGGCTACATGGAACTCTCCCCTCCAGAGAGCAAGGCAACAAAAGAATACTACGACTCCGGACCAGGCATTGTAAAAAGCGGATCCGATGTAACCCTTGGTAACGTAGCATATATTACTATCTCAACCGAAATAGACTAATCCGTCTGATGCGTAACCTTCCGAATAATTCTGCTCGCAACCACTCCAATAATATAAGTCACAAAACTCACGCTTAGAATTAATCCCCAGTCTCCCAAAGACAATGGCACCACCTTAAAAATATGATTAAGAGGAGTATACAACACAATCATCTGCAATCCCAGCACCGTCAACACAGCCAGATTCAACCAACCATTACTCAACGTCTTTGTATGATACTGACTCCGTATCATCTCCAACCGAACAATCTCCAGCACAATAATCGTCGTCAACGCCATACTCCTCGCATGCGTCACATCAGGAAGCCCACGCTTAAACACATACAACGTCCCAACACAAACAAGAATGCCAATAACAACAATACTCCACGCCATATTCCTGCTAATAATAGTACTTCCAGGAGGACGCGGCGGCTTCTCCATACTCCGAGGATCAGCAGGATCCACACCAAGTGCAAGCGCTGGCAATCCATCAGTAATAAGATTCATCCACAAGATCTGAATAGCAACCAACGGCAAAACAATCGCCCCAGCACTATCACTAAACCCAATAAGCATCGCAACAAACAACACCAACACCTCCCCCATATTGCTGCTCAATAAATAGTTTACAAACTTCTTAATATTATCATAAATATTCCTTCCTTCCTCAACCGCATTCACAATACTCGTAAAATTATCATCCGTCAACACCATATCAGATGCATCCTTAGCCACATCCGTCCCAGTAATCCCCATCGACACCCCGATATCTGCCTGCTTCAACGCAGGAGCATCATTAATCCCATCGCCCGTCATCGCAACAATATGCCCCTTCTTCTTCAACGCCTTAACAATCTTTAACTTATGCTCAGGATCCACACGCGCATAGATCGCAATATCCTCAACATGCTTGTCCAAATCAATCTTATCAATCTCCTCCCCCTCCACCGCCTTCCCTACCAACCCAATCTTCTCTCCAACAGCAACAGCCGTCTGTTTATAATCACCCGTAATCATCACAACTTTTATTCCTGCACTCCGACACTTCTCAATCGCAATCTTCACCTCCTCACGCGGAGGATCGATCATCCCCTGCAAGCCCACAAAGATCATATCCTTCTCAAGACCTTTCTTACTATACTTCGAACTCAGCGGTTGATACGCAAACCCCAACACCCGCAACGCATGTGATGCATACCCATCATTCGCTCCAAGAATATCCTCTTTATCCTTTGCAGTAATCTTCCGAACTTTCCCCTTCACCAAAATCTTCGAACACCCCTTCACAATCTGGTCGGGTGCACCTTTCGTATACGCAAAAACCTTCTTCCCCTCCTTATGGATCGTCGTCATCATCTTCCGCGTACTATCAAATCCCTTCTCATCAATACGCGGCAACCTCTTCTGCAACCCGTTATGATCCACTCCTGCCTTCTCTGCCACAGTCAGTAAACACCCCTCTGTAGGATCCCCTGTGATCTTCCAGTCCTTTTCATCCTTATCCAAAGAGGCATCATTACAAAGCACCCCGATCCGGAACAACAAAGAATCCACCTTCCGTCCAATCTTACCTTCAGGAGAATACCCTGTCCCACTCACCTCTACAGTCTCATGATCAACATACAACTTCGTAACAGTCATCTCATTCTGTGTCAACGTTCCCGTTTTATCCGTACAAATAACAGTCGTACTCCCCAACGTCTCAACACTCGGCAGCTTCCGGATCAATGCATTCCGCTTCACCATCTTCTGCACACCCAGAGCCAGACTAATCGTCACTACAGCAGGCAATCCTTCAGGAATAGCAGCAACTGCCAAACTCACTGCTGCAAGAAACATCTCCAACACACTTCCCCCCCGTAAAATACCTGTAAAAAAGACAATCACACACACAACAATCGTAATCATACCCAACTTAGTCCCGAGCCGCTTCAACCGCTTCTGCAACGGAGTCTCTTCAACAGGAGCCGACTGAATCATATGGGCTATCTTCCCAATCTGCGTATTCATTCCTGTCCCAACAACCACAGCAGTTCCATGACCCTCAGTAACAATCGTGCTAGAATAGAGCATATTCTTACGATCACCTAACGTTGCACTCTTCGAGATCGCATCCTTGTGCTTATGCACAGGAACACTCTCACCTGTTAAACTTGCCTCTTCTATTGTCAGATTCATCTCAGTCAGAATACGTGCATCAGCAGGAATCTTCTCTCCCGGTTCCAAAAAAAGAATATCTCCCGGAACAATCGTATTACTAAACACCTTCTTCTCCTTTCCATCCCGAATCACAACACACTGCGGACTCGCTAACCGCTTCAAGGCATCAATACTCTTCTCTGCCTTATACTCCTGAATAAACCCCATCACAGCATTCAGAACAAGAATAATACCAATCACAACCGCATCAACATACTCTCCAAGAAGCGCAGAAATAATCGTGGCCGCAATAAGAATATAGACAATAAAACTTGAAAACTGTTCCAGAAAAATAGCAAGTTTTCCCTTTCCTGCTACAGCTGTAAGCTCATTTGGTCCATACTTCTCTATTCGTGCCTTTGCCTCTCCTTCACTCAATCCCTTAACCGAGCTTTTCATCTCTTGTAAGACCTTCGGAGCAAGAAGCCGATAGTATTCTTTAGATTCTGTACCACCCATCCCATTTTAACCAGAAATCGATCTTTATAAACTTTTTTCTTGAATCATACCTATCAAATATCCTTTTCAACACTAAATAATCGCATCATATATAAATACAAACACGTAAAAAAAGACAAAAAAGGTGTGAAATGGGTATTACTAAAGAAACAGGACTAAATTCCAAAGCCTCACTTATAGCTCTGGTCCTTATAATCCTCATATCCTTCTCTCTATTAGTCATAATAAAACAGAATTTTCTCCAAACTTCTGATCAGAGAAATACAGGAGGAAAAGCCTACGAACTCATCCAGGATATCGTCTTGGGAGGAGAAACCACTGAAGCTCCCTTATTCCCAACACTAAATGCAATAGGGAACGGCGTGATACGCGGACCGTATCTACCACGGATAAATGAGGGAGAAATCATGGTGATATGGCACTCTGATGAGCAAGAGCCCGGCTTAGTGGAATATGGCCTTAGTCCAAGTTATGGAAGTAGCGTTCCAACAAACCCTGTTTCCATTGACTAATCCTCGAGCTATTTGCACGAAGCCATCTTGGAAGATCTGGATCAGGATGAAGAGTATTTCTATAAAGTTACATACAAAGGAGAAGTGATCGTTGAATCCACATTTTATTCTAAGAAGAGTTCAGGTCAACTCTTTAGCTTTGTCGTATTTGGTGACTCTGGGGATTCTTTTGGAAATACACAAACTCCACAGTATAAAATTGCCTATGTGATGAAACAGGACGTGTTAACAACAGGGTTTGATTTTATGATCCACACAGGAGATGTTGTGTATGATGAAGGGCTTGAGGAAGAATATGATATGAACTATTTCGAGCCTTACGTCAACCTAGGCCTCAAAGTTCCCATGCTCCCAAGCATAGGGAACCATGACTATGCAGGACCAGAAAAACTTGCACCTTATCTTCGGAACTTCTATCTTCCTGAGGGTCAGGAGCTAAATGAGGAGTTTTATTCCTTTGAACATGGAGATGCATTATTTATTGCCTTAAATAATATGAATTTGGACTATAATATAGGTTCTGTACAATCAAATTGGTTGATAAGAACATTAAGAGACGCACTCATAAAAATTGGCTGGGAAAAATCCCTTGTTGAAAAAGGCCTCCAGAAAAAGGTAGAAACGTTTAAATAAAATAGGATTATATATCCCCTATGGAGCCCTGTACTATTTGCGACCTTCACGAAAACCTGCTTCTCTTTCAGGATGATCAGATAAAACTCTTTCGAGACCCGAAACCTATCGGAGAATCTCATTTCCTTCTCGCCCCCCAAAAACATATATCCTTTCTATGGGATCTTTCTCATACCGAGTTCGATAATCTGCTCGAAACAGCAGTAACACTTAAAGACCTCCTTGAAACAAGATTCGGACATGAAACAATTATTCATAACAGAACAGGAGCAGCTTCAGGCCAACCCTGCCACCATTGTCATCTCGAACTCATCCCTTTTGACGCAAAAAAACTCACAAAAAGATTCTCCTTTTCCAAACCCCCAACTCTGCATTCAGACTCAATACATAGAGCAATACATCAAGGTCTTAACGAACTCTTTCAGTTAAAAAAAGATGTACAATCATTTTCATTTCATGCAGAACAAACACAGAAAGTAATCGAACCCCTCTTTAAAGATATAGACAAACTCTTTGATAAAAACTAAGATGGTATGCAAAACCTGTGACACACTCGATCAAAACGTAATCTGGGACAACAGAGATATTACTGTAAATAGATTTGAATCCGAAGCAGTATTCTCTCTCCTCATCCTGCCAAAATCACATCTTTCATTCACCGATCCTGAAACATCACAAACTCTTTGGAGAGCAGCAAAAGAGATAATGAAAGGCTGCCTCCACAACAATCTCTGCCATGGAATAAATCTTGAATCTTGGGAATCAGCAGAAGGACACGGAGGAGTCATCCTTATTGGAAGAAAAGCAAACGATAAAATCTCCTTAAAACTAAAAAAGAAAAAAACCCGATATCTTTTAGATAACAAACTAACAGCTCTCCTTAAAACCCAACCTTTATATACAAAGAAATCAATATAAAAGAATGTCTGAACAGATAGATACAAGTAATATGTCTCCTGAAGAGATTGCAGAACTTCAGAAAAAGAACTGCATCTTCTGCAAGATAATTTCAGGCGAAATCCCTGCAAAAAAAGTCTATGAAGACGACATGATGATATCTATCCTGGATATCAACCCCGCCGCCAAAGGTCACCTTCTTGTTCTCCCCAAAGAACACATACCCATCATGCCCCTGCTCCCCCAACCATCATTCGTCCACATATTTGGAGTGGTAAAACAGCTCGTTAAGGCCCAAAAAGCAGCCATGCTTTCATCATCAATCACAACATTCATCGCAAACGGAGCCGCAGCAGGACAACAAAGCCCTCACTTTATATTCCATCTCATCCCAAGAGAGCCTACAGACACACTAGACCTCTTCAATCCCTCACCAGGAAACCTCTCAAAAAAAGATCTCACAGAAACCACAATCAAAGTAAAATCACGACTCCAACAACTTCTCAACGTCGGACCAAGCCAGGATAACAGACAAAAACTCGCACAGCTCATAGAATCAGACCCAGAAATTAGAAGACTTCTCACAGAAGACATCGATGCACTTCGCGAACGCATGAAGCAAGAACCCGAACTCAACGAAATCTTCCAGGGCATAAACCTTGAACAACTCGCCGACCGCATCAGACAAGCATTTCCCCAACAAGAACAACAACCCTCTTCCCCTGAAATAAAACAAGCCGAATTCGAAGAAGTTGAACCAGAAGAAGATACTGATAAAAAAGACAGTTCCTCCGATGATGAAGAAAACACAGAAGATAACGATACCAAAGATAACGAATCATCAGATACAGAAGATAAAGATGAAGACGATACGTCCGATGATGAAGACGATGATACAGATGACAAAGATAATGAACAAGATTCAGAAGAAGAATCCGATGATCAATCTGAAGATACTAACGAACAAAAACAAGGAGCAAGTCTTGATGACATCTCCAACCTATTCCAATGACCGACTGCAAACAATGTAAGGAAGGTGAAAATAAGGATCTTCTCCTCTATGAAGATCCCAACTTTAAAGTATTTGTACCTGAAAACGCAGTTTCAAAAGGACATGTCAGAGTCCTTCCTAAAAAACATCTCAACGCCTTCGAAGAACTCTCTGACGAAGAAGCTCAAACCTTCTTCTGGCTCGCAAACATGGTCGCAAGTTCACTCTTCGACACAATGGGTGCAATAGGAACAAACATCATAGAAGAAGATCAAGGACACCCCGTCCTCGACATCTACGCCCGCTTCCAAGACGACGGACTGAACTTTCAATGGGAACCCAAAAAAGGAGACCCAAGCGAACTCGACTCCATCGCATCAAAAATATCTTCCAAAGTCGGCATCGTAGAAACAAAACAGGAAGCCCCTAAAGAGATCGAAGAACCAAAACCTGCCACAATCGAAGAGGAAGAAGGAAAAGAAAACTACCTCCTCAAAAGTCTGGATAAACTTCCCTAAAAAGAAGTATCTAAAACGCAAACAAAAACTTCAGCCAGTTCCCAACCAACAACATAAACAGATACGCCATCAAAAAACTCGGAGTAAAAGGAATTCCTTCCTTCACAAGAACATGACCCACCGAACTCTTCTTCAACACAAGAATCTCCTCGCTGCTAATACCTTCAAGATTCTTTCGAACAAGAACGCGATTCCCCTTCTTCACATCCTCCACTAACCAATCACCCTCGGTTAAACGAGATACTGCATACTTCTTTACCATACAACTCTTCTCAAGAGCCCGCGAAAATAAGGTAAGATAAAAAAGTAAAGGAATAAGAAAGGCAACAACAGCCAACAAAATCCTAAACGGATCAATCAAAAACAAGGCCAGCATAAGAACAACTAAAAAACCAACAAAACAAAAGAACCTTTCCACACGCATCTTCCGGGAAAAATGCGTATATGCCTCAACAAACTTCTTTCTATTCCTAAAAGCTGTATAGCCCGTAGCAAGAATCCCCCACACACTCCCCCACACTAAGATATTAATCAACAATAGCAAAAGCGATCCATCCAGAACATTCCCAATACTGATTCCCAACAAAATCCCCAATCCCAAAAGCAGTTTAGTATCCCCTCCGCCCCACTGCCCTGTATAATACATAACCGATCCAAACACAAACGCTGCAGCACCCCCTAAAAAAGCAGAAAGCAACGGCTCATAACTCCAACTCAACAAAGAAGAAAACAGCGCCCACCCCGAAGCAAAAACCACAAGTAAATAATTAAGAATATCCGGAACCTCCCGCGTCTTCATATCATAAAGCACTGCCAGCACAACAGCAAACAATCCAACAAAAAGAGGGAATCCGTCCATCAATCCTTTTATAACACACACTATATATACATTTCGATTTTAATTGCCCTTAAAACTCTACCTCATGAGTAGAACTATTCAGAACAAACCTCTTACTCTCTCCGCCACAACACCTTTCAACAAGAGAACTCAACTCCTCAAGAACACCTTCAACCTCTGCTTCAGAAAAAGGAGGAAGCCCCTCAACAACCAACACAACATTTTTTGTCTCCTCAGTCATCTTTGACTTATCACACTCTCTCCAATTCCATCGCCTGCACAACACCTCCTTATCATCAACATACACCACCTCTCCCTCCTTCGGATGTTTGATTTCATCAGAATGCAGCACAATAAAAGGTTCATCTCCCTTAGCAAACCCTAATCGAATATCCCCATCAACCTTGTCAACATCATCCCCTCCGACAGGAATCATGTGCTTAATCGAAATAAAATTATAAATATCCACAATCTTATTAATAGAACAAAGCTCTATCCCATCCAGGATCATCTGATAAAGATTCTCAACAGAACACTTATACTTCTTTGACTTAGCCCCAAAAAGAGAATACGCATTCCTCCACGCCCCAATTTTTGGATTCTCTGACAACTCCCCCTTATCAAACTCATTTCGAATATCCCTGCACAAATCCTTAATACCTTCAAGAACACCCTCATCCTTCCCCCTATTATCTATACCCTTCACTACCACAATACCCACATTTAATCCAGGGAACTTCTCAAATATCTCCGCACCAATCTGAAATTTCATACAATCTGGAATCTAACCAATAATATAAATATTCTTTGGAACTGTTCCCTAACATCCTCGCCAACACCTCTCTTTCCGACCCCAACCAACCACAACGTTTATAAATCAACAGCTGTTCCCCCGACATACCGATGATTAATGATACTCCGTCAGGGGTTGAGAGAGGTACAATATTCTATTGTACGACTCGGAGGATAAAAAATGGACTCAGCATATGAAGCTGTAGAACTTGCAGCAAAGAATGGCAAGATCAAAAAAGGCACAAACGAAGTCACAAAAGCAATCGAGAAAGGAAAGGCTAAACTCGTCGTCATAGCAAAAGATATCAGCCCGCCCGAAATCACTATGCATCTCCCCCTTCTAAGCAAGGAAAAAGGAATAGAATGCGTCGAAGTCGACTCAAAAGAAGAGCTCGGAGCAGCAGCAGGCCTCCCGGTAGGAACCGCAGCCATCGCCGTTTTAGACCTTCCCGGTGGAATGCCTAAACAGGCAAAAAGCAAACCAAAAAAAGAAGTAGAAGCTCCTAAAGAAGAGGCCAAACCTGAAGCTCCAAAGGAAGCTCCTAAAGAGGAAGCTAAACCTGAAGCTCCAAAAGAAGAATCAAAAACAGAAGAACCCAAAGGTGAATAAGAGTGCCTCCTCCCCCCAAACAATCAAGACCTGATGCAAAACCATCAAGGCCTGACAGAAAAGAAGCACCAACCAAGTCAAGTGGTGTTTCATTCAGCGTCGCATTTCCTGCATCAGTAGAAGAAATTATGGGACGAACCGGAACAAGAGGAGAAGCAATCCAGGTTCGCTGTAAAGTCCTTGACGGACGAGACAAAAACAAGATAATTCGTAGAAATGTACGCGGCCCAATACAAAAGGGCGATATCCTCATGCTCCGAGAAACAGAGATCGAAGCTCGCGCCTTAAACAAGGCAGGAAGAGGAATGAACTAGGTGAAATAGAATGGCACGATGCGACTTTTGTCATGAACTCATTGAAAAGGGCACAGGAAAAAGATTCATAAAAAAAGATGGAAAGATGTTAGACTTCTGTTCACGAAAATGCGAAAAAAACATGATTAAACTCAGACGAAAATCCCTCACAACAGAGTGGACCCGCGCATTTCAAAAACAGAAAAAAACAGGAAAAACAAAATAGGTGTGTAAAAAATGATGGAGCAATCATTAGTTCTCATAAAACCAGACGGAGTACAACGCGGCCTCATAGGAAAGATTATTACCCGCTTTGAACAGGTAGGCCTGAAAATCATCGGTATGAAGATGGTCTATGCAGACAAGGAAATGGCAGGAAAACACTATGCTGACGACGACGAATGGATGAAATCAGTAGGAGAAAAAGCAAAAAAATCCTATGAAAAAAGAGGAGAACCCACAGAAAAATCCGCACTTGAAATCGGCCAGCTCATCAGATCTCAACTTATGTCCTACCTCACAATGAGCCCCACAGTTGCACTAGCAATTGAAGGCCACAACGCAATACAACTTATAAGAAAAATCGTTGGTGCAACAGCACCTGCTGACTCAGATCCAGGAACAATCCGTGGAGATTTCTGCTTCGACACCTATCAGATGGCAGACCTCTGCAACAGACCAATACAAAACCTGATCCATGCATCAGACGCAGTAGATACAGGAAAAAACGAAATAAAACTTTGGTTCAAAGATGAGGAATTACACGTCTGGAAACGTGTAGATGAAGCACTACTCTATAGAAAGGTAGACTAAGGGGTAAAAAAATGGCAAAGATGGTTGACAGGGTTATGGAAGCAATGCGTAATCCTAAGCAGATTAGAAATATCGCAATCGCAGCACACATTGATCATGGCAAGACAACATTCACAGACAATCTTCTCTCAGGAGCAGGAATGATGTCTGAAGAACTCGCAGGAAAAGCCTGCGCAATGGACTTTCACGACGATGAACAAGAACGTGGAATAACAATCGACAGCGCAGCTGTCTCAATGGTCCATAGTATAGAGGGAACAGAATACCTGATCAACCTCATCGACACACCCGGCCACGTCGACTTCGGAGGCGACGTCACCCGAGCAATGAGGGCCGTAGACGGATGCATCGTTCTTACCTGTGCTGTAGAAGGAATCATGCCACAAACAGAAACAGTACTACGACAGGCCCTAAAAGAACGCGTAAAGCCCATACTCTTCATAAACAAAGTAGACCGCCTCATCAAGGAACTCCAACTCACACCCGAAGCAATGCAGGAACGATTCATAGGAGCTATCAACAACGTCAACAAACTCATAGGACAGATCGCTGAAGAGGAATTTAAAGAAAAATTCAAATTCAACGTACAGGATGGAGGAGTCTGCTTTGGTTCTGCATTCCATAACTGGGCACTTAGTATTCCCTACATGAAGAAAAAAGGAATAACCTTCAAAGACATCATAGAAGCCTACAACTCTGACACCTGGAAAGAGCTCAGAGATAAGGCACCTATACACGAAGTCATCCTAGACTCAGTCGTCAAACACCATCCAGACCCCATCACCTCACAAGCCTACAGAATCCCAAAAATATGGCACGGAGACATCGAAAGTCCAACAGGAAAATCCCTCATAAATTGCGATTCCAAGGGCCCACTCATGTTTGTTGTCACAAAAGTGGTTGTAGATCCGCAAGCCGGAGAGATCTCTGCAGGAAGGCTTTTCAGCGGAACAATGGTTAAAGGAACTCATGGATACCTTAACAAAGCGAAAACATCCACAAGAATCCAACAAATCTACATTTATAATGGATCAAAAAGAGAAATAGTAGACAACGTCCCTGCAGGAAATATCATAGGTGTTGGTGGACTCAAAGATGCCTATCCTGGAGAGACAGTTTCATTAGAAGAATGCGAGCCCTTTGAAGCTATAAGTCACATCTTTGAACCTGTAATGACAAAAGCACTCGAAGTAAAAAAGCCAGGAGACCTCCCAAAACTCATCGAAGTTCTCCACCAGGTCGGAAAAGAAGATCCATCCTTAAAGATTGAGATAAACCAGGAAACAGGAGAATACCTCATGCACGGAATGGGAGAACTCCACCTCGAAGTCATCGAAAACAGAATCGTCAGGGAAAAAAAGGTAGAAATTACATCCTCACCACCCATCGTAGTCTACAGAGAAACTATTGTCGGAAAAAATCCAACCTCTTCAGAAGGAAAATCTCCTAACAAACACAATAAACTCTACTTCTATGTAGAGCCCTTGGAAGATGAGATGGCTCAGGCAATGAAAGAAGGAAAAATCCCTGAAGGAAGAGTAAAAAAGAAAGACTCATCCATGTGGGAAGCACTCCAAGAAGGAGGTATGGATAATCCCACCTCGAAAAAAGTACGAGACGTCTTCAACGGCAACCTCCTCATAGACGGAACCCGCGGAATCGTCCACATCGGCGAGATAATCGAGATGGTAATGGACATGTTCGAAGACGTCATGAAAAAAGGGCCTGTAGCAAACGAACCCTGCTTCAAAGTAAAAGTAATCCTGGACGATGTCAAACTCCACGAAGACGCAATCCATCGTGGCCCTGCACAAATGTACCCTGCCATCAGAGAGGGTATCAGAGGTGCCATGAGAAACGCCAAACCCATGCTCTTTGAACCCTTGCAAACACTCCAGTTCGAAGCACCTGAAGAATATGTAGGAGAAATATCCAAAATGATCAGCAACAAGCGTGGTCAACTCCAGGATATGCAGCAAGAAGGAGTACACGTCACAATAAAAGGAAAACTTCCGGTTGCCGAAATGTTCGGAATGGCCTCAGACCTCAGATCCGCCACAGGAGGAAGAGGAAGCAGCTTCGTCGTAGACCAAACCTTTGAACGACTTCCCGACGAACTCCAGCAGAAGATCGTCTCCCAGATCAGGAGCAGAAAAGGACTCAAAGAAGAGTCTTCTTCTTAATTCACCTTTTTCCTTCTTTTTTTGGTCCAAAATCACCCCTTCAGGCCAGATTCTAGAACAGAAACCTTTTTAAACACTCTCTATTTCCCTGAACCTAAATAATATATGCTATGAGGAGGATAAAATGGCACAAGGAAAGACACACATAAACCTCGTATTTATAGGTCATGTTGATCACGGAAAGAGTACATCAGTAGGAAGATTAATGTTCGATTCAGGAAACATCGAAGAGCAAGAGATGCGAAAGCTCAAAGAAAAGGCCAAAGAGCTTGGAAAATCAGGATTTGAATTCGCATTCGTCATGGACAATCTCAAAGAAGAGCGGGAAAGAGGAGTTACAATTGACCTTGCACACAAGAAGTTCGAAACAGACAAATTCTACTTCACCATAATCGATGCCCCTGGGCACAAGGACTTTATCAAGAACATGATTACAGGAGCATCTCAGGCTGACGCAGCAGTACTTGTTGTAGCAGCAAACGATGGTGTCAATGCCCAAACAAAAGAGCACGTTTTCCTATCCAAAACCCTTGGTGTGGGACAGCTCATCGTCGCTGTAAACAAAATGGATATCTCAGGTGTTGACTACAAAGAGGAAAAATTCAATGCAGTCAAGGAAGAGGTCTCAAAGCTTCTCCAAACAGTCGGTTTCAAACCTGATGAAACCCCTTTCCTCGCAGTTGCAGCTCTCAAAGGAGACAACATTGCTAAAAAGTCAGAAAATATGCCTTGGTACTCCGGTCCAACACTCCTAGAAGCAATAGACAACCTTAAAGCTCCTGAAAAACCAACAAACCTTCCACTTAGACTTCCTATCCAGGACGTCTACAACATCACAGGTATTGGTGTTGTTCCTGTTGGAAGAGTTGAAACAGGTGTTGTTAAGCTCGGAGATAAGATCGTCGCTGTTCCTGGAAGAGAAGGAAAAGGAGTTCCAGGAGAAGTAAAAACAATCGAAATGCATCACGAACAGCTCCAGCAGGCAGAACCCGGAGACAATATCGGATTCAACGTACGAGGATTTGGAAAAAAGGATGTTGCCCGTGGTGACGTAATTGGTCATGCAGACAACGTTCCAACAGTTGCATCAGAGTTCACAGCACAACTCGTCGTCCTAAACCATCCATCTGTTATCACAGCTGGATACACGCCGGTCTTCCATATCCATACAGCGCAGATTGCCTGTCAAGTAATGGCTATTGAGAAGAAGTTAAACCCTGCAACAGGAGAAGTCCTTGCTGAAAACCCTGACTTCATTAAGAACGGCGACGCAGCAATCGTGAAACTCAAACCTGTACAGCCTTTGGTTATTGAAAAACAATCTGAAATTCCTCAGATGGCTCGATTCGCTATCAGAGATTCAGGAAAAACTGTTGCAGCAGGTATGTGCATCGACGTAGTAAAAAAACCTTTACAATAATTTTTTTATTTTTTTTAAATATTCATCACACCCATGACGAACCAACACTTTGTCATGAGAGAACCGTAAAATGCAAAAAGCAAGAATTAAGTTAGCAAGTGTGGATATTGACAAGGTCAATAAAACCTGTGACTATATTAAAGGTATTTCTGAAAAAACGGGCGTGATGATGAGGGGTCCTATTCCTCTTCCCACAAAGAAGTTGAGAATAACCTCTAGAAAAAGCCCTTGTGGGGACGGCAGTGCAACCTGGGACCGCTATGAGATGCGTGTCTATAAACGCCTTATAGACCTTGGCATCGACGAACGAGCCCTCAGACTCGTCATGCGTGTTCCAATCCCAGAAGGACTCAATATTGAGATTGAGATGATTGATTCTTGAGTTCTGAGTGACCAGGAAATCAAAAAGATTTCCGCTGCCAGAAGGACTCAATATTGAGATGATTGATTCTTAAATAATCCTCTACTTCTAATAAAGAACTCTATAAATACACAAGTCCCAACATTACTCCAACACCCAACAAAAAGATCAAGAACTGAATAAAGGACTTACTTGCCTTCACCTCCTTATGTAATTCTGGAATAAGATCAGACCCAGCAATATAGATAAAGCTACCTGCAGCAAAAGGAAGAAGAAACCCTGTCAGTCCCTCTACCACACTACCAAGAAGCAAAGCAATAATCGCTCCCAACACTGCAAAAAGCGCTATCAAGAAATTAAAAAATAATGCCTTATTCCGGGAAAACCCGCCATGCAGCAAAACCCCCAAATCACCTATCTCCTGAGGAATCTCATGCAAAACAATTGCAACCGTAGTCGCAATCCCGATCGGGATGCTGGCAAGATAGCTTGCCCCAATAATCAATCCATCAATAAAGTTATGAACCCCATCCCCGACAAGATTCATCAATGCATAAGGGTGCACATGCTCCTCTGTTGAACTAAGATGACAGTGTCTCCATCGAATCACCTTCTCAATAAAGAAGGAAAAGGCAATACCTAGAAGCACATACAAGGATAGAGAGAGCCGAAATCCAGATTCCCCGACTGCTTCAGGAAGCAAATGAATAAAGGCATCTCCAAACAATCCTCCAGCCGAAAAACTCACAAGATAGAGCAGAACCTTCCTTAACAGCTTCCGTTGCATAGAAAAGGCAAGCAAACCAAGAAAAGAGAGCAGACTAATAATAACAACACTCACCAACGCAAATGCCCATAAATGTGCCATCTAGCTTAAAAAACAGATTCCTATTTAAATATTCCTCCTGTTATTGGTTACCGATAAAGGTAACCTTTTTAAATATCAAAATATTCTATCCTCTATGACACGAGAAAAAATACTCAATTATCTAAACTCTGTAAAACAAGGGGCAACATCAACCGAGATCTCAAAGGAAGTGGAAAAAGAGCGGCACACCGTAGCCAAATACCTGGAATCTTTAAAAGCAGAAAACCTGATCGATTTCAGACAGGTAGGGATGGCAAAACTCTGGTATATTCCTGAAGTCCAGATCCTAAACCTTCTAAACAAGAATGAAGAACTCAGCAACAGCCTAAAACAGATCTTTACTGCACTAGGAGACAAAGTGGCCATCATTAGCAAGGACAGAAAGATCGTGTGGACATCCAACGAAGAAGACATAGGAAAACCCTGCTATAAAGTTCTCAGAAATGTAGACGAACAATGTGAAGACTGTAGTACTACAAAATTATTTCTCGAAGGAAAAACCATACTTAAACAAAATAATGACGATAAGGTCATGCTCTACCCTATCAAAACAAAAGAAGGAGCAACTATTGCATCCATGGAAGTCATTCGAACATAAAATGTCTGAAACAGCAATTCTAAAAACTGAGAATAAACAGTCCCTAAAAGACTTCTCAATAGACCGCACCCGCTACGACATAGCTAACAAGGACAATTCAAAACTTGTTTTACCCCCAGGAATCAACGAACAACTCGTTCGTACAATTTCAACACAAAAAAAAGAGCCCGAATGGATGCTTCAAAAACGTCTACAAGCACTCAAACTATTTCAGCAAACACCCCTACCAAACTGGGGACCCGACCTCTCAGAACTCAACCTTCACGAAATAGTATATTATGTCCGTCCAGACGCAGAACAATCAAACACCTGGGAAGAGGTCCCAGAAGATATCAGACAAACATTTGAACGCATAGGAATCCCCGAAGCAGAACAAAAAGCCCTCTCAGGAGTAGGCGCACAATACGACTCAGACATCATCTACCACAACCTCAAAAAAAAATGGGAGGAAAAGGGTGTAATCTTTCTCAACATGGACCAGGCAGTAAAAAAACACCCTGAACTCGTAAAAAAATTCTTCATGACACAATGCATACCTATTAACGATCACAAATTCATCATGCTTCACGCAGCAGTCTGGAGCGGAGGAACATTCATCTACGTCCCTCCCAACGTCAAAGTAGAAATTCCACTCCAAGCCTACTTTCGAATGAACAAAGAACGAGGCGGACAATTCG
>NYYS01000065.1 GCA_002685855.1 Candidatus Woesearchaeota archaeon
CGCTAACAAAATGATCTCTCATAGTCAGATTCTTTTTGCTTCGCTGGCACGAAGTGCAAAGAATATTGAATTTCCTCATGAGGATGTTGAAGAACCCACTATTTTTTTGGGTCCTCTTATTAATCCTGCATTAGAGGAGATCGAAACAGAATTGGAGAGTTTAGAGATCTATTATTTAAAGTTGCTGAGAAAGGCGAAGAGTGCTGAGGATAAGAATAAGCTGGATTCTGTAAAGAAAACAATAGGTTTGATACGAAAGAAGATAAAAGAAAAGAAAAAGAAAGAATGAAAAGGACTTATAAATCCTTTGCCATCACTGTTTTTCTATTATTTGCTGCTGCTCTTTCGACTGCATCTTTTACTAGACCTTTTACTTTTGCATCGAGTGCGTCAGCGAAATCACCAGCGATATTATATCCTTTTGCTAAATCTTTCAACTTTGCTTTCACTACAATCATGTCAGACATTTTCGTCACACCTCACAAGTTTTTTTTCTGTTTAAGGATCAAATTTTCCTCTTAGAGGGGCTAAAAGGCTTAAATTTATAAAAGTTGTGGTTTCTGAGCCCTGTAGTTGTTTACAAGTGGTACCATATTTTACTGTTCGTTGAGTTCTTTAAGGGCCTGTTTGCAGAAGCTTGTTGCGGCATCAATATAGTTTTTTACAGGGTCTTTATCGTTTTTTAGGAGTACGTCGATAACCTTGTCTGAACCATCTTCATCTCGTTCCAGTTTTTTAAGTCCTGCTGTTGATTTGAAGACTGCTGATTCAGGAAGATCGTAGAGGGCGAGTTTGGATAGGAGGAGATCCAGAATCTTTTTTATGTGGTCTTTTACCTCTTCTATGTTCTGATCTTTGAGTTCGTTAAATGCGTTGTAAAGGACGGGATCGATTCGTAGGGTTCTTCTCATCTCCTCTGTTCCGCCGTGTGCTTTTCCGTAGACTCTTCCGATGACAAAGTTGATTGCTTTACATCTGTCTTCAATTGAGTGAACGACTTCGATGATCTCCTCTTTTTTTTCTGGTTGTGGTTCTTGGTTTTTAGTTTTAACAGATATCATCTCTGATTTTGGTTTGATGATTCCTTTTTGTGCGATCTGTTTACCAAGTCCAAGAAAGGAGAGGTAGAGTGAACAGAGGATGATGTTTAGTCCAAAGAGGAGTGGGAAGTCTACGGTTGAGCTGAGGATCTGCATGTAGCCCATGATGTAGAAGATAATGAGTAAAAATATGGCGATGATCCAGTTGTAATAGAGGTGATAGAACTGTTTGTCGATGAGTGCCATGACGATGATGATGAGGAGAAAGGTAGGAAGAAAGGAGAGTGACACTGTTTGAAGGGATGCTTTTGCAGAGAATGCGACCCAGAATATGAAGATGATCATGATGAGGAAGAAGAGGAGTGAAACGATTCTGTAGTAGCCTTCTTCTATGTCATGAAGGCGAACTTTTACTTCCTCTGAGATCTGCATGGGTTTTTTTGCTTCTGAGAATTTATAAATGTTGTGTTCGGGATTGAACAGGATTATTTGCAGAAAGGGGTGTTTTAAGGGGGAAGGTTTAAAAAATGGATCTGTTCTCTTTGGGGTGTGGGCTGGTAGCTCAGTTCGGCAGAGTGTTCCGTTCGCAACGGAAAAGCCCCGGGTTCAAAGGAGGTCTTTCAAAGACCTCGGAGAAGGAGACTTCCTGGACGTTCACTTCGTGAAGTCCAGTAGGCTACTTACAAATGAAAGATCTATCTGAAAGTCCCGGCCAGTCCATACTTTATATCTCAGAAAAATTTGAGAAGTAGAGTCCAACTCGTTGTTTAACTTGGGGGATACATCTCCACATAGGGAGTCAGAATATCTAAAGGAATATCTAAGGGACCTTCTGTGTTTACTGCTAAAACGATATTAAATTTGTTGCTTATCCAACCAATACCACCACTTCCAGATTGAAACTCAAATTCACCAAAACTGTATGTTGATTCATCAAGCCATTGTTTTTGTACTTTATCAAATACCTCTTGTGAAGTTTTCTCATCCTCATATTCCATGACAACGATCTGGATTATTAGATCTTCTTTTTTATACCTTATAGGTCCAAGTCGGGTCATAAGATCCTGATCGCCTCCATCACCTAAATCCCAAAAGACGTCATCTGAATAAAGTTCTAAACTGTATCCTCCTAGGTTTTCCTGAATGATGAGACTGTTATCTATTTTTTGTTCAACCGGAATGGGCTCTTCGGTTTGTGTGGTCTCTTTTATGACATCGTTATCTAATGATTCTTGCTCTTCAAAGGCTTCAAGATTGAGATCTTTATCTTCCTGCTCAAGAGTGCATCCTACAAATAGAAAAAGTGAAAACAGCAGACACACGAAAAATAGGGGAAATATTTTCATAGTGAAAGATCTGATTTATAATTTATAAACTTTCTGCATTTAAGATCTTTTGAACTTGTATGTCTTCAGCATATTAAGGGATGCTCACATTTTATTGGCACCTATTGATAATATCGGCATATCTTTATTTTCAAGATAGTCTATGATTCCCCGCAAGCTATATAAACCTCTTGTTGCTCCACAGATTATATGGGCTGGTAGCTCAGCCTGGACCATGAATAGCATGGAGGCAATAGAGTGCTTGGTTGGCAAACGAATTTCCCATTCGGCAGATTCAAGATGCCCCGGGTTCAAATCCCGGCCAGTCCATATTTTTAAAAAAACATATAAAGAATGTTATGTTTCGGGGATAATTCGGTGTGAAGAATGGTAAAAGCTATACTTTTTGATTTCTGGGGAACGATTGTAGAGAATGGTGTATTTCCGAGTCCGAGTCGGCAGGTGCAGGAGATACTGAGGTTAAATGTTCCGTTTCCTGAGTTTGTTCATCGGTTTGAGGAAGCGTTTATGACAAAGGAGTTTGATAGTTTACAGGATGCGTTTTCTGCAGTGTTTTCTGGGTTTGAGATTAAAGAAAACAAGGTGGAGATGGAGGAGTTGATTGGATTGTGGAATAAGAATAAACTGTTGGCAAAGCCGTTTCAGGAAAGTGTTGGGGTGTTGGAAGAGTTGTCTAAATCGTATAAACTGTTTTTGGTTGCTAATTCAAATAAAGGTGTTGTTGACGAAGTTGTAGATAAGTATGATTTGCGGAAGTATTTTACAGATGTGTTTCTGAGTTGTGAACTTGGTTTTTTGAAAACCGATCCTGAATTTTTTTCTGCTGTTTTGGAAAAGCATGGTTTGAAAAAGGAGGATTGTTTGATGGTTGGAGATAGTCTTCAGTCGGATGTTGAGGCGGCGGGAAATGTTGGTATTGCTGCGGTGTTGGTTGACCGAAGGGATCGGAGAAGTTATGAGCGAAAAATTATTACGTTGGATGGAGTGAAGAGGTGGTTGTAAGTGGATGATTGCATTTTTTGCAAGATTGTTTCTGGAGATATTCCTTGTCATACGATCTATGAGGATGATGAGTACTTGGGTTTTCTGGATATTCGGCCGGTGTCAAAGGGGCATTGTCTTTTAATTCCAAAGAAGCATTTTGAAACGTTTCTGGATCTTCCTGTTGAGATGATGGGTGGGTTTACTGCTGCGTTGCGGAAGGTGACTGAGGCGGTTGTGAAGGCTACTACCTGTGATGGTGTTAATATTGGGTTGAATGTGAATAAGGCGGCGGGTCAGGAGGTATTTCATGTTCATCACCATGTGATTCCCCGGTTTGAAGGGGATGGGCTTTCTCAGTGGGCACGGAACACGTATGATGCTGGCGAGGATCTTATTCTGAGGGAAAAAATCAGCAGTTTTTTAAAAGAAGAGTAGGTTTCTTTGTTTATGCCGAAGTAGTTCAGCCTGGTTAGAGCGCCACGCTCATATGATTTGAGCCATGAGGTTTAGGCCGATGATTACAGCTTGCTGGGTGACGTGGAGGTCCGGAGTTCAAATCTCCGCTTCGGCATAATCTTTTTTTGAAGAAAACGCCACAGCCCGGATTTGAACCGAGAATTCCGTGAGGAACTCGCTCTCTGTTGTTGATAAGGATGTTGTGTTCTTATCTCCTGTTCGAGGCGAGCGCACTACCGAGTTATGCGACTGTGGCGCAGCCAAAGGCGCGACCGAAAACACCTCCTGTTTTCGTGTATGCGACTGTGGCATTATTTAAGGAAGAAGGAGGTGTGCTTAAAAAGGTTTCTTTAGAGTTTTTCTTTGATGAAGTCTGTTATGAGCTGGATCATTTTGTTGAAGTCGTTTTCATCTGAAAAATAGTGGTCTGCTCCTTCGATGACTTCGAGGCAATTTTTGCATTGGAGGAAGTCGATGAATTCGCTTGCTTGTTGAAGGGGGACGGATTGGTCGTTGTCTCCGTGGACGATCATGACAGGGATCTTTATCTGTTTTGCGAATGCAAAGAGGTCGTATTCTAAGAGGTCTTGGTAGAGTGTGTAGTTGAGTTTTAATGGGCCGTCTTTTCCTTGGTAGGTTGTTGAGCCTGTTTCTTGCCATTGTTTCATGCCTTGTTCGCCGAGTTTGGATTGCCAGCGGGAGGGCCAGTCGATGACGGGTGCTTTAAGGCAGAGGAGGTCGATGTCTTCGGATTCTGTTGCAGTTGCTATTGCGACTGCTCCGCCGAAGCTTGAGCCGAAGAGGGCGATTTTTTGAAAGTCTTTTTTCTTTACTGTTTCTATGGCTTGGGTGGCATCGTCGATGCCTTCTGTGAGGGTGATGTCTTCAAATTTTCCTTGACTTTCTCCGTGTCCGAAGAAGTCGAATCTGAATGTGGCGATGTTGTGTTCTAGGAGTGTTTTTGTTAGTGCCTGGTTTGTTGAGTTGTTTTTGTTTATGGTGAATCCGTGGCAGAGGATTGCAATTTTTTTTGTGGGTTGGTCTGGGAGGGAGAGGATTCCTTTGATGCGGATTCCGTGGCTGTTGGAGAAGGTGAGTTCTTGTTCCATTTTTATTTTAATGCATCAATCTTTTCTGCAAGTGAGAAGTCTTTTTCTGATAAGTTGTTGCTTGAATGGGTGAAGATTTCTACTTCAACCTTGTTTTGTGAGATTGTGATTGTTGGATGGTGGTTTTCTTTTTCAGCGAGTTGGGCTATCTTGTTTGCGAACGCCATTGTTTGTTTGAAGTCGGGGAAATCGTAGTCGTTCCAGAGTTTTTCTTCTATGATCTGCCAGGTTGGGACTATTTTGAGAAGTGTTTTTATCTGTTCATCTGTGAGGGGCTGTTGCGTTCCCTTTTCTTGGATGAGGACCATAGCTAGGGAATTATCCCTTTTTGTATATAAAGCTTTAGTAAAGAAGGAGAGTTTATTTTTAAAGAAGGGGTTTAATGGGTTTTAATTCCTTTTACGTCCTTTTTATCTAGGACTTTGTCTTTGTTTCTGTCGGCTTTTTCGAGATCTGAGATGTAGATTTTTCCTGCTCGAACTCCATCTCTGATGGTGTTGGCGGTTGAGGTTGCTCCTGCGAGTGCATACGTGGGATGGGATGCTTTTACTTTGATGGCATAGGGTGTTCCTGTTATGGGTGCAAAGGCTTCATAGTTGCAGCCGGTTTGTCTGACGAATGCTTTGTCTACTACTCTTTGAGTTGAGGGGAATTCTGCAAAGAGTTCGCCATTGATTGTACGTTGGTTGCCTTGGTTGAGGTCGTCCATTGTTGGCTGGCCTGATCTTGGGTGGTTGGTTGATGCGCAGCCTAGTGTTGTGACTAGGGTTGTTGCTAATAGGAGTTTTGTGAGTGGTCTTCTGAGATTCATGCAATCATTAGGTGTTTGCTATTTATTAAGTTTTCGTTTTTTTGACTACTCTTTGGTGGTTATTGGTTCGGGATGATTTATTTTCTATATGGAAGTTTTTGTTTGGGTTTAATCGGGCATGAAGGTCCTGATAGAGTTCTTCCTCGATAAAATTTGGATAGTTGTTGTAGCGAGGGTCTTCTTCTACGCGAGGAACACCTAGGGATGAGGTGAATCGGCATCTGAAGCCTTCCCAAGAGGATCCATTGTTAATTCTTGTATAGGTAAGGCTATCACCCTCTGAGGGACCTTGAGGAAGGAGATCGGCTACGATGACTTCAACAGAGGATTCTAAAAAGGGGTGGTCGAGAGGTTTTGTGTGTGAGAAGGTGTACAGGGTTGTGGAGCCGTCTTTTGTTGTTTGTGTGTGGGGGCTGTCTTTTATTTCCTGCATTTTTTGAGCTAGGCGGGATTCTTCTATTGAGGTTTGTCCTCTTTCTACGCGGTAGACCTGATAGATTGAGAGGATTCCTATTGTTGACATAACTGCAATGGCTGATGTTCTGCTCATTTTTATGGGGATAGGCAGGGCTTCTTAAAGGTTGTGGGTCCGAGCCTCGTGAGAGGCTCGCAGAACAAAGAGATAATTATTTAAAAGGTGTTTTCCCGGAAGAGGGTATGCGATTTTGGGTTGTTTGGGTTGTTTGTTTGGTTCTGTTGATTAGTGGGTATGGTGGAAAAGGTAGTTCTGATGGTGAGGGAGGAGTTGTGGGGGATGGAGATGGTGAGAAGGGTGGTGGTTTGGAGGGAGTGGTGAGAGGTATTATGTTTCGGGAAAGATTCGGTGGAAGGAGAATGAGTATGAGGTGTTGAGTTTTTCTGAGTTTGAGGGGTTGGGTTTTGGGGAAGGGAACGTTGTTGAGGGTTGAAGAAGGATTGTTTTATTGATAGTTTATCTTTTTTCTTTTAGTTCTGCTTGTTCTATGGTGTAGCGTCCTGAGTGGGGGGTGTCCATTGTTTTTTTGGCTTTTGTGATTTTTATTTTTTTGTTGAAGAGCGGGCAGTCGAGGACTAGTGTTTCGTATTCGCCTCCTTCTCCGGCGATGTTGATCTGGTTGAGTTGTTTGAGTTGTTGGATTGTTTTTTTTGTTATGGTTTTACCGAGCCATTCTTTTGTGAATCCTTCTGCTGCGATGCTGGATATGATTATTTCGTAGTTTTCTTTTAGGAGGTTGTGGATGAGGAGTTCCTGGTCCATGTGCCAGAGGGGAGAGAATATTTTTAGGGAGAGTTTGTCGCAGATTTTTTCAACGCGGTCTCGTTGGTAGGTGGAGAGGATTGCTCCGACGATTACGCCTTCTATGTTGTGGTGTTGTTTTGCTTTTTTTAGGAGGGTTTCCATGTCTGAGAGTTCTTTTTCTTTTTCTCCTTTTGTTGTTTGGATGATGAGGGGGAGGTTGGCTGCTTTTGCGTGGAGTTTTGCGAGGTGGATGTTGGGTGTGTGGAACATGAATGAGTCGGGGTTTGTTGATTGTATTGTGAGGAGGCAGGCGAGTTCATAGTTTTGTTTTTTCATGATGTGTGCTGCGTAGCAGGAGTCTTTTCCTGTGCTCCAGAGGACTCCGAGTTTGAGGTTGGCCTGGGGGTAGAACTGTTTGAGGTAGGCGGATTTTGTTTGTGGTTGGGCGAGTTTTTGGATTGCTTTGTCTGTGTTGGATCCGTATTGTGCTGCTTTTTTTGGGCGCCAGGCTGTTTCTTTGTCGAGGTTGAGGTGTGTTTGTGCGATTTTTCTGAGGATGTATTTTCCTGTGTTGTTTTTTATTTTTAGTTGTGGGGGGATTTGAAGGGCGAATTGGGTGAGTTGTTTGTCGAGGAAGGGGAGGCGGAGTTCGAGGGTGTTGTTCATTGTTATGACGTCGTCTCTGTAGAGATCTTTTTCATAGATCTTTCTGAGTCCTGAAAGGCATTCGTTGTTGATGTTCTGGCTGTTGTGGTGGCGTTGGTAGCCTGCGAAGAGTTCTTCGCTTCCGAGGCCAGAGAAGAGGACTTTTATGTTGTCTTTTTTTGCTTGCTGGCATGCTGCGTAGAAGGGGAGGGCGACGCCTACTTTTACAACGTTGGAGTCTTCGATGAGGGGGACAACTTCTTTTAGGAGTTTAGGGATGTCTTTTTTTGTGAGGATGATCTCTTTTAGGGGGAAGTTGTGGAGTTTTGCTGTTTTTCGTGCTGCTATAAGGTCGTGGGAGGGTTTCCAGTTTTTTTCCTGGACTGCAGTGGTGTAGCAGGTGAATTTTTTTTTGTGTTGTTGTGCGATTTTTGCGATTATGGATGAGTCTATTCCTCCGCTGAAGAGGATTCCGAAGGGTTCTTTTGGGAAGCGTTTTGTGATAGCTTTTTGTAAGATGTTTGGGAGTTTTTCTGTTGTTGTTTTTTTGGTGTGGGGTTTTGTTAGGGTGAAGAAGGTTCTTTCAGTGGTTGTGATTTTTTTTGTTTTTGTGTTGTAGTGGAGGATGGTTCTTGGGTTGAGTTCGTCGATGAAGTTTTGTTTCCAGGTTTTGAGGACTTTTTTTTCTGATGCGAATGCGAATGTGTCTGCTGCTGAGTACCAGAGGGGTTTTACTCCTAGTATGTCTCTTGCTATTGTTAGAATGTTGTTGTCGAGGTAGGCGAAGGCGTAGACTCCGTCGAGTTGGTTGAGGGTTGTTTGTGTAGGTTGTTCTTTGTCGAGGAGTTGGAGTAAGAGGTCGGCGTCGTTTTCTGCTTTGAAGTTGTGTTTTTTGGCGAGTTGTTTCCAGTTGTAGATTTCGCAGTTGGCTATGAGGATTCCTTTTCTTTTAAGGGGTTGGGGGATTTGGTTGATGACAGCGTGGAGGCAGTGTGCGAGAAGGTTGGTTCGGAGTTGGGTTGTTTTGAGTTTTGTTTTGAGTGTTGGGATTGTGGGTGCGTGGATTGTTGTTGTAGAGTTTGCGAGTCCGTAGGCTTCTTTTCCTCTGTTTTTCAGGATAGAGAGGCCTGTCAGGAGCTTCGCTGTACTGTTTTTGTCGTGGAAGAGTCCGAGTATTCCGCACATGGGGGTTGAGAAGGGGGTTGTTTATAAATAGTTTGTGTCTTTATGATTGGTTTAGTTGTTGAGGAAATTTCTACAACAAAGTGTTATAATAAGGGGGTGTTTCTGATAGAAAAAATGGAGGTGAAGCTGATGAGTATAGATATAAAAATCGAGTACCAGGAGAAACCCCCTGAGGAGAAGTTGGAAGGGGAGAAGAAGGAATTGGATACTGGTGTGTTTGCTGTCCTGGCCGGAAAGATCGAGCCCACAAAATGGTATGGGATCTGTTATGGAAGGGATCTTGACAGGGAATGGGGTGTACATTATCGGTGATTATTTGCACTGCAGGTAGGCTCCTTGGTCGATGTTAGGATTGTTTAGAAATATTTTTTAAAGACACGTTTGAGGGCTTCTATACAATGGGGGGTCAGGGTCATGTTTCGGAATTTATGTTTTAGTTCGTGTGCGTCGATCCATTTGATCTTTTCTATTTCGCGTTCGTCTAGTTTTATGGGTCCGTTGTATCGTGCGTAGTAGATGTGAACGAGTTCGTGTTCTACAGAGTCGTTGATAATGGAGGTACCAAGGGAGTGGAGGCGTGTTCCAAATCCTAAGAGTTTTGTTCGGGTTTTGATTCCAATTTCTTCTCTTGTTTCTCGTAGTACTGCCTGGTCGGGTGTTTCTCCGTGGTCAACGTGTCCAGCGACTGAACCGTTCCAGTAGAGAGGATATTGTTTTTTGTTCTTTTTTCTGAGCTGGAGAAGGATCTGGTTTTTTTTATTTATGATAATGACGTGGATGGATTTGTGAAGGAGATGGTCTTTGTGGGCTTTATCTCTTGTTTCTGTTCTGAGGATGGTTCCTTCTTCATCGACGATGTCTACTTGAGTCATAGAGATTATTGTTGATGATGGTTTAAATAATTTATGGGATTTTAGGAGAATAAAGATGCCCCGTCCGGGATTTGAACCCGAGTCCCAGCCTGTCTCCAAAGATTCGAGAGGGCTGGATGATTGGTTATCCAAACCATTTGTTGAAATGATTTACCGGACTACACCAACAGGGCAAAGATGGGTCCAAGGGGACTTTCACGAAATCTTTCTTAACAAAGTAGCCCGGAGGACTGAGCATAACGAATGTCCTCCCGTCTCCTTCTCCAAGGTCTTTGAAAGACCTCCTTTGAAAGATCTCTTTCGAACCCCTGACCTATCGGTTAAGAGCCGATTGCTCAAACCGGACTAAGCTATGGACCCATTCAGAGTTGAAAGAATGGTTTTATTTAAAAAAGTTCCTCTATGGGTTAGAAGAAGAGGTTGTGGAACTGTGTATGCAGATAGGCTATACTTTCTTTTTTATGTTTGATTTAATAACCATATTGATAAAAAATAAGTTGTTTCATTAGGTTTATATATCTTTATTGCTGGTGAAGGGAATGACTATTCTAAAAGGAAAGGAGTTTATTTTGAGGCCTCTTTCTCTTTCTGATGTGCCCAGTTTTTTTGAGGTTATGCAGGATGAGGAAACGAAAAGAAATTTAGAGTCTGTTCCTACTACGTTGGAGGAGGCGAAGAGGGAAATTGAAGGATATCTTCTTCAGGAGAAGGAGAAGGATTCTGAATATTTTAGTATTGATATTGATGGGAGGTATGCAGGGAATGTTGTTTTGCAGCACCAGAATTGGGATCCCGCGAGTAATGAAGGGAGAGTACATTTATGGATTCATCCGGAGTTTAGAAAAAGGGGTTTAGCAACTACCGCTCTTAAGGAAGTTGTTAGGTATGGTCTTAAGAAGAAGTTTCGATGTATCTTTGCTCAATGTAAGGCGATGAACAAAGGAGTTATCAAGATTCTACTAAATGTTGGTTTTACAAGGGTTAAAACGTTTGTTAATGAGGCAGGTGTTGAGAAGATTCTTTGGATCATAGAAGACTGATGAATTTATTGTACTATATCTAAAATAAAAAAAAGCGCCAAGGCCCGGATTTGATGAATTGTTTCAATTTGAGCCTGTTTTTATGACTCGAATTCTTAAATATTCCTTATTCTATCCTTAAGGAGAGCTGATATATAAATATTGTTGGTTTGGAGGTGGTTTTATGCCAAAAATACAGGAACAGAAGGGAAGGATGAGTATTACGATACCTGCTGAGATAGCTAGGATGAAGGGATGGAAGAAGGGAGATGGGCTTGGTTTTAGAGTTTCAGGAAAAGAAATATGCTACTTTAAAAACAATAATCAGGCCCTCTAATGAAAGAGGGATCTTAATTATCTCCTTTATGTTTTTTATTAACTAACATGCGTAGTTATTTATATATAAATAATATCCCCTCTTATCATGGTCTTCAAATATGACTTGCATAACCACTCAAACCGTTCATTTGACTGTGGAGTGGATGGAAAAGAACTGATCTCTCTCGCTAAGAATAGGGGGGTAAAAGGAATTGGAATATGTGATCATGACAATTTCCCTAACCAAAGCCTTGAAGAACAAGCTAAGGCAGAAGGAATTGATGTCGTCCTCGGCATTGAATTCTCATGTATTGATGCACACATAATAGGTTATAACCTGCAGCTTAGAAAGAGAGATAAAGACTACTTAAAACAGAAATTTAAAGACTTTTATAGGGCTCATACAGAACACGGAAGATCCTTAATTTCTCAACTTAAAGAAAAAAAATGGGATATTGATGAGATTGATATTATGAGTTTTAGTGGTAAACCTTTTGTAACAGCCATTGATATTTTTAGGTATTTCGCTGATGTTAAAAAGCTCTACAGTAGATGGCAAGAAACAAGAAGGGATTTTAGACAAAAAAAGATGTTTAGCCTAACAAAAAAAGAGGTTGACCACTTTGACCCATATGAAATAATTCAATTAATAAAACGATCTAATGGCGTTGCTGTATGGGCACACCCTCTTTTTTCAAGAACTAACAATCATAAATATTTTAATTCATTTGAGCCAGAGGATGTTTTTATAGAGGTCTCTTATCCCTATTTGGAAAATGGAATAGAGTATGGCACAAGTAATGAAGAGCTTCAGAAGATTGTGAAAGATCGATGTATTGAAAAAGGTTTTAGAATGTCAGGAGGATCTGATAGTCATTATCCTATTAAGGTGTTTAATTCTGGAGTTCCGATTTTTCCAGGAGATTTTGGACTTGATAAAGAAGACGAGCCAATTATTCAACAATTATTTTGCTGATTCTTTGATAAACTTGTTTATATCATCAATATCTGATTGATTATCTTCTATTGTTCGTGTTTCAGTAATGATCTTTTTAACATGGTGAAGTTCTTTTAAGACATGTTTCCAGTCTAAGCTTCCATCTTTTAAAGCAGTATGCGAATCTTTTCCTTGGTTGTTATGGGCATGAACATAGGTTGTTCTTTTATCAATCTTCTTTAAAAAACTGTTCAGATCATGACCGAATCTTTTTGTTTCAATTCCTACATTCAAGTGGCCTAAATCCAAGTTGTAATTAATATCTGGGAATTTTTCTAATAGATCCAATGTAACATCTGCCACAAGACATCCGTTAGCCTCATATAGCAGTTCAACATCATAGGATTGGGCAAATTTTACGATTTCTTGTAATTGTGATATCTCCTTCTTTTCAAGCTTTTCATGTTTCAGGTGAAATACGAGCTCTTTAATTTTCCACTTATTGCAAACCACTATCTCAGCTTTTAATCTTTCAATCTCTGCTTGTGTATACTATTCTTCTGATAGAAAAATCTTCACAGTCCCTGAATGAAAGCTTAAATCATATCCTGCGATCTTTTTTCCAATTTTCTCGATCCAGCCAGGATCAAAAAATAGTCTTGCTGACCGACCTCCTATTTCAATAGTTCTACTTGGTAATTTATTTAATTGATCGAACCAATTCCTCTGATCCAGTACAGATGTTGTTACTCCAACTTTAATATACATCACCCTTGCAAACCATTTTTTCTCTCTATAAGTGCATGATCGAGTCCCACTTCCAATTGTACTATCGAATCAATGCTATGAGGATATACCCAGTCTGTATATTCTCTTAATCTTCTACTAATAACCTCGTCTGAAGGAGGCGTTTCTTTTCTTTTAAAACGTTGAAGGTATTTAAAGCTTGCTATTAATAAGACTTTAACAGTCTCAAATTCATGGTTCTTGAAATAATGAATAAAGTTTGGATGATGGGCGTGGATTCCATCGAGAATAAAAGACCTAGAAGGATAAAGAATATTTGAAGAA
>NYYS01000066.1 GCA_002685855.1 Candidatus Woesearchaeota archaeon
GAGATTGAGTTGGGCCCGGTAACTGATATACTGGGGACTACGGTTAATTTTGACGGTAAGGTATTTAAGGCTGTCGGAATGGGCGCCCCTCCGAGTGATGAGGACAAGAAGTCTGCGGGCAGTTCGGGTTCTAGTGTCGGTCCTATGGACAGTGATACGAGTGATGGTTATCTTATAAAAGCAACTGGTTATGGTGCTGCCCCGGACGATCCCAATATGGTAAAAGCACAAAAAAGCTCTCTGGGTTTTCGTGCCGCAGAAGTAGATGCAAAAAGGCAACTTCTTGAGACGGCACTGGGGGTCAAGGTGTCCAGTGACACATATATAGTTGATATGGTAACCAAAAGTGACAAGATAGAGGCAAAGGTTAAAGGTTACATAAAAGGTGCTATTGTAGTTGAGAGAAGGGTAAATGACGGTATATACGAAGTGGATGTTGAGATAGAATTGGCACCATTAATAGAAAGTACAGATTGGGATTGAGAATGTCTTGAGATTGTGGATTTGTTTAAATGTAATGTGCAAGAGTTTTATAAGCGCATGCTAATCACACGAAAAGATACAAAAAAAGCATTCGTGACTTTCGTGAGAGAAGCCTCCAAAGGTTATGTTGATGGAGCTGTGTTGAGTTCAACTTGTCGCTGAATTTCGGTCAAGTATAAACAATTAAACATGAATAAATTAATAAAAACAAACCTCCTGTGTCTGGTCCCGGGATTGTTCTTCCTGGTTATGTGTGCTGCTGTTTCTTCAGGAGAAGAACTTGAAGTAACCTCAGAAGGTGTTGGTGCGGTGACTGTTTCGGCGGCAAGCGCGAGGGATATGGCTATAGAAGACGCGCTCAGGAGGGCTGTTGAACAGGTGGTAGGTACCTTTATCGACTCAGAGAGCATGGTAGAAAATATGGTACTCCTTAGTGATACTGTTTATTCAAAGTCCAGGGGATATGTTAAGAATTATAAGATTATTCAAGAATTGGAAGAAAACAGTTTGTACAGGATTAAAATCCATGCAACTGTAGGAACCGATGGTATCAGGGGAGATCTTGAGGCAATCGGTCTCTTAATGCAGAGAAAGCACAAGCCCAGGGTGATGATTATCGCGGTTGAAACTATAGAGGAAAAGGATCTCCAGGTTCTCGAAAACCTTTCTGTAACAGAAAACTCTATGATTAGGATGTTCCAACAAAAGGGGTTTAAAGTTATCGACGCTGATACGGTAAAAAAAGTTGCAAAACGGGATCAGCTGCTCAGTGCCCTTCAGGGTGACAACATGCTTGCCGCGAAGATTGGCCTTCAGTATGGAGCGGAGGTAGTCGTTATTGGTAAGGCTACGGCAAGTTCCTCTGGTTATGTGCAGAACGACAGTAAGCTGCAATCAATAAATGCTAATGTTACCGCCAGGGTGATTCGGGCGGACAATGCAGAGATTATTGCTGCCGATGATAGGATGAGTACCAAGGCTCATATCAGTGTAGTGAAGGGGGCGCATAAGGCATTTAAGAGTGCCGGTGAGAAACTGGCAGACACCCTGATCGATCAGATACTCTCAAAATGGAGTGATGAGACAACGAATCTCGGATCTGTTGTTCTTGTCATTTCAGGCATAGGTTCTTTTTCGGACCTTATAGAGTTCAAGAAGGCATTGACACGAAATGTAAGGGGCGTAAAGAGCATACACCAGAGATCATTTACCGGTGGTGTTGCAAAATTGGAGATAGACTTGCGCGGCGACACACAGACACTGGCCGAAATGCTGGTAACACAGAAGATGGGTACTGTTATGATTGACGTAACAGACATGACACAGAACAAGATCCAGGCCAGGGTCAAGGAGTGACATTATAACTCTAATATTAATATCATATCCGGTATGGGTATTCTCAGGAAGAGCTTATCTCTTTTTTCTTACTACTTACGAGTGCCGACATGTAGTGAAAACATGTGGTTTGGAGGGTTCCAGGGAACACCTGAACAGACTGCTCAAGCTCTCTCTACCTAAAAGAAGAAAGCCTGAGGGTGCTTAAGGGGGGAATCAAGCCGAAATGCAATAATATACTTTATACTTTTCCAGTTTCATTTAAGTATACCCGCCTGTAAGTAAACAAACAGATGTGTTAAAGATATAATTATATATGTCAATGTTTTATTTTTTGCACAATATACAAGGATCATAATATGAAAACAAGAGTGACCTTTAGCGTTATCTGCCTTTTCATTCTTTCGGTGGTTGCGGCAGGCCGTGTCTCTGGAGAGACAGATACCATAGAAGTGATGGCAGAGGGAAATTCCGCACTGGAGGATACTGCCATGGCCAGGGACGAGGCTCTCAGTCATGCACAGAGGATGGCAGTGGAGAAAGGAGTAGGTGTGTACGTAGATTCCAATACTCTCACAAGAAACTATCAACTTATAGAAGACAATATAATTGCTACGTCTCAGGGATATCTGCTTCCTGATTACGAGATAATGACTGAAGGAAGGAAGTCTGACGGGCTGTACCATCTGACTCTGAGCGCCAGAGTACGGCTGGGGAAGGTATCTGATGACATAGAGATATTAGAGAAGATGCACAAGGTTGGGCTCATAAAGAAAGGTGGAAACCCAAGGATTATGGTTGTGGTGACTAAAGACGATTTTGGCGAAAGGGTTTCTTCAAACTTTGCTGTTGCAAAGCTCTCAGGTGTACTCATAAAACAGGGGTTTGAGGTAATAAGTGAGGACAGGTTCAGGCACAACCTGGAGATGAGCCAGAAGAAGGAATTGTTGAGCGGCAATATTACAACAGCCGCCAGCATCGGTACAGAAAATGGTTGTGAGATCGTGGTAATGGGGCATGTCATAACAAATACGGGTGACGAGATAACCATCGGTGCCGTGACCGTACGTCCTGTCAATGCCAGTCTGGAGATCAGGGGGATCCAGACAGACAATTCAGTAGTCATATTCAGCAGGATAGTCACGGGTGAAGGTGCCAATAATGAGGTAGCGGCTATAACTAATGCATGCAAAAAGGCGGGAAAATATATTGCCGGTGGTATACTCGAAAACGTTGTATCAAATATTAACAAAATAGAGGTGCAGGTAAAGGAGATGAGCAACGATGATTTCGAGAGGTTTACGCTTGATCTCCTGAAGGTTCGTGGCATACTGAACAGATACGTGAGGAACTATGATGAAAAAGGGCGTTCAATCATAGATATCGAGGCTACAGAACAGAGCTGGCAGATCCTGCAGAAGCTCAAGGCCGTGTCAGGATTAGACCTTGCAGCAGAGGCGGTCAGCAGGAACAGAATTGTCTTGAAGCAGGGACTATAAAAGAAAAAAATCAGCCACAGAAAATGTAGGCACTTTTAACTTTTTATGTAGTCAGTAGGATGGGTAATGCCCACCACGCTGAACTAGACACTTCCCGGAAAGGAGGTTGGGCTGGCCCTGTTCTCGTCCGCCTTAATGACCTGGTCGGACAGCAGGAAAACAGATAAAGAGGGAAAACAATTCTCACACGAAGGCACGGAAGTGGGTCAAGGATCTTAATAAGAGAGGGTATGCTGGATACAACGATTGGAGACTGCCGACAGTAGAAGAAGCTGTCTCACTGCTGGAATCGAGCAAGAGGAATAAATTATATAAAGATCCTATCTTTAGTAATAAGCAAAGATTCATCTGGACTGGTGATAAATCTAGTTCGGGGGCTGAGTGGGGCGTCGCCTTCAGCGCTGGTCGTGTGGCCTTCAACTATGGTCAAGTGCACTGGCCCCCCATCCACAAAGGCTATGTGCGTCCTGTTCGTTCCGTGAAATGATACCCGCCCAACAAACTGGCGGGCAGGCGGCTTGGTTATTTGATTATCTGTTTCTATCTGTGTAAGCCTGACTTTTCTTTTGACTCTGTGCCCTCGGTGGCAGTTCTATTTCTTTTTTGACCGGGATATTCAGCCGGTATTGCTTTAGAATCCGCGCCTGAAGGAATTATGGGGATATATAAAATGAGATATATTTTTCTGCCTTTATTTATAACCGCTTTTCTCTTAATTGCAGGGGAAGGTTATTCAACCGAAGAAGAGGATGATGGCAGTCTGGAGATGCGCTTTAAATGGGCAATTATTCTTGTTGATCACAAGGGGGAGCGAGGAACCCTGAGCATTACTAAGAATACCACTATCTTTTCCGGAGATTCTATGAGTATATTCATTCAGCCGAAAGAGAGTGCATATATCTATCTATATCTGGTTGATTCAAAGGACGACCTTCTTTTACTGTTTCCTGACAGGATAAGTGATTTTGACAAAGACTACAGCTTTGGCAAGGGATATCGTATACCTGGAGAAGGGAGGTGGCTTACCATAGATCAGCATAAAGGTACAGAAACATTCTTCCTTCTTGCCTCTGTAAAGAGACTCGAAAAACTTGAAGCACTGACCAGGTCCCATACGTCCGCTTCAGGCCGTGCCAGAGAAGCTGCAAAGTTAAAGGTAATTGCCGAGATCAAGAATGTTAAGAGGGACTTCAGCAGGTTAAAGGTATTTGCAGAGAAGCCGACCCCTATCCTGGGTACGATGCACAGGAGAGGAGGAGGAGGGGGAGAAGAGATAGAGATAAACAGCTATGCTATCGAGGTAAGTGCAAAAGATATTTATAGTAAGACTATAAGGCTTGAACACAAATAAAAATAAACACATTCGTATACTTATTCTCATCCTGGGTTCCTTTATCGGTTCTCATCTCCTTTTTATTATGTTTTCCGGTGTCTTTGATACCTTGGATCTGCGTGTACGTGATTATGCGTTTCAGGTCCGCTACCAGTTATTCGGCAGGGGTAAGGTCTATAATCATTTAGTGCATGTAGATATTAATGATTCAACATTCCAGGTAATCAAGCCGCACGAATGGGACTACTCAATTGACGCAAGGGTTGTGAATGCCCTGACTGAGTTGAATGTGGGTGCAATAGCTTATGATATGTTGTTTTCTGATCCTTCCGAGGCGGAAGAAAATCAGGACCTTATTGATGCGGTCTCAGGCTCAAAACGAGTCTATTTTCCGATGGTCCTGGGGTTTGGTGATAACAGAGGCAGACCGGTATCACCACAGACGGCATATAATGAAGAAGAATTTATGAAGGACCAGGTATGGAAACTCAAGGTCAGTCGAGGGGGTAAGCCGTTAAGCGCTTCCGGCATAAAAATATTACCTTTTCCTGAGCTGAGAGGGCACGGTGCGGGGATAGGACACATAAACGCCTATCCTGACCGTGATGGTGTATATCGCAGGCTTCCACTCTTCATCCGGTATAATGACGGCTATGTCCCGAGTCTGACATTCCGTATGGTGTGTGATTATGTCCAGGTAGCGGCATCAAACATAGAGGTGTTCTTCGGACAGCATATTATACTCCACGATGCAAAGATGCCGTATCAGAAGAAGGAGGATATTATTATACCTATTGACGAACAGGGTAACATGATCGTAAACTTTGCCGGGCCGTGGGGAGATTCCTTTGATCATTTTAATTATGCAGAGCTCTTAAATGTCAGTGATGATAATGAGCGTCTGGGCCGGATACGGGATGTAATGGATGGGGACCTGGTGCTGGTGGCAAATGTATCGACAGGTTTTATGGATATAGGCAATTCTCCCATAGAGACACTATATCCATTGTGCGGTATTCATACAAACGTTGCCAACACAATCCTTACTAAAGATTTTCTCTACGAATTATCCATCTGGAAACAGATTGCAATAGATACATCTCTGATGGCCCTGATAATCTTTGTTGCCTTAAGATTTGGCACTCTGAATTTCTCTTTCATCATAATCCTTGTATTAATGGCCTTTCTGGCATTTGCCAGCTACCTTTTTTTCTATCATAATATATTGACTAATATTGTGCGGCCATACATCGGCCTGCAGCTTTCCCTCATAATGGTAAACATTTATAGTTATATATATGAAAGACAAGAAAAGGCTTTAATTCGGCACAGGTTTGAATGCTATTTTGCACCGTCTACATTGAACAAGATCCTTCGGTCGCGCAAGAGGCTTGAGATGAGTGAGAAGAAGGTGCTGACCATCATTTTCAGTGATATCTCCAGCTTTACATTATGGAGTGAAACTCAGACGCCTGAAGAGGTCCGTTCCACTCTGAATGAATATTTTGAGGAGATGTCAAAGATTGTATTCAAGTATGAAGGTACAATTGATAAGTACATAGGTGATGGCCTCATGGCCTTCTATGGAGACCCTTTTAAGATGGAGGATCAGACATTGTGTGCAGTAAAGACAGCCATTGAAATGCAGCAGAAAACACGCGAACTTAAACGACGCTGGCAGTCACAGGGCAGATTGCCGATAAAGATACGTATAGGCATAAACAGAGGTGAGGTGGTGGTTGGCAATATGGGCTTTGAGAGACGTATGGATTATACAGTGATTGGTTCGGCCGTCAATATAGCTCAACGTCTCGAGGCAAAAGCACCGGTTGAAGGTATCTTGATCAGTGAAGCAGTGCAAAGGGAGGTGAAGGGGTTAGTCAATACGAAATTTAATGGAAAAGTTGCGTTAAAGGGTATTGAGGAAGAGCTTGATGTTTATGAGGTAAAGCTTGTGTAGTGTTTTTTCGCGCATCATAAGCACTGCATGCCGGAGGTGACAAATATAGTTATGTGTTGTCACATTTTTAAAAGCGTTGCTTAAGGGAATGAGGAATAATTCGTTCTTGACTTGGTACATCATCAAAATTACACTAGCACAGATTTCAGGAATGCCTGTAAGGAGGATCCTTATTTCGCACCTTTTGATACCACCGGCCCTGCAACTCTGCAGATGACAGTCAGCCTGTCTATCATTTACCATGAATGAAACACTGAACATAATGAGTCTGGATGTTAAATCACTGGCAATTCTTACTGTATGCAGCCTTCTTGCCCTGTTCGGGATCTACAAGATTATGAGGCAGGGCATATCGTTAATATTTTGGGTACTATTGATTGTTGTTGGTGCCATTGGGATAGGTTATGTTCTGATACCGGATCTTACAAGCCATGTTGTTGCTAAAATCAAATCAGGCGAATTTACCAGCCTGATCCCGGAAGAGCAAAAGAATACACTGCGCGATCACTTAAATCAGGCCTATACCAAGAGCAATAAATAGAGGAAAACCGATGTCAAAAAGAATACTTATTTCAATCCTATTGCTTACATTCTTACTGTTTTCAGGCTGTGTCAGTCAACAGGTTATAACAGGAAACAGTGTTACTTTGCCCGGCTGGATCAACAGTCCTCCAGAAAATGATGGTGAGTATTATTACTTCGGGGGGATGAAGACAAATGCGAATACCCTGGAATCCGGGTTTGCCGGTGCGGAAGCGAATGCCGCAGGCAAGCTTATGAAAATGCTGCAGGCACGCATTACGGAAGACTATGACAGGCTGCGATCAGAGATTGAGCTTCCCAATGACGCAGAAGTTCGTGATACAGGCAGTTATGTTCGCAATCAGGTCAGCAAATATTCATATGAGTTTGACGCAGGTGCGAATACGATCAATAAGCATCGGGAAGTAATACAACTGAATTTATGGGGAAGGACAGGTTTCAACTGTTATGTGCTGGTACGATATTCCAGGGATGAGTATCACAGGCTCAAGAGTAAGGTAATAGGAGTTGATCCTGCTGTCTTAACCGGACTTGAATACCTGGGCCGTAAATCGTGTGAAGAGTGCCTCGATTACTTTTCAGCAGTAGCTGGGAAAAGGAAGAGAGACGAGCAGGCGCAGTATTACCTGGCACTGGCCAACGACAGATGTGACAGGAAAGTTGAGGCCTATCATGCGTACAAGGCATTTGTCGCCATGTCTCCGGAGTCTGGGCTTCTCAGGAAAAGGGCTGAAGCACGCATACGTGACCTGGGAGAGGGCGTAATCGAGCAGCTTATTGGAGGTGCAGATACGCTGGCTGGCAGAGGTGAATTTAAGAAAGCACTTGAGAAACTTGAAGGTGCGTACGCATTGATGCCGTCAGGTGCTGTCTCAGATAAGATAGTTGATATGTATACAAGGTATGCCATAAGGAATATTGTTCAGAAATTAGCCCGAAACACAGGATCACTGAAGGAAAAAACAGTTGCTGTGGCTGATATTGAAGATCTGACAGAAGAGTTCTGTGATGCATTAACAAATCTGACAGACCTGAAGGTCGTGGAGCGCGTTTTACTGCCGGATTTACTTAAAGAGATGGAAATCGCACAAACCGGGATTGTCAGCGAAGAGTCTCAAAAGGAATTGGGCAATATAGTTAATGCGGAAACTATGGTAGCTGGTAGTGTGGGTAATGTAGGATCGTCATTTAAAATCTATGCGAAACTCGTACTTGTCGAAAAGGGTGTGATAGTTGCTTCTGAGAGTGCTGATCTCCTGGGTTTTGATATTCCGGATACTGCCGGGGATGCCTCATTTCACATAAGCGTCAGGACTGACAGAGACAGTTACAGGCTTGGAGACCGGGCAAGGATCTATCTGATGGCGAACAGGGACTGCTATGTGACAGTTCTTAATATGAGAAGCAATGGTGAGATAACTAGACTGTTTCCTAATAAATACGACAAA